>NZ_QJJP01000006.1 GCF_003201565.1 Nitrosomonas sp. Nm84 | reverse complement strand
ACCTCGGTACGAGTCACCACGCCATCGCTACTCACTGTATAAGTTTCGCTGCCATCATCGTCAATGGATTTGGGTTCCCGCACACCATCTTTAATTTCAAATACTTCGGTGACTTCACCACCTACAATGGTAAATTGGAAGGCTTTGTGGCTTCCTTCGTCAGGCGAATCGTCGTTAATGTCGTCGTTTAAATCATCATGCCCTGTGCTCATTGTTTTCTCCTAGTAAAGTTCAGTAAGTCTGAGACAATAAATAGTGTTCTTGATTAAGAGACTCTGCTAAACACTATTTATATTTATTCTATATTAATTAATTATTTAATCGGATCGCGCTGTGCCGGTGTCAATTGATTACTCCAGGCCGCCGGTAGATTCTGAACCCAACCGTTGTAAGCCAGAGGGATCGGCAGGATACCCTGTCCACCCATTCCAGGATTGCCTTTGATGGTGTCATCTTGCTGTGTTGTGCTTGTAGAGAACAACCCTACTTGACCTGCAATCTTGGCATCAGATGGATCGCCATCACCGTTTGGATCAGGATCCACGATGAGCATTCTGTTCGAGAACTTGCTGGAAACATACGCAAAATAACCACCACCTTTTTTAGCGCCGTATTGCACACCATGGCAACCGGGATCGCATGGCAGCATGGCAACCACTTCGTCAGTGCTCGTGTTAACAATGGTAATCGTGCCTGTGAGCGTATTGGCGGTAACCATATTTTTTCCATCAGGAGAAACCGGTGTTTGAATCGGAAGTGCACCGACAGGTCCGGAAATGGCCCCGGTTATAGGGTTATAATTTTTTATCAGATTGATATGCTTGGTCACTTGATGAGTATCCATGTTCACGACAGCGATGGTGCTGTCGAGCAGATTAGCCACGTAATATTTGCTGGCGTCCGGCATCATGCCTGTCGCCAACGGATGACCGAATGGACTGCTTACCGGCAAGATGGCTTCGATCGAGTCGGTATGGAAATTGTATTGCGTGGAATCGCCTGAAAAGACGTTTGGCGTTACCATGGTTTTACCGTCATGACTCATCCAATGCGCATGGGCATTGCCTCGTCCAATATCAACTCGGCCTAGCACTCCGGTTGCAAGCGGAGCCAGCTCCATCACAGAGTCTGGGCGGGTGTCGCCGTTATTGGTGACGTGAAGCCGGTCACTATCCGTCAAAGTCATCACGTGCGCTGGCGATTCACCTACGGACACATTGCGAATGAGCTTGCCTGTTTGGCGATCATATACAGTCAGCTTACTGTCAAACCACTGCGTGACGTAAATCACGTTCTGATCCTTGTCTGTCCACATATTATGTGGATTGTTCATATCAATGGAGGGTAGCGCCACTTTGCGGGTGACTTGCCAGGAAGTGCCATCTACTGCTGATACCGTACCTGGTTTTTCTTTTCCTGTAGTGGTTTCGAACTGCGTGGCAACCCATACTTCACCCACTGCAGGTGTTTCTGGATTTTCAAGTGCAGCCAAGGGGATATCATTGCCATAGCGGGCATTCAACACATCAGGTAGATTGACGACACCAATATCTACACGCACGTCAACATCCGGATAGGTAACATGCCAAGGTTTATTACTCGCATAGTCTTGCCAGTTGGCGGGATTGGTTGCAATAAAGAAAGTTCGCAGCAGACGCGTTGCCAAATCGCTACTCGTGGGGACAGTAATACCATTGATTAAACTGATCGAGGACCCGAGATCCAAGCCACTTGTTTTGGGGTCATCGACAATCACTGCGCCAAACATGTAGGGGTGAATACTGCAAGTAAAAACATACAGGCCGGGCGTTGTCAGGGTTACATCATCGCCACCTTTTCTGGGTTCTGTATTGAATGGCATATTGGCAGCACCTGTTGGATAGATCAAACTGCTGCGCGTGTGCACTGTATTGGAATTGCCGGAAAACTTGACGCGTACACCTGGCGAGGCAATTGCAATCGAACGATTTCCTGCGACTGCCGTTCCGGTATCAAACCAGCGTCCTGGATTATCGGTCAGTTGAAATTGGATTTCGTTATCACCTGCAGAAGCAGCGCCCACTGATAAAAGTGTTAAAACTGCTGACGAATAAACCGTCAGATTCACGACCTTTTTAATAAAATTTGTATCAAGCATTCAATGCTCTCCATGGATTAATTAACTTTGCTTTAGACTTCTTTCTGTATTAACCCAGCTCCGCCGTTAGTCTGACGTCACTGATTTTTCTTAATTCACGCTACCATGACCACCCTAAACTTGGTCAATTTTCCAAAGTAACGGCCATTCCAACATCTTTGTACTCGACCACTTTGAGTGATCGCCCTGAAAATAATCACTTTCCCAAAGTAACTTTCCAACGCGCCTTGCTTCACGATCGCTGGCATTTTGGCCATCGCGTGCAAACTCTGCAGTGGTATCTTCATCGTGTCTTTGACGTACATATCTGCTTGCATCATCCACACTACACTCACGCCACATATGTTCGACGGAATTATCTATACCGTACGTATATTCCCTGAGCTGTCTTTTTCGTTCAAACAATATCAATATATGTTCGACGGGATTATCTATACCGTACGTATATCCAAATAATCATCGACTGCTTGTCGCGCCAAGACGGAAGTAGAAGTAAGGCCTATACCTAATATAAGAATTGTAATGTTTGAGAAAACCTTTTCATGCTACTTCTCCTTAATTTAAATTGATGCAGCATTGGTAAAACGCTATCGCGATGTGTGCGTGTGATTTTTTTCCACATAAAACATATTACGTAGGAAATATTTCCATGTCAACAAAATGTGTAATAGTTTCCCACATCTAGTTTGCTGTACCGTGATATTATTGGCTATCAATTTGCAATTTTATTTTAATAATCTGATATCCTTATTCTTAATATGCACTGCGTTTTTCCCTCTATTTCAATATTTTCACCAGCGCTTGTTTCTGCATTGCGTCGGGTGTTGCGACCATTGATCAAATTGATGCTAGCAAAAGGAATTACTTATAATTATTTATCCGAATTACTTAAGGATATCTTTGTAGAGGTGGCGGAGAAAGAATTCAGGATCGGAGGAAAGCCCTCTACTGACAGTCACTTAAGTTTGCTTACAGGCATTCATCGTAAAGACATCAAGCGATTACGCCATTACGATCATTCAAATACCGAAATTATCCCGCAAGCAGTTTCAATGGGCGCGCGACTCGTAAGTCTATGGACAAGTAATACGCGTTATCTGGATGAAAACAATCAGCCCAAGCCTTTGCCCAGATTTATTAAAGAAGGTGGGGATATCTCTTTTGAAGGATTGGTTGCCAGCGTGAGCTGTGACATTCGTTCGCGGGTCGTGCTTGATGAATGGCTAAGGCTCGGCGTAGCTCACTTTGACGATAAAAAGCGCGTCTGCCTCAATACAGCTGCTTTTATCCCTGTACACGGCTTTGATGAAAAAGTTTATTATTTTGGCCATAATCTGCACGATCATGCAGCAGCAGCTACCAGTAATCTGTTACAAGATAATCAACCATTTCTGGAGCGTAGCGTTTATTATGATGGATTAAGTGCAGATTCCGTCAGGATGCTTGCAGAGAAATCTGAATCTTTTGGCATGGAATCTCTACTCGCCATTAACAAAGAGGCGATAGAACTGGAAAAGAATGATGCGCTGAATAGTGGTCCACGACACCGTATGACATTTGGTATTTATTACTTTAGTGAATCTGTTGAGCCAGAGATATCTGCTGAGAAAAAAGATGATGTACACAATAATTGGTGAATAAAAAATACGTTAGAAGTCTTGGATGACAAAAATTTCATTGACAGCGGTATACCATATTAGCGCTTATCTGGCGCGCATTGTTACTTTGTTGCTTATATGTTCAGTGAATGCATTAGCAAAAAACAATTGCGAGTCAAATGCTTCGGCAATTAATCCTGTAGTTCTCGGTCAATCTGGCATTGGTGGCACAGGTATTCATGGCAGCAAAACTGTATCCGATTCCGGCATCGGTGGCACAGGCATCTACGATGGCGGAGTAGGAGGAACCGGTGACCAGGCAAGTGGAATCGGCGGAACTGGAAGTGTCGCAAGCGATTCCGGTATCGGCGGCACAGGCGTTGTTGGCACTATCACGGGATTTGCGAGTATTTGTGTCAACGGCGTTGAAATTCACTATGACGACAATACGCCAATCTCTGTCGATGGACGACCATCCACGGTTCGTGATTTGGCGTTAGGTCAGGTAGTTGCTGTGCGTACGATTGGCACAGATCGTGAGCTTACAGCACGTAATATTGCAGTCATCCATGCTGCCGTTGGGCCTATCAGCAGTCTTAACGTCGAAACTCGAGAAGTGCAAGTATTAGGTCAAACGATACAAATTGGACAATCAAGAGATCATGATCATTTTTCAAGCTTGAGAGCTGGTGATTGGGTGCAAGTTAGCGGTCACAGACTTGCTGGCGGCACCATCGTAGCATCCCGTATTGAATCAATTCAACCGCTTGCAGAAGCCAGAATAGTGGGCCATGTGACTCATGTAGATGCCAGCGGTTTTGAGGTTAATGGCGCTCGCGTTGAACATGGTGTTCAACAATCATTACCGACAAATCTTACACAAGGTATGGAAGTACGTGTGGCAGGTCACTGGGATGGTGCTCATCTGCAAGCACAGCATATCCAAACTGAACCTACACGCCAAAGCATTGGCAATGTGGAACATATGGTGATCGAAGGATATGTCCATACATTCAATGACAAGGAAGTCAATTTAAGTAACCGGGCTATCACGCTTGACTCCGATGTGCAGATGGCACCGGGCCACACAAGAGGTGATCTCAGACAGGATCAACGCATTCAAGTCAGCGGTCGATTAGGTGCAGATCAGCGAATTATTGCGGAACACATTGAATTAAAGCACGAATCACCAGTTCAACTACTGGAAAGATACGAGAGAAATCAAACTAATGGCGGTGGTAAAGACAAAAAGAATCATCCAGAAAATGAACCCACCAAAGAGAATGATGGTGGTAAAAACCATAACAATGGTCATAGTGAAAGCAGCAGCAAAGATAGCTTAAAAAAAGAAATCAATGTTAATCCAGATAAGAATCATTCTCCTAGAGAAAGTGCTCGCTCAGAAAACGCATCTCCGGCTAGAGATAATAGTGAAAAGAAATCGAACCATGCAGGTTCAATTGAACGCGAGCATGCCGAAAAAGCATATGAAAAACGTGAAAACCCCTCGGATCATAAACCCATAGATAAACCTGAAAAACCAGGAGAATCTAATTTGCGGGACAGACCTGGTGACCATAGGGAGAATTCGCGGGATATTGATAATCACAGAGATAATCTACGAGACACCGATATATCAGATCGAGTACGCGACCATAGCGGCCATCACGATAGGCACTTTGATAGATAAAGAGGGAAGCACGCACTCACTGCGGTACAAGAAGAGAAAGTTGGAATAACGTAATTCATTCCCCGGTGTGAATCTTAACGATATACCATGCTTTTAGAATCATTATGCAAACAGCAAATGTGATAATTCTCCCGTAGTTCTCAGTTCTCAGTAGATTGACAGAATAAAATTAATTCAGTCAGTCGTCCATTTCTAAGCAAATACCTAGGTCAAAATAAATGAAATGCTAATTTACTTTTCAGATTGTTAGTCTTACCCTATGCGCAGGAAGTGTAGATAAAATATTCTGTGCAAATCAAAAACATAGAACTTGTTATATCAATTCAACATTAGCAGGCGGAACATTGTGGCAGTGTATTGAATACACTTCAGTTGTAGTTGGCCAACAGTTGAAATAACAAGCAAGTTCTCATGCATCAATTATCATCATTTAAGCAGGTCAATATCATCCTGCTCTTATCGTTTGTTTGCAACTCCTCTGTCGTGTGGGCAAATGGATTTAGTTTCAGTACTGCAACCGATTTTACAACGGGTAATTACGGCGGGACTAAATCGACTGATATCTGGTATGTTCCTTTTACAGCGCGCTATGACAAGGATCGGATATCGTTCAGAGTTATTGTTCCTTATCTCAATATTACAGGACCTGGTAATGTGCTTGGACCCGGGATTGGAGGTATTGATGGTAGTGGAACCATAGTAGGCGGTGGATTTTTCGGCGGCAGTCCCGCCGGTAGTGGTGGTATGATTGTGTGCGATGAAACCAATAATAATTGCGCGGGAAGAGCACCGGCGCTCAGTGGAAGCAACTCAGGTTCCGTCAATAGCGATGACAATGGGGGTAGCAGTGGCAGTAACAGCGATAACGGCAGCGATGATGACTCCGATGATGCAAACCAGTCAAAGCAGAATAAAATAAGCACACTAGGCCTTGCGGGCGGTATTCCTTTGGGTGGCGATGGATCTCTCACAAGATCCACTCAATCCGGCCTAGGCGATATTATCACTGCGTTTAGCTACAATCTAATTGATCACGCACCTAGCGGCATTGCATTCGATATCACAGCCCGCTTAAAAATCCCAACAGCGAGTGCCCATCAGAATTTAGGGACTGGCCAAGTCGATTATGCAGTTCAGGGGGATTTATTTAAAACGATATCGCAGTTTACGCTGAGTGCGACATTCGGTTATAGAATACTTGGCAATCCGTCTGAAATCACTTTTCATAATGTGATGTACGGTGCTGCAAGTGTTGGCTATCGTTTATCCCCAAGTATCACAATGGGTGCCAGTTACAATATGGGGCAGTCGCCAATAAGGCTTCAAGACAGCAGGGATCTCACACTATATCTCTCGCAGAGGGTCAGTGATAATTTCAGACTCAACATTTATGGCTTGAAAGGTTTCTCAGAACGGAGCCCTGATTGGGGTGGCGGTATTAATATACGTTATGTTTTTTAGTGTTTAGAAACCAATTCTCTCGGTACCCTCAGTTAAAAACGATCTCGAGCACTGATACCAATTCATTATTTTGCAGACTCTGATAATCCGGCAGAGCACCTTTGCATAGCCATTTGTCATCGGTTATGATTACAATCATTCTTGCTTTATATACGGAATTGTGTATTTAATCCTCCTATGCCACAACTGATCCCTACCAAAGCGCTTGGAATCATGTTACTCATGGCCGCACTACTCAGCGGGTGTGCCATGTTTTCCGGCTCATCGTCGCGCTCAACCGGAAACGATCATCGTTCGCCCAATCCTAACGCAGCCTATAATAAGCCTTATAAAGTTCATGGTGTTACTTACTATCCATTAAAATCAGCGGCTGGATACCGTGAAGTTGGCACCGCATCCTGGTATGGCTCAGAATCCGGCAATCGCACGGCAATGGGTACGCGCTTTGTATCACATGGATTGACCGCCGCTCATAAAACGTTGCCTTTACCTTCCAGCGTTAGAGTGACTAACTTGACTAATGGTCGTCATGTCGATGTTCTTGTCAATGACCGCGGCCCATTCAAAAAAGGTAGAATCATTGATTTATCACACGGCGCTGCAAAGAAAATCGGCCTGCATGGTATCGGAAAAGTAAAAGTCGAATATCTCGACAGAAAAATCAGCCAGAAATAACCATCAAAACTAAAAATGCGCCATGTATTTTCTTGCAGCACTGCAACACGACATGTGTTAATCGTCGTCTGGAAAACCAGTGGCAGGTGCCTTAGAGCCACCTGTTGGTGCAGATTGCGGTGAAAAGGGTGAATTCTTGGTAGCAGCTCCCGACGACCCAGACGAAGATTGAGGAGAGAATGGTGAGGCAGAAGGCGTTGATGATGCGCCTGGTTTTGCGGGAGTTGCTCCCGCTGCCCCAGGCGTTTTTGAATCCGGTTTATAAACGAATTGCCAGTCCTGATAGGTCAAAGCCTCAGAGAATTTCGCAAAATGCTCCGGGAAGTGATCTTTTTTGATGGGCTTGTTCGCCGAGAGACTATATACACCGATGATTTTTTTGCCAATACCGGAGCTTATTCCTGAGCTACTACTTGCAGGTGCTGAACTATTAGCAGCTGTTGCGTTAGCACCAGCACCAGTACTTGCTGTGGGTGTTGAACCGGTGTTGGCAGCTGCTGAACTCTGATTCGGCGCTAAATTCTGATTGGGTGTGGTACCTTGCTTCTGAGTTGAACTTTGGCCTTGCGCTGAGCTTTGATTCTGCGCTGAACCTTTATTGGCTGCTGTCGAACCGGTATTGGGTGGCGGTTCTGCAACAAGTCCCCATTCGGTCGTGTTGGTGATCGGATCCACATAGATTTTTCGTAAATGACGCTTGACGTTGGGCGACCGATCATCCTTCAGTAAATCTTCCAATGATTCCGGGTATTGTTTGGTACCGCTATTATGATAAGACATAATGGCCTTGCGGAACTCTTCGCCGATAAACATCAGCTCTGCTTCTTTTTCCCGCTGGGATTTTGTTTGCCACATCTGTCCCGTTCCTGCCATTACGATTCCGGCCAATACCACTGAAAATAATGCCCATAAGTAAACAAAGCCATGTTCTAAGCGCGGCATGCTATTTTTCCAAGAAAATGGCCAGTGGGCAGAATTACCATTCCTCATAAAACGAGCCATCGGAAGCCCGCCCCGCGTAGCCGCTATGAACATCGTAGACGCCCGCTTCTGTTAGGTTCTTGGGCGGCACTGCAATCCAGGTTTCCTTGCTTTCAGTGAATGGATCAACCGGAATGCTGCGTAAATACCGTTTGTCGACGAGCTCCTCCAGATCAAGCGGATACTTACCAAAATCAGAATAAAATTGATCGATTGCATTGCGCAGAATGCCGAGGTCTTGCCGCAGCACAGCCTCTTTGGCTTTATCCAGCGAACTGAAATAGCGTGGCGCGACGAGGCTCAATAGCGTCGCGATAATTGCCATCACCACTAACAATTCAATCAGCGTAAAACCTTTATGCATCGGACGATGAAACATATTGATCACCATTCTCGGTAAGGAATACCGTTAAGGCCGATGGCTTCTGAGCGCGAATGAACATCGAACACATCGTCACCTTCTTTCGGACTATCCCATGGACTTTCATAGCTGCGCTTTCCCCAGGTATCGACAGTCGGTGTAATGGCTGTACCGGCAACATCCAATTCAACGAACATCGGATCTCGGGGTAAACGACGTAGAAAGTAAATAATTTTTTTTTGCGGACTTTTCACATCCTGGACACCCATGAACAGTTCTTCCAAACGCGGAGGATAGCCGGTTTCATCGGCTTTTTTGGTAATGCGCCCATCGTCGACAGCTTGCTTGTATGCGTCGATTGCTGCACGTATTTGCCGCAATGCGGTGCGCAATTCCTGTTCTTTTTCACGCTGCACCATCAATTCGCGAAAAGGCAGAGCAGCCGTTGCCAGAATGCCCATGATGGCCACCACGATCATCAATTCAATCAGCGTAAATCCCTTATATCGATCAGAAATTCCGCGTGAACCCATCATTTGATATTGATTGTCGCCGCTGCCGGCAGCGTCACATTTACGGAATCACTATTTTCGATATCTTCTGCGGTTGCACTCTGGATGCTGATTTCTGTCTGCCCTGGATTGGATGTAATCACCTTAAAGCGCAATTGTGTTGCCAAACCGGAAACTTGGTCTCTGCCCAACTTAAGTGAACGCGAACCTGATTTTGCTCCGCCATCCAAGAGTTCTAGCACACTGGATTCATAATTGAGTTGCGCATCGGCATTCACAGTAGCTTTTGCGCCAACCAGCCTCACATTCACCGAAAACTCTTTATCCAACCCGACATTGGTGGGTACTTGCATAGTGAGCGTAGGCTCCGATGCAGCAGCATTTGCAAAAGGATTAGGAACATCTTGCTGATCATTCGATGGCGCGAAGGCGCTAGGGGCGCCTCTCAGCCCACCTTGGCCCGATCCGGATGGCGCAATGGCTAATGATTGCGCTGCGGTTTTTTGGATTTTGACTGGTAACTTACCTGCTTCGCTGGCGGTGCCGAAGTGGTATTCTCTTTCTAAATTACTTAGTTTTGGAATATTACGAATTATTCGTGGTGTAATCAACAAAACAATTTCAGACCTTGTACGATTTATTTTCTGGTTTGTAAATAATCTGTCTAGCCCAGGAATATTTAAGATTCCTGCAAGGCCTGTCATGGTTCTTAATTCTCTATTATCGATAAGTCCTGCCAGAACTTGGGTTTCACCATCCCTCAAAGTTAATATAGTTTCCGCATTCCGGGTTCCGACGAGTGGGGCTGTTGCACCACTCGGGCCGGGGACATCTCTGACAAAATTACTTACTTCGAGCGTGGTTTTCATCGTGACTTCATCATTTAATCCGATGCGTGGCTCAACATCAAGTTTTACACCCAGATCAATAAAAGTAGGTGTCGAAGTAACAACGGAATTAATACCAGGTTGAATGTTAGCTGTAAAGAAGGGGCGCTTTTCTCCAATATGGATCTTAGCCTTCTCACGATTCGCCACTCGAATTCTGGGATTAGCAAGTATGTCACCTGTTGTCAGGTTATGCATAAAATCAATTTTGACTTGATTAGATATCGCGAAACTTTTAAGGCCAAGTCCGTTTGCACCAATCTGATTAAGGTTAGCCGTTGCAGCCGTCTGTGCCGCTCCTACCGGCGTTAGGCCGCTAAAAGTGACAGACTGGGGCATATTGGGGCCTAGAAGAAAGTCATTTCCACGTGCGATTTCAAGAATTGCAACATCCAGCATAACTTCAGGCTCAGCCAGATCGTTTAATGACACCAGTCGCTCTGTTAAACGAATAGCTTCCAATGTATCGCGCATGATAAATAAATTAAGCTGTTCGTTGACATAAATATCCTTCGCTTTAACGATGCCTCTGACCATCGCAACCATTTGCTTTACATCGGTATACGCGACTTGAAAACTGCGTACTGCCAATTCCTGATAATCTTTTAATTTCGCCGGTGTATTGGGGTAAATTAATAATGAATTGTTGTTAATCACCTTATAAGCCAATTGATTAGTCGTCAAGATCAACTTGAGAATATCTTCAATCGTATTGTTACGTACAAAAATAGAAATCTTGCTGTCCTGACGAATATCTTTATCAAACACGAAATTGATACCGGCGGTACGCGACATGATTTCGAATATCGATTTCAAATCAGCATCCTTAAACTCCATGGATACTGGTTTCTTGAAAGCGGACTCCAACACCAAATCGGTTACCTCAGGGCGAGATAGCTTTGAATTGATTTCTGAGATCAATTGCCGCGCATGTGATTGTTGCGGATTTTCCTGCAATACGGCGCGGACAATTGTTTCTGCTCCGTTAACATCGTTTTTTGCCAGTAACGCTTTTGCAGATTCAACAATGACAATATGGCGGCGCTCTAAATTAGCGGCTGCAATACCGTCTTTCGCTCGCTCATTGAATGGATAATTGTTCAGAATGTGTTGATAGCGCTGTTCGGCTTGGTCTAACTCACCAGCATAAAGTAGATTATCCGCTTCGAACAATTGCTTGCCTAATACGTCTTCTCGCAACCGTGCTAGCATTGTACGAATTTCTTTATTTTCTGGTTCTTCGCGTGCCGCTTGTTCGAGTTTCTGTAAACCGCTTTCTAGCTTACCTTCAGAGACCAGTTTTTGCGCATCCGAGAACGCAACGTTTCTAAGTAAGAATGATTTGTTGTCAATTGCACATCCTGTTGTAATTGTAAGCAGAATGCTAAAAACAATTATTCTCCAGCTTTTCATCGGAAACTTCCTGCTATTTTATTATTGATCGTGAGTGTCTGTTTGATATTGAGCGGCAAATAAGTCATGGTAACCATATCGTCGGTTATTGCGTCCAGGCGGTATTTGTCATTGATTTTCCCACCGATCTTGGCAATAAAATTCTCCCCGGACTGCGCAAGAAAAACCCATGTTTCATTGCCTGAGATCGCCTTGCCAGTATATTTGAACGATAATGGCGGTGCTGTAGGCGCTGACGGAGGAGATGACTTTGCTATTTGCGCCGCTTTAGCCGCTTGCTCTTCCAAACTGACCGGAGGCTGCTTGGGCGTCCATGTGGTCGATGCAAACAATTCCCCCGCTGACGGATTAAATTTTCTTTGCCCCAGTTTACTGATATCTAAATATTCTGAATTGTTTTCTTGTGCTTTTGTTTTATCGACGGATGACTTGGCGGATTGCACCGGCTCCACCGTATTGATGATGATTTCTTCGTCTTCCCCGCCAACCAGCACAACAGCAATCAGTGTTGCGATTAAGGCACTCCCCAATAATAATTTTCGTTTTTTCTCAGCCGAATCCATCAGGTTTATTTGTTCAGATAAAGATTAATTTCAAGGCGTACTTCGAGTTTCTCAGAGGTCACATTTTCACGTTTAATGGCAATCGCCGAAATTGCCATCGCCGGCACTGTTTCAAGCGCATCGGCCATAAAGGCACGTACCTGCGCATAGCTGCCTCTTACCGGCAGGATCATTTCATATCGTGCCAGGCGCGCATCACTTTCATTGACCAAGCGATACTCACTGCTGCTGAGCTCCACATTGCGTTTCTTGGCAATGCGCACTAATTCCCGGATCCAGAAGGGTGATGAGTCAATGCGCGGGAAAAAATCATAAAATGCTTGTAGCGCCTGATCGCCACTCATTTTTTTTCCGCTTTCCGTATTATCACCCGGTGCTTGTTTTGATAGTGCTTGTATTTGTAATATTTCTGCGCGTTCTTTCAGTTTCTGCAAAACGGATTCTTGTGGCAATACCGCCGAGAAGAAATAAATACTGGTAGCAACCAGCAAACCGATGCCGATTTTACCAATAACACCCAGGCGACCGATGTGCCAGCGCAGTTGCGGCACAAGTCGATTCAATTGTGTGTAAAGCGCTTCAGTTTTCAAACGGTTCCAATCCATGCAGCTGTCAGAAGAAAAACAATTGGTCGGTGCGGGTTATCTTGTTTTATTTTGTAGTTTAACAAGTGCACATTTTCAAATACTACTTCACGTTCCAGTGCTTCTACAAAATCAAGCAACTCCGACATGTTTTTGGCTTCGCCGCTGATTCGTAGGATTCGACTCGATACATTCGGTTGCAGTGACAATAATGCGATTTGTTCTGTCGCAGCAGATTCGATTGAATCAAATAACGTTTCCCAAGGCAAATTGATTTGATCCAATATGCCATTCGCTTGTGCAATTTCTTTGCGAATTTCCTGACTGAATTCTCTGATTCGTGCTGTTGATCGTGTGCGTGGTGCAGCTTTCTGTTGCTGCTGCTTCTCTAAACGCTCAACGCGATTGTTCCAGTAATTAACTTCTTCAGTGATATAGCGGAATTGTAACAGTACCCCAGCAAGAATCAGTAATCCAATGAGCAGGACTGCAAAATCAACCTGAGGGATTGATTGCTCGTGATAAGGAAACTTTAATTTTAAGCGGGACATTGATCCATCCCAGCATTATCAGGAACCACTGATGGGTAGTGCGGCAATACCGATATCCGGTCCGTTGGTATCGGTATAATGCTCCATCCGCAGTTGCTGGGTAACGTGAGTGCCGGGTGCTCGGGCGCAAACACGTATACTAATTCGATAGCTTCTTTATTGCCAAAAAAAATGGCTTCCTGATCCAGTGCAGCAAGAAGTTCATCGGCAGCGCTATGTAAAATCCGCTGATTGCGAATGCTGTGCCAGATTCCATTGGATAGTATGGCAATACAAATACGCCCAGTTTCTATCACAGCAAAAAATAGTGTGCTGCCACTTAGCAGCTTGCGCCAGTGATCATGAACAGATGCCAGATAAGGCTCGACCTCTTTGAGTTTACATTGATGTCGTGCCGACATCGCTTCCAATTGTTTCATCAAATCGCGGGGGACTGCCGCACAAATAGCACCGCTTACCGGATTCCATTCGCTGACACTCAGATCCCACGAGTCAATACGCTCGGCATATATTTCGCGCAGTCGAAAAGCGGCATAGGATTTCACTTCTTCCGGCGTTGCTATTTCTGCTTGAGGTGGCAGTGTCACATAGCGCACAAAGTGATTGGACAGTGTGATAGTCAGTTCTGTACCGGCTGCATCGGTCAGATTGTTTTCCAAGTTCTGTACTGCAGATTGCCACGCAGGTACGCCTTGAGCGCGCTGGCATAGTGCAGTCACCTTTGCCGTTTGCACAGACTTAAAGCCGCGCGAGAAACGAACCAAGTCCACTCGTTCGGGTGCCAGGAAAACCTGAATCTGATCACGCCACAATCGTGACACGATTGGCCTCCTCTAAACTGGTTAATCCTTGTTTGACCATATCTAAAGCGGCTTCGCGCAGAAAGCGCGTGCCATTATTCCGTGCCGCTTCTTTGATGCGGCGTATGGGCTCCTGCGCCACAATGAGTTCGCGGATTTCATCATTCAGGATCAGAATCTCAGCAATTGCATTTCTGCCTTTATACCCACTGCCGCGGCATTGGCCACAGCCTCTGCCACTACGAAACTTGTATTGATCCGCTTCATCCGCAGGAATCCCTGATTCTGCAATCACTGTATCATCCGGACGCTCGTCAACTGCGCAATGCGAACACAGCAAGCGCACCAGCCGTTGTGCCGCAATGCCATTCAGGGCGGACACAAAACTGTAGGGATCAACACCCATATGTGAGAATCGTCCAATCACGTCAAATACGTTATTGGCGTGCACGGTAGTAAAAACCAAGTGTCCCGTCAGCGCAGCCTGTATGGCAATTTGCGCGGTTTCAGAATCCCGAATCTCGCCCACCATAATTTTGTCAGGATCATGCCGCAGGATTGAGCGCAGCCCCCGCGCAAAGGTCAATCCTTTTTTTTCATTTACTGGAATTTGTAGAACACCGGGTAACTGATATTCAATCGGATCCTCAATGGTAATAATCTTGTCACTGCCTTTGTTCACTTCAGATATTGCGGCATACAACGAGGTTGTTTTACCACTCCCGGTGGGGCCGGTAACCAATAACATACCATAGGGTTCCGAGCTCAGGCGGCGGATACTTGCGATGGCCACCGGATTAAAGCCTAGTTGATTTAATGTCAATCCTTCGATCTGATCGGACAGCGCCTGCCGGTCGAGAATACGCAGCACAGCATCTTCGCCGAAAATACTCGGCATAATAGAAACACGAAAATCAATTTCCCGACCTTGGATGGAAACTTTAAACCGACCATCTTGTGGCACGCGACGCTCAGCAATATCCAATTCCGACATGACTTTGATACGGGATATGACTTGCTCGGCCAGATCCGCACCTTGCATGACGCCAATGGAGGATAACACGCCGTCGATACGGTATTTTATTGACAATGCGCCCGTAGTCATTTCCAAGTGAATGTCACTGGCCTGGGATTTATGTGCGTCATATAACGTGGAATGTACCAGCCGCACCACCTGGCTGGTGCCCTCGTTGATGCTCTTTAACGATAAATCTTCAATGCCGCTTTGTATCTTATCCATCTCGGCAGAAGGCAATACCTGATCCATCGCGCGCATGGTTTTTTCTTGCTGACTAAAGAAAGCAGTCAAATCAGCCGGATGCACCAGGTGCCATTCCACAGCCATATCAAAACGCTCTTCCGCCCACGCCCGCAATTTATTTGAGAATGGATTGCTGACGGCAAGTAAATAGGTTTGCTCGCGACGAAATAGCGCGCATTCGTGCATGATGGCTTCTGCAAAAGGCAGCCGATCAAATGCCGGATTGAGCGTATGGATTGCTTTCATCTCCAGTACCGGCATATGGAGCAACAGTCCTAGCTGTTGCGTCAACTCATCGGGAGCATAGCCGCTGGTATCTTCCAGCACTTGGATGACGGAAACACCCTGGCTGGCGGCTCTCCGCCGCGCATCGGCCAGATGATTGATGTCAATCGGTAATTTGTTTTCGGATGGTATGGCAGTTTCGATCAATTGATACTTCCGGCCAATTCAAATATTGGCATATACATAAGAATAATGATACCACCGATGACGATACCGATGACCGCCATCAGTAATGGTTCGATCAGCTTGGTTGTCCATTCGACCCAACGTGCAATTTCCTCATCATGAAAATTGCCGATTCGTTCCATCATATCGCCCATTAAACCTGTTCTTTCACCAACGCGCAGCATACGATTACCCACCGCCGTGGTTAACCCTTCCAATTCCATGGCGCTGGAAATGGTCCTGCCTTCACGGATATGCTTGGCAGCAGCTTCCACTTTTGGACGAAAATGGGCTTGGAGTAGTCCGCTCACCATTTCCAACGCTTGTGTAATAGGAATGCCACCGCGCAACAGCATGCCGAGGGTTTTATAGAACCGCGCTAACTGATAAACACGCATGTGCTCGCCAATCGCCGGAATGCGCCATAACAATTTCAGGATACTGGCCCGGAAGGCCGGCCGTGTCACAGCATAAACAGTTATCATAAGCATGACTCCCGCCGCCACGGCTAATTCCCAACCTCGTTCTTCAACAAAATGCCCCCATTTGATCAGCAATAATGACATCCACGGTAAATCGCTGCCCATATCGTCATAAATCGCGCTGAATTTGGGAACCACAAATACCATCAAGAAGATGGAAACCAGAAAGCCAACGACCAATAGCAACACGGGATAAATGGACGCACCGACCAGTTTCTTGCGGACAAAATCCATCTGTGTTTGATAACTGATAAATCGTGTCAAAGCTTCCGGGAGATCGCCAGTGCGTTCACTGGCGCGGATGGTTGCAATATATAAAGGTGGAAATGCCTGCGGGTACTCTTCGAGCGCTTGCGAGAAGGTGACGCCTTCATACAATCGCGCAAGAATATTTTGGATAATTTTACGATTACTGGCATCCTGCTCTTTTTCCAGCAGCGTTTCGATACTTTCTACCAGACTGAGTCCAGCGGTTTGTAAGGAAAGCAATTCCTGGCTGAAGTGAACTAATGGAAAGCGCGTGTTCGATTTCAGTGAAAAACCGGAAAAGCTGCGCCGCACACTGAGAACCATGCCGCCTTGTTCAGTGACCTGAAGGCGTGCTTCTGCTTCACTGTTCGCTTCCAGTTCAAGGTGCACGGTTCCTTGTCCAGACAAGACCGCTTTCACTTCATAACGCATTGCTCGCGCCTACCAGTTCGTAATATCGGCGGCTTCGCCCTCACCGCCCGGTTGCCCATCTTTGCCATATGAGAGCAAGTCAAATTCTGAACGCTCACCAGGATATTTATAGATGTAAGGACGACCCCACGGATCGGATGGCGGCATTTTTGCAAGATAAGGTCCCTGCCATCTTGCTTCATTATTGGGACGTGCTACCAGTGCGGCTAATCCCTGCTCGGTGGCTGGGTAACCTCCCACATCCAAGCGATATTGATGTAGTGCTTTTTCCAACGAATCGATTTGCGCTTGCGCCATTTTGATTTCTGATTTACCGACTTGCGAAAAGTATTTCGGCCCAACATAAGCAGCCAGTAAACCAATGATAACCATGACAACGAGCAATTCAAGTAGTGTAAATCCACGTACGGCTTTTGCCTTGTGTTGCCTAACTGAAATCATCATATTCGTCCTTTAGCTTAAAAAATTGCTGATCATGATCATTTTACTTGTGAGTAAATAGACTGTAACCATTAAATAGCACATGGTAAGTTGCTTATATTACAGGGTCAAGACCACACGTATCATAAATACCGGATTTTACCCATTCAAAATAGCTAACGCCGCAGAATTGCCCACCATCGGCCAATATTGAGTAATGTCATGAGTGAAGCGGAGACATAGGTCCAAGCTGCTGCGCGCAGAATTTTACGGGCGTGCGGTTCGTCTCCCTGAATCAGATACTTACCTTGCTCCAGCATGGGCAAAGCGCGCGCAAAACTCGCATGCAGTTCCATCGGCAGTGTAACCAAATGCACAACGGTTGCAGCCCCCAGTGTCAACAGACCGCCAAGCAAAAATAGTGCGCCCGCACTCGGCGCTTTGGTAATGATCGTAATGACGGGTGCGATCATTAAAATGGCCGCACCCAATTTCTCCGTCGGTGCAGCAATTGCTACCAGACGTGTGCGTAATTTTAATGGCAAATAACCATCCCGATCTTGTATGGCATGTCCTACCTCATGTGCCGCCACCGTGATTGCCGTCAGCGACTTACCGTTAAATTTGTCCGCTGTCAGGCGTACCGCTTTCTCGATTGGATCATAATGATCGCCGTGCTCCGTCACCTCCACCTTGACAGCTTGCAAGTTAGCCCAATCCAATAAAATACGCGCCAGCTCACCGCCGGTGCCCGGATAGCGATCTTCGGGATGACTGTATTTCGCAAGCGTATGCTTGACCCAGTAAGACGGCCCCACAATCAGTACCGTAATTGTAATCACGAGTATTAGATAAAACATAGTTCATCCAAGTCATTTTTAATGTGCAGCGGAAGTTCATAGAAAAATTGTTATCTTGCAACGATCGGGCTGCCCGTTTAACAGGCCGCTGAAAAACTATCTGCGTTGCCGCTACGGTGTTAAAAACAAGCTCAAAATGCTCATTTATTACGCATAAACTGCGCTTTCTCGCCTGTTTTTGCCTTGTATCGACTGCCTCGAAAACGTTTTTCAACGGCCTGTTAATCAGATAGCAAGCACGAATCGTTGGTTCCATAACATGCTATTTTCGCCTCGATGCAGCGGCGGCTATCAGGATTATTGATATTTTTGTGCCGATGCGGGAATTGATCCTCATCTTAACAGGTTGCTGGCCGACATTACCGCATAGTTGATCGAGAACTTGTTGTTTAGCAAAGTTAAGTGAGATATGCTAAATTTTTCTTAGCGGTACTGATAATTCGCATGGCGATTGTCACGCGATCGAAATCAAACTTACTGCAGCGGCCTTCTCAATCAAAAATATTTTTAGTTATCACATGATAAGTAACGATCGGCCAGACTCATATTGGCATTATTTATTTCAGCTGCTGATATTGGCTGCTTTGTACTTTACCTTCGGTTACATCAGCCTTCTCACCATATTCTCATACTCTATTATTACCCCGGTCTTTTTCATGGCTGAAGGTGTCGCGCTGGCCGCTATTATTTTGCTGGGATCGAGGGTTTGGCCGGGCATTTTCCTGGGGCAATTAGCGCTTGCTTTGAGCATAGGGCTTGAATTGTTGCCATCGCTGATCATCTCTGCCGTTAACAGCATTGAGGCACTGCTCGGGGTAGTCTTGTTTAGGCGCTGGAAACTGGATCCTGCTTTGGACAAGGTGCGCGATCTAGGTCGTCTGTTCGTGATGATTTTCTTAATTCTGCAGCCCTTCAGCGCTACTTTCGGGACTTTAGCGCTGGTATTTTTCAGCATTATCCAAGAATCGCCAAGTTACCTCCAGGCCTGGATCTATTGGTGGTTCGGCAACTGCATGGGACAAATTCTGGTCACACCGCTGTTGCTGGTACTATTTTCTTTACCTAATCGCAGCAGGCGTATGGTGCAGTCGATGCGCGATGCAATGGTGCCGATTGCGCTGATTATGCCAGCCACTTGGTCGATTTTCGGCAATTTTGGTTTTAGCAGCATTGCTCTGACGATGGTGATCTATGCGTTACTCTTGACATGGATTGCGATAAAAGGCGGACTTGCCATTGTGTCCCTGATTTGTAGCGGAATCACCTTTTTGTCTTTGTATGAGACATTGCACGGATGGGGGCCCTTTGTACTGAATGGCCATCCGAACATCATTGAGATGAATATTTTTATTCTGGGTATTACACTCACGGCACAGTTTGTCAGTGTGCTATTTGTTGAACGCAATCAGATCGAGACCGATCTGCGGAAAAATGAAGCGAAGTTTTATGCGATTATTAATTCATCCCCTGTCCCCACGGCCGTTCATGATGAACATCGAAACATCACGTATCTGAACAAAGCATTTACACAATTATTTGGCTATACGATTGCAGATATTCCAACATTGGCTGATTGGCGGTGTCAGGCCTATCCGGACAGCGAATATCGCCAATGGGTGGCAACAACATGGGACAGGAATCTGGAAAAAGCTGCCAGAGAAAAAACTGATTTCGAGCCGTTTGGTCTTATTATTCGGTGCAAGGACGGTTCTCAGCGCAGCGTCATTGCAACGACTGCTTCACTGGAATCCCCGGCATTTACTCAAAACCATCGGGTCACATTATTTGATGCCACTGTCCGTAAAAATCTGGAAACGCAGCTCATTGAGAATCATAAATTTCTCGAAGATTTATCAAATAATATTCCCGGCTTCATCTATCAGTTTCAGCTTTTTCCTGATGGACACAGCTGTGTTCCTTTTGCCAGTAAAGGCATGATCAAGATCCTTGGCATAGCGCCCGAGGCGGTAGCAACAGATGCTTCTCCAATATTGTCTATGATTCATCCCGAGGACTCTGAAATTTTGCGCTTGTCGATTCGGGAATCTGCAGATACATTAAATGACTGGTATTTTGAGTTCCGCATTGTTACTGAACAAAAAGAAACCCGGTGGATACATGCGCAATCCAAACCAGCCAAACAGCACGATGGAAGTATCATATGGAATGGTTATGCAACCGATATTTCGGAATTAAAGGATGTATCGCTGAAATTTGAAATCTTGCTGAATCTGGCCAGCGACGGCGTACATATTCTGGATGAAAGTGGGAATATCCTGCATTTTAGCCGCTCATTCGCACAAATGCTCGGCTATAGCAACGAAGAAACCACGCGATTAAATGTGCTGGACTGGGATGCGAAGATTCCAAAAGAAAAGATCGCGCGTATGTTGCGAGAATTTACAAAATCACCGTATATTTTCGAAACACGCCATCGACGCAAGGATGGCAGCATTCTTGATGTCGAAATTAACGCAAAAGGGATAGAAGTTTCTGGCAAGAAATTTATCTATGCGTCGTCACGCGATATTACCAATCGAAAACTGCGCGATCAGGAGATGGAATTTCAGCGTTTGCGCTTATCCAATATTATTGAAGGCACCCATACCGGTACCTGGGAATGGAATGTGCAAACCGGTGAAGTTACAATCAACGAACGCTGGGCGGAAATGATCGGCTATACACGTGCTGAGCTTTCTCCTACCACAGCGGAAACATGGCTCAGGTTTGCTCATCCGGAAGATTTGCCGCGATCCGAGGCGCTCATCAAAGATCACTTTGCCGGAAAAATTCCCTATTACGATTGCGAAGCTCGCCTGCGTCACAAAGCAGGGCATTGGGTTTGGGGGCTGGGTCGTGGCAAAGTATCGAGCTGGACCGAAGATGGCCGGCCTTTAATGATGTTTGGAACACATCAAGACATTACTGATCGCAAGGAACGTGAAGCAATGCTGATAGAAGCACGGCAACAGGCCGAGACTGCCAGCATCGCTAAAACCCGGTTTCTCGCCATGATGTCGCATGAAATCCGCACCCCCATGAATGCTATATTAGGCATGGCTTATTTATTGAGAGAAACTTCTCTCGATGCACGTCAAAGCATGTATCTAAGTAATATCGAAGGCGCTTCGAATATTTTATTGGGCGTTATCAATGACATTCTGGATTACTCTAAAATTGAAGCGAACAAACTTGAATTGGAAAGTATTCCTTTTGATTTGAACAGCATTTTAGAAAATCTGGCGGTACTTGCTTCGATCGCGGCAAAAGACAAAGCCATTGATGTGCTGCTTTACGTCGAACCCAACGTCCCTCGGCACTTTATGGGCGATCCAGTCAGATTGGGTCAGATATTTGTCAATCTGACCAACAATGCGATTAAATTCACGGATCATGGTGAAGTTATTATTCGTATAGCGGTTGAAAAAACCGATCAGACTGGAATCATCACACTTGTCTTCAGCGTGGCTGATAGTGGTATTGGCATGACCACTGAGCAAATGGGAAATCTTTTCAGAGCGTTCTCACAAGCGGATTCTTCCATTACACGACGTTTCGGCGGTACCGGTTTAGGTCTATCCATTTCCTACCGACTGGTCCAACAAATGCATGGCACTATTTTAGTGGAAAGCGAGTATGGTAAAGGCAGCAAGTTCCATGGTTCCGTTAAGCTGCACACGGCAGATCACGACGAGCAACCTTGGGTAATGATTCCTCATGATTTGCAGTCACTGAAGATCATGATCATTGACGATAATGCGATTACACGTCAGGTGCTCTTAGAGATTGTGCGGTCTCTGGGGTGGGATGCTGTTGCGATGGAAAGCAGCGCTCAAGCCATCCAAAAGCTCACGGACCCGGATCTCATGCCCTTTGACTTGCTGTTGCTGACTGCGCACACCCTCAATTCCGGCTCTCTCGAGGTTATGCATGGCATCGAAGTAACTCTGCCTGTTCATCGCCAACCCAAAACGATATGGATTACTAACCATATGGACTCCCTGTTTGCGAAAGACATCAAGGATACTAGAATGATCAGTATCTTAATCAGGCCTTTTACCGCACTAACCCTCGTTGATGCAGTCACTGCGTTTTTCAGAAAAAAAGCAGTGGATAATATCGATCAAGATCAGATTTTCAAAGATGCACAAAAGCAATTCGCCGGTGCGCATATTCTTGTTGCCGAAGATAACGAATTCAACCAAACGCTGATAGTTGAGTTGCTAAGCAATTGGAGCATTACAGTGAGTCTCGCGCAAAACGGCGTTGAATGTCTGGATCGACTCAAAGCACCCGAACGTGCATTCGATCTAATTTTTATGGACATACAAATGCCCGTCATGGATGGATTGGAGGCAGCCCAACAAATTCGCCACGATCTGCATCTGACCGATATTCCCATTATCGCTCTGACAGCCAATGTGATGGAACATGATCAGCAAAAATTTATCCAAGTGGGAATGGATGCTTTCTTGGCTAAACCTTTTGATCCCGAACAGCTATACCGAATTCTCCAGCGATTTATCACAAAGGATCGTCCCATGATCAAAACTCCTGCACAACCTCCCTCGTCAGCGCAATAACCAATTGAGTTGAAACTGGGTGTGTTTCCGATCATTGACCCGGAGCTGCTGATGCTCGATATTAACGGTGAGACGACGCATCTTTTACTTATCTTGCAAAGCAACGTGTCTCTCCGTTAGAAATTACTTCCAGCCGATGGAAATAAAAACTTCCTGAAGCACTAATTCCGGAAAGACTGTGTCGGAATATATTCAGCAAGGGATCGCTGCCAGGTGCCGTGAACAAGTCGCGCAAGAATTTCTCGGTCACCCGGCAGTGAATCGATGGGATAAGATTTAAGTGTGTATGATATTGCGCGACTTTATGGCTTGACTACATTTTAGCCAGAACTTCCGCAACGGTTTGTCCCATCAGCGATGGTGTCGGACAAATCGTAACACCGAGCTCTTTCAATAACGCCACTTTCTCTGCTGCACTTTCTCCGGCGGATGAAATGATCGCCCCCGCATGTCCCATGCGCCGTCCTTCCGGTGCGGTCAAACCGGCAATATAGGCAACCAGCGGTTTGGTCATGTGTTCTTTAGCGAATTTACCGGCTTCCACTTCCTGCGGGCCGCCAATCTCACCGATCATCAGCGCCACTTTAGTTTCAGGATCTTGTTCCAATCTTTCCAGAATGTCCCGATGTGAACTGCCGGGAATCGGGTCACCGCCGATACCGACAGAAGTCGAAATACCGATGCCCAATAACCGCATTTGATCAGCGGCTTCATAACCCAACGTGCCGGAGCGGCCGACTACACCGACATTGCCGCGGATATAGATATGTCCGGGCATGATCCCCAGCATGGCACGACCTGGGCTAATGGTGCCGGCGCAGTTGGGTCCGGTCAGCAGCATGCGTTCTTCCTTGTGGAAGCGGCGCAGGAAATTCTTCACCGTCATCATGTCTTGCGTCGGTATACCATCGGTGATGGATACGCAATATTTGATGCCTGCATCAGCAGCTTCCATGATCGAATCCGCAGCAAATGCCGGCGGTACAAAGACAATGCTGGCTTCCGCGCCAACTTGCTTAACCGCTTCTTTGACGGTATTGAATACCGGTAGTCCCAGATGTGTTTGCCCGCCCTTGCCTGGCGTTACGCCGCCCACTACATTGGAACCGTAATCGATCATTTCCTGTGCATGAAAGGTGCCAATTCTTCCGGTAAACCCTTGAACAATAATTCGTGTTTTTTCGTTGATTAATATCGCCACTTTATACTCCTAGGCTTTTTGTACGACGACTTCGTTACGCGCGCGAACCACTTTTTCCGCGGCATCCGCTAGCGTATCGGCTGTGATGATCGGTAGACCACTGTTCGCAATAATGCGGCGACCTTCTTCGACGTTGGTGCCCGACAAGCGCACCACCAATGGCAGCTTCATATCGATGTTCCTGACGGCCTGCACAACACCTTCCGCAATCCAGTCGCAGCGGTTAATACCGGCGAAGATATTAACCAGCATCGCTTTGACATTGGCATCGGCCAGCACCAGCCGGAAAGCCTTTTCGGTACGTTCGGCTGAAGCGCCGCCGCCGACATCGAGAAAGTTGGCGGGCTCACCACCGGCCAGTTTGATCATGTCCATCGTCGCCATTGCCAGACCGGCGCCATTAATCATGCAGCCGATATCGCCATCCAGTCCGACATAACTTAAACCTGCTTCTGCGGCTGCGACTTCACGGCTATCCACCTGTGTATTGTCGCGCAGTTCCGCAATTTTATGACGGCGGAACAGGGCATTCTCGTCAAATATCATCTTGGCGTCGAGCGCCATGATTTCGTTGTTGGCGGTTAGCACGAGCGGATTGATTTCCAGGATATTGGCATCCAGGTCGCGCAATGCACGATAACAACCCTTAATGGTTTTGACCGCGTGATTCAATTGTGCGGGGTCGATATTCAACGCAAACGCCATTTTTCTCGCCTGAAAATCCTGCAATCCCACTGCCGGTTCGATATAAATCTTGATAATGGCTTCCGGATTGGTCACAGCCAGCTTCTCGATTTCCATGCCGCCCTGCGCAGAACCGATCATGATGATCCGTTCGCTGCTGCGGTCGAGCATGAATGACAGATACATTTCCTTGGCGATATTGGTGCCGGCCTCAATGTATAACCTGGAACAGATTTTTCCGGCAGGGCCAGTTTGATGCGTTACCAGCTTTTTGCCGAGTAACTCTTCGGCGGCTTTCTCGACTTCAACGTGCGTTCTGCACACCTTGATGCCACCCGCTTTACCGCGCGCACCGGAATGGATCTGTGCTTTCACCACCCATACATCGCCATCAATCTCCCTGGCGCGTTGCACGGCTTCCACCACGCTGTAGGCCAAGCCGCCATCAGCAATTTTTACGCCGTATCCAGCCAGGATTTCTTTTGCTTGATATTCGTGAATATTCAATTCAATTTCCTCAACAATTGCATTAAATTCAATTCGATAGTTTTATAATTTCAACTTAAACAGCCATAAAGATAAAGGCCGCTTACCGCGGCCTTATCTGTTGACTAGTTTTTTGCTGCAATAGCTTCAGCTACTTTTACCACATTATTAGCCATTCTTTCAGAAGCTGCGTCGATTAAACGACCATCCAGCGCAGCGGCACCTTTACCTTGCGCAGCAGCCTCTTTAAGTGCCGCCAGAATACGTTTTGCTTTCTCAATTTCACGTGCGGGCGGTGTGAATACCTCATTGGCCAGTTCTATTTGCGTTGGATGAATCGCCCATTTTCCTTCACATCCCAACGCGGCGGCGCGTTTAGCCGCTAGCACGTAACCGTCGGGATCCTTGATGTCGCCAAAAGGACCGTCAATCGGACGCAAGCCGTACGCACGACAAGCCACGATCATGCGGCTGATGGCAAAATGCCATTGATCGCCAGGATAATCGGGATTCAAGCCACCGATATTGGTGGTTCTGGCGCGGTTACTGGCGGCATAATCGGCAACACCGAAATGCAAGGCTTCCAGCCGTCCTGATGCGCCGTTGCGCGCAATATCCTCGACATTGGCCATGCCCAGCGCGGTTTCGATCAGCGCTTCCAGACCGATGCGGTTTTTCAGGCCTTGCTGCATTTCGAGCTGGGTCACCATCGCTTGCACCATGTATATATCCGCATACACCCCGGCTTTCGGGATCAGCAGCGTATCGATCTTATGTCCGGCCTGTTCTACCAGATCAACCACATCGCGCACCATATATTGGGTATCGAGCCCGTTGATACGCACCGAAACCGTGATGCCGTGGCCTTTCCAATCCAGATCGTTGAGTGCTTGGATGACATTTTTACGTGCCTGGATTTTGTCATCAGGCGCAACTGCATCTTCCAAATCGAGAAAAACAAAATCTACGCCGCTATTCAATGCTTTCTCAAACATTCCCGGATTAGAACCTGGAACTGCCAATTCGCAACGTTGTACCCGCTGAATAGTGGTTTCATATAGCGTGTGACTCATGTTTCCTCCAGAATTAATAAATTTTTTAAGTAATCAATAGGGCTAATAGACGAACATGCCGGATGAGTGGTTTGTATTTTTAATGTCATTTCACCTGATCTGCACTCAGTAGCAGGCATGGAATTAAGGCATTCTGTGTATCGTGGACTAGCAACGCAGGTAATCTTGATGAGGTGAATGGTTAGAATGAATGGTTTTCTGCTGGTCTTTTTAAAGACTCATTATTCAGCGAATTATATCCATTCTGCGGGAATTTATCTACTGACGCGAAAGCCGCTCACAAGCATCTGCTGCGATTGACAGCTTGCGGTAACGAGCAACCCATTCAAGTGGAATGGAAGAAACGTGCTTAGCTTGTTGCGTCGCGTAAGCCGCCATAATGGCGCCGAGCATGATGCTGCGTCCGCAACTATCACCGCCGATGCGGATATTTTCTTCGATGGCAGTGCGATAATTGGGTGCGTGCTGCGCGATATGTACGATGATCGGCAGTCCCTCCAATACATGGCATGCAGTGCCGAAGCGCTTGGCGATCGCAGCGCTATCGAGTGTTTTCGTTTGCATGGCTTCTTCCACCAGCGGCTTCAGTTTCTCCCCGGCGTGCGGCAATGCAGCAGTGAGTGCCTGAATAATGGATTTTCCGTTCAACACTTCAAACAAAACGCAACCGGCATACTGCGCCGCTGCAACTGCGGTGTCATTATTGTTGGTGATGCGCACAATGCGTTCGATTTCAGTTTTCAGTGCGTCTTGCGACCCGGTATGCGCCGCTACCACAGCCGGCAATGTTGCCAGCGCGGCAAATTGGTCGTCATCAGCACCCGAGTTTTCCGGGAATTCTTCCGGTTTGAGCGGTAGCAGTGTTTGTAATGTTAAGCGGGTAGGGGAGTCGACATAACCGACGTACGATCCACCTGGGCCAAAATAACCTCGATATTCTGTCTGGTACGCAACACGATCAAATTGGGCGTGCTGGGCAAAATGCCGCAACATCAACAGGCATAACTCGCCATATCCGGATGAGTCGCCCGCTGTTTTGCCGCCATGCGCGAAATAGCCTTTGGTTTCTACATAATCATTGGCATCCGATGGCAGAAAAACCAGCCCTTTGGTTTTTTCGATCTGTGCAACGCGCGCGGGGTCATACAGCCAGTGCAGTCCCAATGCAGCGGAATCCGCGATCAGTGCGCCTAGAACAGTCGCCACTCGGGGTTCTAATTGAATACCTGTATTCATCGTGTTTTCGGTGTTATTTAATTTCAACGGCATCGGGTATTCTGCGCGCTTCTTCTGCAAGCATGACGGGAATTCCGTCTTTGATCGCAAATGCCAGTCGATCGGGTTTGCAAATCAATTCCTTGTTTTCTTTTTTGTAAATAAGAGGTCCTTTACACAAAGGGCACACCAGAATATCTAACAATCTTGCATCCATAATTTTCCTTATTCAATCCAATTGACGTCGATGGGATATTGATAGCCTATCTACAATTTACCAAGAATATCATCCAACTGATCCAGACTGGTATAGTGAATCACAATATTACCCTGGCCGTTTTTCTTTGGCTTGATGGCAACCTGCGCGCCAAGCCGCTCCGATACATCTTCCTGCAATCGCATTAAATCTCTGTCGGTTTTTCTCACCTTTTTAGGCACTGGGTGTTCGATCTGGTTGACGAGTTTTTCCGTCTCGCGTACCGAAAGCTGCCTTTGCACGATCACGTTGGCAATTTTAATTTGTTGCGCAGGTGCCAGTGTCAGCAGGGCACGTCCATGTCCCATATCAATTTTACCTTGCATCATCAAATCCTGCACCGGCGTAGACAAATTAAGCAGGCGCAGCAAATTGGAAATGGTGCTGCGTGAATTGCCCAGCGCTTCCCCTGCCGTTTGGTGCGTCATGCCAAACTCATTGATCAGACGCTGGATACCCATGGCTTCTTCCAGCGGATTCAAGTTTTCACGTTGGATATTTTCGATCAGCGACATGGCGAGCGCCGATTCATCAGCGACTTTGCGTATCAGCGCGGGTACTTCGGCGAGCCCGGCCAGTTGCGCTGCGCGCCATCTGCGTTCTCCGGCGATGATTTCATACTGATCCGCATTGATGGGACGCACCAGAATCGGCTGCATGACGCCTTGCGCCTTGATGGATTCCGCCAACTCTGCCAAAGCTACCTGATCCATATTGGTTCTGGGCTGGTATTTACCGGGCTGTAGTCTCGAGATTTCAAGGCTTTGCAATGATTCCTCCGCAATAGCAGCGCTGTCATCGCCAGACAATAACGCATCCAAGCCTCTTCCCAGTCCTTTTTGTTTTACCATCGTGTCGATTCCTTAATTTTACGTATCCAGGTCATTGATAACTCAGGCATTCAGTATTTCTCTGGCAAGCTCAAGATAGGCTTGCGCGCCTTTTGATTGCTCATCATGATACAGAACCGGCAGACCGAAGCCGGGCGCTTCCGCCAGGCGTACATTGCGTGGAATCACGGTGCGATAGACTTTATCGCCAAAGTGTTTCTGTAATTGCTCAGAAACCTGCTGCGCCAGGATACTGCGCGGATCGAACATGGTACGCAGCAGGCCCTCAATCCTCAGCACGGGATTAAAATTGGTGCGCACACGCTTAATGGTGTTGACCAGATCGCTCAGTCCCTCCAATGCATAATATTCGCATTGCATTGGGATCATTACTGCATGTGCAGCGCATAAGCCGTTGAGTGTCAATAGATTTAATGCAGGCGGGCAATCGATCAGAATATAATCATAGTCGTGTTCGATCGTTTCGAGCGCAGATTTAAGGCGCGTTTCCCGCTGCGAAAAATCGACCATTTCCACTTCGGCACCGGCCAAATCCCGGTTGGCGGGGATCAAATCATACTTGCCTTGTGTGCTGGTTACGCGCGCTGCCTGGATCGCAGCGTCGCCCAGCAGGACATGATACACCGTGGTTTTAACGGTTTGTTTGTTAGTGCCGCTGCCCATCGTGGCGTTGGCTTGCGGATCAAGATCGACCAATAACACGCGTTTTCCCGATACCGCCAAGCTTGCGGCCAGGTTGACGCTGGTGGTGGTTTTGCCAACCCCGCCTTTTTGATTGGTGATGGCTAGAATTTTGGTCATGGGCTTAGCTCCTGCATTTGGGCACCCTGTATGGCGTTCTTCGTAATGATCAATTGCCGATCTGCATCCAATCCGGGTACGGTTAGTGTCACGATCTTCTCAATAAAAAAGGGATTACGTACTTGCTTGCGCTCGTTGTCGGAGCAATTCGCTTTCATCGCAACCCAGCGGCAATCGGCATTTTCTTTCGTAGCCCACTGCCGGGTTAACGCCATGAATTCACCCAACTCGGAAAAGGCGCGCGTAATAACGGTATCCACTGTTTTATCCGCGCGGATATCCTCAATACGCTGCGCCATGACATCAACGTTGTGCAGCGCCAGTTCAATTTTGACCTGCTGTAAAAACGCCGCTTTTTTCTGATTGCTTTCAACCAGCGACACTTGCCAATCCGGCCTTGCCAGTGCAATCGGAATACCCGGCAACCCCGCGCCACTGCCAACATCGATGATTTGCGGACCACCAATATAAGGCAGCACGGCCAGACTGTCCATGATATGTTGATAGAGCATGTCGTGCGGGTTGCGGATTGCGGTCAGGTTATGTATTTTGTTCCACTTCTCAATGAGCAATACATAGCGCTCGATCAATCCGGGAAGCAGTTTTTCCTGCGCACCAAAATCATAATCCAGCGCTTCTAAGCCCTGCGTAATCTCTTGTAACAGGCTCATGCGCGCTGTTTATTGTCATTCACCCCAAACCCGCGCTTCAAATGCACCAGCAATAGTGAGATAGCAGCGGGCGTCACACCGGAAATCCTGGATGCCTGACCGATGGTTTCCGGTTTGTGCTGATTGAGCTTTTGCTGCACTTCGTTGGACAGCCCTTTCACCATGCAATAGTCGATATCTTTGGGCAACAAGGTATTTTCATATTGTGACTGGCGTGACACTTCCTCTTGCTGACGTTGAATGTAGCCGTGATACTTCGCCTGTATTTCAACCTGTTCAGCCACTTGTGCATGGGTTACCGGTATACCAGCGCCGGGTAATGTCATCAGTGTGGCATAAGTGACATCAGGGCGCCGCAGCAACTCGGTTAGCGTATATTCCCGCTCAATGCCTTTACCCAGCACGCGAACGGCTTCATGTTCCGGCAAAGTATTCGGAAACAGTCGCACTGAATCGAGTCGTTGCTGCTCTTCCTCGATGGCTTCCTGCTTAGCGGTGAAAACAGCCCAGCGTTGATCATCGATCAAACCAAGTTTTCTACCGATTGCAGTCAAGCGTAAATCGGCGTTGTCTTCACGCAATTGCAAGCGATATTCTGCGCGGCTGGTAAACATGCGATACGGTTCGGTCACGCCGGAGGTCACCAGATCATCGACGAGAACCCCTAAATAAGCCTCGTTCCTTTGCGGCAACCACTCATCTTTTTCCTGAATTTTCAGCGCGGCATTGATACCTGCCAATAAGCCTTGTGCGGCGGCTTCTTCGTAACCGGTGGTGCCGTTGATTTGTCCGGCAAAAAACAAATTTTCGACGGTCTTGGTTTCAAGCGAGCGTTTCAAATTACGCGGATCAAAATAATCATATTCGATCGCGTAGCCAGGCCGCGTGATATGAGCATTCTCAAGGCCTGCGATGGAATGGATCAACTTGACCTGTACTTCAAACGACAAGCTGGTCGATATGCCGTTAGGATAGATTTCATGCGTGCCGAGCCCCTCCGGCTCGAGAAAAATCTGGTGCGATTCCCGCGCGGAAAAACGCACCACTTTATCTTCGATCGAAGGACAATAACGAGGGCCAACGCCTTCAATTTTTCCGGTGTACAACGGTGAATCGACCAAACCACTGCGAATGATGTCATGCGTTAACTCGTTGGTGCTGGTGATCCAACAGGAGATTTGTGCAGGATGCTGAATGCCTTCACCCACGAACGAAAACACCGGGATCGGTTGATCGCCGGGCTGCTCCTGCAGTTTGGCGTAATTCATGCTGCGGCCATCGATGCGTGGCGGTGTGCCGGTTTTTAACCGCCCTGCCGGAAACTCCATGTCGCGCAATCGCTGCGCCAGTGTCAGCGATGGCGGATCGCCCGCCCGCCCGGCCTTGAAATTGGTTTTCCCGATATGCGCCAACCCCGCCAGGAATGTACCGACGGTCAATATCACTGCACGTGCATAGATTTTTATATTGAGTTGCGTGATGACGCCAATCACCCGATCTTGTTCGATAATCAAATCATCGACGCCCTGCTGCATCACCTGCAAATTTGGCTGGTTTTCGATGCGTTTACGGATGGCTTGCCGATACAGCACTCGATCCGCTTGCGCGCGCGTCGCTCTGACGGCAGGACCCTTGCTCGAATTGAGAACGCGAAACTGAATGCCGGCCTCATCGGTAGCCAATCCCATCGCACCGCCCAATGCATCGATTTCCTTGACCAGATGACTTTTCCCGATACCGCCGATCGACGGATTGCACGACATCTGTCCAATCGTTTCGATATTGTGCGTCAACAACAGCGTCTTATGCCCCATACGCGCCGCCGCCAGCGCCGCTTCAGTCCCGGCATGCCCGCCGCCCACGACGATGATTTCGAATTCTGTATGATTGCCCATAGCGTTTAAGCCTCAGATGTTACTGGAATAACTAAATTTCTTGATAGCAGAAAGGATTCTTACCAGAGATGTTTCACGTGAAACCTTTTTGCAGCGTTCGCTAAAAAAGATGTGATTTCAGGATGCGATTATAGAGGGTGCGGAATAATTAGTGCAAGTTTATACTCTGGATTGAGTCTAGTGGTTAGCTATGGATTCTCTTTGGACCATCGGTTATCCTCAGATAAATAAGTCCCCAATGAGTCATACACGTTCTCGACTCGTTTTGCATTTTGCTTATGGATGCCGTCGTTTGTGCTAAAAACACTATTTGATAGAGCTATCAACGAACTGGATGCTGCCAGAATTTTTACTTTGGTAGGCAGATGGAAGGCTTTCGCGGTTTTGTCATATCAGGAATAAGAAAAGATGCGCTTGTAGCGGCGATGATAGCTAGCGCAGGTGTTGTGACGCTTGGTGCATGACCTCTTTGCTAGAAATTCCCGGGTTGGCAATCACATTCGCATACTCGATTAGCGAGTGAGCTATCTGACCTATGGTTTTGTTCATTTCCTGAACCGGATCAATTAGCAACTTTACAATTAATTGACCGAGAACATAAGTAATCACACCAGAAAGAACTGTTAGAAAAGCGGTGCGCAACATAAGAATCCTAGGGATATCTAATTAAATTTAGACAGATGGTGCATTCGGGCAGGCATTATCCAATCGGTCACAAAAGAACTGATTTTAATTGAGTGCCTTAGCGTCTGCACATTTTGCAACGTATCTGAGATATTACATATAGTGACGTTCATTTCAACACAAATTCCGCTCGATTCCCATTCTTCTGCTCGTCTTCTTTGTTTTCGTGCGCACCTACTACAAAAACCCGTTCATCGGAAATTTTGCCGTTTTCGATCAGCCAATTGAGCGCGGTATTGGCGCGGCGCTCTGCCAGTATCGCCAGATCATCGTCGTTGACTTGCGTATTGGTGAGTATGAGTTGCTCCATTTCGGCACTCGGTAAGCTTTTAGCGAAACCTATCGCATTTTTGGGTTTTTCGAAGGTTTCTTTTTTGTAAGCGACTTCAAGATACTTGCTATATTCTTCCGGAGTGAGTGTCACGTCCGCTAGGTCGGTACTGGCGATGTCTGCTTTAGTTTGTTCGGCAAGCTTTTGCGCTTTGACTTTGTCCTGCAGCATAGCTACCTTGAGTCCTTCAAGATCCTGTGCGGGGTCAACATGGCCGGAAATTTCCAGGTTGAGAGACGGACGGTCATTTAATATTTTCGCTAGGGCTTCCAAACGCTTTGCTGCATCGGCATCGATATCCGCAAAACCCGGCGTAAAAGTAATCTCCGATAATTCCTCCCCACCCTCCAACACGGAACCCAGTAATGCAAATGGTGATGTGATTGCTTTAGTAATCAGGTTTGTCAGTGCGGTGAAAATGATATCAGAAAGACTGAATTGAGGATCATCGAGAGAGCCCTTGATCGGCAAGTGAATATCAATTTCTCCACGGCGATTCTTGAGAATCGAAATTGCCAGGCTGAGCGGTAGTGATACTGCATCTTCACTTTCGACTTTCTCGCCCAGCGTAAATTGATCCAAAAATATTTTATTGTTGCCGGATAAAACACCTTTGTCGATCTGATAGTTCACATCCGCGGATAATTTGCCTTTTTCTATTTCATAGCCGATATATTTCACTGAGTAAGGGCTAAATGGCGGCAGGTCAATATTTTTAACCTTGGCAACAAGATCAAGCGCCAGCTCGGAACTGAATGGATCGGTCGTACCACGAATTTCCAGAGGTGCTGTTTTAGCAACCATGCCACGGATATCAATTTTTCCCTGTTTGCCGGGATGAAGCGGGCCAATCTGTCCGGCAAGTCCTGTCAAATTGGCACGATAATTCGGTTTGATGAATTGGTCGCTGAAATTGATGTTGCCTTGCTGCAGGATGATTTTATCGATATGAACGGGCGTATCTTTTTTTGCCTGTACGGGTTGTTGGGTCGTTGCAGGTGCGACGCTGGCAGCAGTGGCCTGAGGTTCCAAGGGAACATCTTGCCGAACGATTTGCTTGAGATTGAAGTTGCCATCCGGCAGTATCATCACGCGTGCAAAGAAATCGCTCAGACCGATGGTTTTGATATCAACGCGCAGCGGTTCATTGACAAAGTTCAGGTTGCTAATATCCAGTTTTTTCCAGCGCAGCAGATCCTGTGCGCTTTGGGGATCGAATACATTGAAGTTTCCTAGCTTGCCATTGCCATTCACGGCAATTTTCAATGGTTCGCCATTCGCTTGGATCTTGCCGTCAAAGGAAATATCACCACTGGTCAGCATCGCAGCCAGCTTATCGCCAGCCCAGCCCTGTAACGACACTACATCGACCGAATCGAGATTCAGAGTTAAATCAGTGGCAAGGGGTGCCCATGCCAGCGAACCATCGACTTTGAGTTTGCCGCGCTGATTGACTTGTGCTTGTAGTGCCAGATTCAACGGTTTGACACCGCTGAGGTCAATATTATCGACGGCCAGATCCAACGGATCCACCACCATCGGCGCAGCTTTCGTCAGCGTCAGATCTTCATATTGCAGCTTAGCTGCTTTGAGTTTTATGCGCTTGATTTGCGTAGTCCAAGGTGCATCCGGGCTGGATGGCTTTTCCTTGTTCACGCGTTGGGGCTCGCGCGGTTTCGTTGGTTCCGTTTGTTTTTCAGCTATCTTGATTTCAGTGGCAGGGTAAGCAGGTTTTCTGGCTGGCAGCGGAATGCGTGCCTGGATTTTAGGCTGAGCTTTAGCTTTGGTCTGCACCTGGACTTGCGGTTTAGGTTCAGCTTGTTCGTCTGAGGAATTGAACAATCGGGTTAAATCGATTGTACCGCTGGTATCTCGACGCAAAGTGGTTTTCAGTCGATCCAGTGTAATTTCTCCCAATGCAATCTGCCGGGATGTTGTATTCACCGTGATTGCGTCGATGTCCAATTGGGCGAGTGACAATGCGGGTTCTTTTTCACCTTCGCGTGTTAGTGCAATTTGATCGATATGCAGTTTGACTTGTGATGGTTTTTTGCCGGTCAAATCAACTTGCGTCAGAGCAATCGCCAATTGCTTCAAACGAGCTTGGTAAGGTACCTCTACGGCACTGTTTTTTACTGCCAATTGCCGCAATGTGGTGGTGCCGGTCAGGGTAATATCGGGCGCTTTATCAGGTGCTTGGACAAAAGTGACCAGCAGTTCGCTGTCGTAAAGACCTGATAACAGCTTAATGCCTTTAGGTAAGGGCGCGTATCGATCGATCTCGGTTAAATCAAATTCACTTAGTTTTAATGTCAATGTCGCTTCCTGGCTCTCAGTAAAAGCGCGCAATTTACCATCCAGTGACAAGGGCGATCCGTTAATTTTTGCGCTAAAGTGCGGCTCTATCCAATTGGTGAGCGTGCTTTTGAAGTTGGCAACGACTGGAATGCCCAGATTGATTTCGGTGATTTTATGGTCGGTCTTCATGTGACGATCAACAAACTCAAAATGACCACCTTGGATCGTGATATTGCTGATGGAGAATTGCGCATCACCAGGATCTTCGTCCTTTTCATCTGCCGGTTGACTGAATTTTTCCAGCAGATCGGAAATATTAAATTGGTTTTCCGCTTCTCGTACCAAATGCAGCTTGGGCTCCACTAGCGAGACTGATGTGATTACCGGTGCGCGGTGCTTAAGCGATTCAATACTGAGATCGACATGCAGTTTGCCGAATGCAAAAAGCGTTGCAGATTCTTCACGGGCATCCGCTTTTTCATCGATCCGAAACCCTTGTATGATCAGCTCAAGCGTATGCAGCTTGATTTCAATGGATGCCACGCTGACAGGACGTTGCAACAGCTCTGACAAGCGCGTCTCAAGTTGAGATTTTGCATAACCGGGTAACCAGAAGTAACTCAGCGCCACCAACAGCGCAATCAGAGCGACTACTATGCCGAGACTGATACTTAGTCGTTTATATCGGGTAACACGTGGCTGTACGGTCGAAGTCATAGTAGCGCCCTTTTATTGTCTACATCAGGTTAATGGGATGCTAGAACATCATAATCATATGATACTGGGTAATTAGTCTTCCGATAGGCAGATTGCGTTATTCAAGAACTACAAAAAAGCAATCTATTTAACGGCACTGTTAATAGTGCGAGCCTGCTTTGAGGCTGACCAATTCAACATCAAAAATCAAAGTTGCATTCGGCGGAATAATATTGCCTGCGCCGCGTGCGCCATACGCCATGGATGGTGGGATGATCAGTGTGCGTTGCCCGCCTACTTTCATGCCAGTGACACCCTGATCCCAACCTTTGATTACGCGCCCTGCGCCCAGCATGAATGAGAAATGCTCTTTACGATCAAGAGAGCTGTCAAATTTCTTGCCTTTTTTATCCGGCGCGTTTTCGTCGTACAACCAGCCGGTGTAGTGAACATTCACGGTTTTTCCTACTTCGGCCTCTTCTCCGCTGCCTACCTTGGCATCAATTTTCTGAAACTGCGGACCATCAGTCGCTGCATGTTCTTTGTAGGCAAATGCTGCCTGGGGCAACATGATCAAGGCTAATAGAATGATACTTAAATGGAGTAGGTTTTTTATATTAGACATAGCATCCTCTAGAGAAAAAATTAAAATCGGTTCATTCTAACAGGCTGCTGAAAAACTATCTGCGTTGCCGCTATGGTGCTAAAGACAGACTCAAATGTTTTTTCAACGGCTTGCTAACAATCAACTCTCGGATATTATAACCGCTAAGCGCAGTTAGTCATCAGTACATATCGCTTCAATGTCTGCGCATGAGCGGATTGATCGAGAGCATTTAAGTATCTATACTAATCTGTAATTTATGACTATTTAATCTATTAAAATTACTTAATGCCATCATCTGAGCAATCTGAGACCCAGCAAGAAAAACAGCAAGCGCTGGATCGGCAGTCAGCCGATCTATTATGCTTGCACGATTCACCGATTGTGCGTGCTATGTATCTGGGCGCTGGTTTTCTGGCATTATTTCTGGGTGTGCTGGGCGCGGTTCTGCCGATATTACCAACAACGCCGTTTATACTCTTGGCGGCTGCTTGTTTTGCACGTGGCTCGGAGCATTTTCATCGTAAGTTATTGGAAAACCGGATAACTGGTCCGATTATTTTAGAATGGCGCATGTATCGCAGCATTCCCGGCAATGTCAAACGATGGGTTTATATGTTGATAGCATTGTCATTCAGTAGTTCAATTTTGATCGTGCCTGAGTTATGGCAAAAGATGATGCTGATTACGATTGGCAGTATCCTAGTCTTCTTCATCTGGCGTATTCCGGTGCGGGAAGTTTTGGATAAGTCATAATATGGATAAAGAGAGCAACATATCTGATTTTGACTTTGATGTATGGTCTCAGATGGCGCAGCAAGATCCGGAGAAATTTGAGGCCATGCGCCAACAGTTGATCAATGACTTGATAGCGCAAGCGCCATTGCACCTGAAACAGCGAATGACAGGCTTGCAATGGCAAGTAGATCAAGTCCGCAAACAAGCAAGTAACCCAATGGCCGCTTGTTTACAGATCTCTCAAAGAATGTGGGACAATGTCGTGGGCGAAAAAGGGTTGCTGAATGCCTTACAAGAACCTCAAGAAATATTGAATGCCATCAAAAATGAACCTACCGGCAAGATTCTCTCGTTTGACAGATACAAGCCTGGTAAATAAGTACAATTTTAAGATTTAACAGGCCGTTGAAAAACGTTTTCGAGGCAGCCGATACAAGGCAAAAACAGGCGATTAAGCGCAGTTTATGCGTAATAAATGAGCATTTTGAGCTTGTTTTTAACACCGTAGCGGCAACGCAGATAGTTTTTCAACGGCCTGTTAATCGTATTGCGTTTCAAATATCCTCCCTATTTTCACATTTGATTGGCGCATGACCCGATTTTTTAAAAAAGTCCCTCGCAGTAATGTAAGCGTTGCAATCAGCGAGCAAAAAGGTGTGCGTTTGCTGCATTTGGGTGGCGATTCGATACAAAGCGCCATGCGAATAGCTGCGCCCAATGCGCTGGAATTGCTCTATACCCAATGCATGATGGGGTTTTTATTGTTTCATCCAGCGCCTTCTCGCATCTTGATGATTGGCTTGGGTGGCGGTTCGTTGGCAAAATTTGTTTATCATCAGATGCCTCAGACTAAAACTACCGTCGTTGAAATTAATCAGCAAGTGATCAGCACGGCCTTTAATTATTTTGCATTGCCGGCGGAGGATGAGCGTTTTCAAGTTATCCATGCGGATGGCGCACAATACATCAACGATCACCCGCTCAGCACGGATATTTTAATGGTCGATGGTTTCGATGACGATTGCCAGATTGATACGCTGTGCAGTCAGGAATTTTATGACCATGTACGTGCGGCTTTGTGCAAAAACGGCATGTTGGTAGTGAATCTGCTGAGTCGGGATAAACACCTCGATACCTATATACAGCGAATCAGTGATAGTTTCCAGGGGCATATTGTTGCCATGATGGCCGATATACGAGGCAATTTAATTGTGTTTGCATTTAAACATAGCCCGGGAAAAGTAGCCTGGAAAACACTTAAAACCCGGGCCAAGAAGCTGGAAGCAATATATGGCTTGCCGTTTTCTGAAATGGTGATCAAATTACGAAAATATAATGACTGCTATCCAATTCACTTGGAAATTTAGATTTACTTCGGCGTTGTTAATTAACCCGGGGGCTATATAGTCAATGGTGTCTGTGCTAAAGTTTGCTTTTTACAGTACTCAAGAATAGGTTGAATGATGGATTATAGCTACGAATCTGAGCACACGAAGTTTATGCGTGAACTACTTGAAAAAAATCCGCAACTCGAATCCAAACGATTAGAGGCACGAAATATCTGGTGGGATAAAAAGCTCGATAAAGAAGAACAAAAGCGTTTTAATGAATCCGACGAACCCATGAAACCATATGTTTATTTTGGTGGATAGGTTTTAATGGGTTTCTCAAAATCGTTTACAGGTCATTAAAAAACGTTTTCGAGGCAGCCTATCCCAGGCAAAAACTGGTGACAAAGCGCGGTTTGTGCGTGATAAACGAGCATTTTGATCCTGTTTTTAACATCGCAGCAGCGGCACGCAGATGGTTTCTCAACAAACCTCTGTTAATGCATGAGAAAATAAGGATCACATAACCCATCCGGGCGATATTGATTTAAATTTGCGAGGAGCGTTATGTGATGAAAGTATTGCTTGTATTGTTCACAGTATCCTTCCTATCAGCTTGCGCACATCTCATCGACTCTAAAGAAAAACCGCAATGGTATGAAGAAACGCTCGCAGGAGAACATGCGGTACTGGCGGACTGTGTCATTAACAAACTACAATCGGATGGCAGGTCGTTCATGCGCACCTTGCAATTCAGAAATCGCAGGTATTCTGATATCGACGCTTCAGAAATTGATGCATTGGATACACGGTACCTGCGTAATATGGTTGCGACTTATGCTCCTAGCAATCCGGATGCTGTGCTTATTTATGCGACAGCGGCTACAGAAACCTTGCCCTATGCACACAGAAATACGGACAGTGAATCCGCATATGCATTTGCCTTAATGCTAAAGAAGATCGATGATACGACAGTGAATGCAACGCTGAAAGGCGATCGGTATTTTGCTGACATTGCCTGGAAAATTCTGCAAACATGCGCCACTTCCACAGCCTATCCCTAGTTTGATTATTCACTTTGCAAGGCTTGTTAACGATTAGTTGATAGGCTTGGTTAATTATTGTTTCCAGATTTGGCAAGTAACACATCCAGCATACGCGTGCTTAAAATTCGTTTGAGTACACCAAACAGATAAGTCGGGAATGTCACATAGTAACGGGGTTGAGGCTTGGCGGCTTCCAGCGCATGGATTACCCGTTCAAGCACCGCTTCGGGCGGTAAAGTAAAGGGAACGGCGGGTCCTGGCTTGTTTAAGCGCGTCAACACCCCTTGATATTTTTCACGGTGAAAGCTGCTGTCAACGTCGATATATTTTGCCAACGCCTTGACTGCATTCATGCGAAACTGGCTGGCAATCGGCCCCGGCTCAATCAGACTGACATAAATATTACTGCCGCGTAATTCCAGTCGCAGTGTATCGCTTAATCCTTCAATCGCATATTTTGACGCATTGTAAGCACCCCGGAAAGGCAGGGCAACGAAGCCCAGTACCGAGCTATTCTGGATAATTCGGCCGTAACCCTGCCGGCGCATCACCGGTATCGCCAGATTGGTCAATTCCTGCCAGCCAAACACGTTGGTTTCAAATTGCGCACGCAAAGCATCACGATTCAGATCTTCCACCGCGCCCGGTAACCCGTATGCGCCATTGTTAAACAATGCGTACAATTCACCATTGGTGCGGCGCATGGCTTCCTCAAATGCAAAATGAATCGAATTTGAATCGGTTAAATTCAGGTGGAAACTCTCTAAACCTTCGGCCAAGAGTTTTTCAACGCTTTCCCGCCGCCTGGCTGTAGCAAACACGCGATAGCCTCGCGCATGCAAGGCCTTGGCGACACAGTAGCCGATCCCGCTTGAGCATCCGGTGATTAATATGGTTTTTTTCATTGGCTCAAATTTACCTGTAACTAATTAATTTTGTGACTTTATCATTTCTCATAACTTGACAATGGATTGAATGCAAAGTTAGCATCTCTTGATGAAATTGATGATTCAACCTTTTTCCTAATAGAAAATAACATAACCAAAGATCATTCATGGCAAAAATTTTATTCCGACTCAATGGCGTTCCCGACGATGAAGCGAATGACGTACGCGAGTTATTAGCCAACAATGCGATTGATTTTTATGAAACATCAGCGGGCAACTGGGGCGTGTCGATGCCGGCCATTTGGCTTAACGATGAGAGTCAATTTCAGAAGGCACGTGCATTACTGGATGTCTATCAAAATGAGCGGACGATCAGGATGCAGGAAGAATATGCTCGCCTGAAACGGGAAGGTAAACATAAAACCCTGATCGATGCAGCGATGCAGAATCCCGTGCTGTTTACGATCCATTTAGCGCTTGCAATGCTGGTTATTTATTTGTCTGTCAGACTGGTTCTGGATCTTGCGCCCTAAAAGAACATTAACGCTTTGATCATTATGCCACGGTTAATACGGTATGATAGTAACCCAAGTCCTGTTTTATCCATAAACATTCTAACAAGGAGAGAAAACATGAAATATACGCTCAAAACCATTGCCGCAGTACTGATTGCCGCACCACTTACTGCCTACGCCGGTGGAGATCCTGAACACGTAAAATTTCCTGAAGGTTATGAAAAAACCTTTACAAAATATGCCACCATGAATCGCGCCAATCAAACCCAGGTTGCCAAGCTGTATGCCAATGAAGCTGCAATCTCCAGCTATACCCAAGGTCAGAAAAGTGCTTCGGGCGCTGTCGTTATCATGGAAATCTATACCCCTAAAAAAGATGCGGACGGTAAACCGATTGTGGGCAAGGATGGACTCTTTGAAATAGACTCGCTGTCAGCAGTTGCCGTGATGGAAAACAAAAATAATTGGGATGCCGCTTTTCCCAAAGAAAACCGCACCGGTGATTGGGGATTTGCCGTGTATAACCCGGATGGTACCGCCAAAAGTAACGACCTGAACTGTGTGCAATGCCATACGCCTTTGCAAGCGCAGGATTATTTGTTTACTTATCAAAAACTGGTTGATTTTGTAAAGAAATAGCAAGCTCCAGATGATCGCTGGTCTGATGATCTTTGGCGCAGGTAAAGATCATCAGATCCATTTAATTTTTTGCTGTAGTTAGCGGCTATTTCAAGCTGCTCATATCCTGACTCAATTTGGTTTTACATTGCTGCTCCTTACCCGCTAGATCCAGTACGCCAGTAGTCCTCATACACTCGTTATATTCAAATAAAATATCACTCTTTTTCTGAGCCAGTTCGATCGAGGCCGCAAGTTGCTTGACTTGCTTGGTGACAGTTTGTGCGATTGTCGTGCCCGCTTCATCAATACTGTCTTTAGCGGCATCTATTTTTTTCAAGGATTCTTGATTGGTTCTATTCGCCTGCTGAGAGAAAGCTTGATTAGCTTTACTGGAGTAACTTCTTAATTCATCAACATTTTGTTGTGTGATAACTGCCAGCTTCTCTTGGTAATTGTTGAGTTCACCCTGAACAAAGGTATTGATGCCTTCTTTGAAATTATCCAGTGAACTATCAATTTCTTGCTTGAATGCTTGCATTTTTGTTTCAACCAATTGATTGATATCGCCATCCAGTCGTTTCACAATGGTCTCAGAGATTTTTTCAATGGGAGGACGGGATTCAATAATTTCGGTTTTTGTTTCACTCAAGCTGGATTTGATTGTATCCGCGAGTAATTTTTGCTTGTCATCGATTTGACTGAGTGAGCTTTTTTCGTTCTCGGAAATCAACCAGGAAACAAGGATAAGATCTTTTTTCTTGTTCCGATCCAAGCCACGGATCAATTCATCCAGAATATCGGCAGAGACTTCCTTGTTTGCGACATCATTCATGTGATCCAAATTGGCGGAATTGAGCAACCCTTGCAAGCTGCTATGCATTTCATTGACATTGGCATCCGCTCTGGCCATTGCGGTTGCCTGGCGCAGCAATTCATAAGGTAAATAAACCAATGTCAGTACCAAGCACAGAAAATACGCAGAAAATCGCCATTTTCTGAATTTTATAAAATAGCTGAGACAGAATAATCCAATGATCAGAAGAACAGAGGGTGTCAGAATAGATACAATATCCAGCCAGCTTCTTCCTATGAGCACATCCAAGGAAATAAAATTTGTTACTTTAGCGATAAACTCGTGCATCAATCACTCCCATATATGACGAAAAAAGGCATTAACATGAAATTGTCTTTTTGTATTTCTGTAGGCTAACTTGCAGAATATTGATAATTTATCACGGGATAGCCCATCGATTGTATAAACTTTCTAATAAAATGATTAGCGATAAGTGTTTTCATAACATCGGGAAATAACATGCAAACAGCGTATATCAGCCATCCGGATTGTCTGAAGCATGACATGGGCAGCTACCACCCCGAGTGTTCGCAGCGCTTGGTGTCCATCGAAAACCAACTGCAGGCCACTGGCCTGTCGGCACAGTTACAACGCTATGATGCCCCGCTGGCGACGGTAGAACAACTGGCATGTGTGCATCCACAAAGTTACATAGCAAGCATCCTGCAGGCTGCGCCAGTTACCGGATTAATTGCGCTTGACGTCGATACTGCGATGAATCCGTTCACATTGAATGCGGCATTGCGTGCGGCGGGAGCGGTGGTGCTGGCAACCGATTTGGTGCTGAGCGGAAAAATGAACAATGCGTTTTGTGCTGTTCGACCACCGGGACACCATGCCGAATCGGATCGCGCCATGGGATTTTGTTTGTTTAACAATGTGGCCGTGGGAGTGACGCATGCGATCCAACACTATCACTTGCAACGAGTTGCGATTCTGGATTTTGACGTACATCACGGTAATGGCAGCGAGGAAATTTTTCGCGATAATCCGCATGTCATGTTGTGCTCCACTTTTCAGCATCCCTTTTATCCCTATTGTGGTGCAGATAGCGGCAGTCAGCGCATGATCAATGTGCCTTTACCACGTGGCGCTGACGGCGCGGTTTTCCGCAAAGCGGTAACCGATATTTGGTTACCGGCATTGGAGCAATTCAAACCAGAAATGATTTTCGTATCCGCCGGTTTTGACGCGCACCGCGATGATGACATGTCGCAACTGCAGTTTGATGACGACGATTACGTCTGGATCACGCAGCAGATTAAAGCCATTGCCAACAAATATGCCAATGGCCGTATCGTTTCAGTGCTGGAAGGGGGCTACGAATTGCAAGCGCTGGGGCGTTGCGTGGCAGAGCATGTCCGTGGATTGAATGCGGATTGACACGAATTGGAAATTTCTGAATCGGCCACATAGTTGACGCGAGATACATACAACTGAAAGGCAAAAAAGGATCCAACTTTGACGCCTTCTGTTGATTTTGGCTGCTGATCAGATACAAATTTTTTGAATTTTTGTCTGTTTATCAATGTGTTTGACACCCCATCTGATTTCCAGTACTTTCATCTCTTATAAGAATGTGTTTATTTTTCCTGTATGCCTGCTCGACCGAATAATTTCGACGGAAAATTCAATCAAGAGGGAAAGGCCATGTCTGTACTTCAGAAAATTGCGAAAGAATCAGCGAGCGGGCGGAACGAAGTAACTTCCAAAAAAACGCACAGCGATGACCTCACCGAACTTTTTGGTAGCAATGTCTTCGGTGATCGCGCCATGCAGGAGCGACTTCCCGAGGATATCTACCGCGCGCTGAAAGAAACCATCGAGAAGGGCAAGTTGCTCACGCTGGAAGTCGCCAACGTTGTCGCCAACGCCATGAAGGACTGGGCAATCGAGAAAGGCGCCACCCACTACACCCACTGGTTTCAGCCTCTTACCGGCAAGACTGCCGAGAAGCACGATTCGTTCATCACCCCGACCGCCGATGGGCACATCATTATGGAGTTCTCCGGCAAGCAGCTAATCAAGGGCGAACCGGATGCTTCTTCGTTCCCCTCGGGTGGTATCCGCGCCACCTTTGAAGCCCGCGGCTACACCGCATGGGACTGCACTTCTCCCGCTTTCCTTAAGGAAGACGCCGCCGGCAATGTGACACTCACGATCCCGACTGCATTCTGCTCGTACACCAGTGAGGCCCTCGACAAGAAAACCCCGCTTCTCCGCTCCATGGAAGCCGTGTCCAAGCAGGCGATCCGTGTTCTGCGCGCACTCGGCAATACCACCGCCCAGCGCGTGACCGCAACCGTCGGCGCGGAACAGGAATATTTTCTCATCGATAAAAAGTACTACGACCAACGCATTGACCTCATCAGCGCCGGCCGCACTCTCTTTGGCGGCCCGTCCCCCAAAGGCCAAGAGCTGGAAGATCAATACTTCGGCGCGCTTAAGGACCGCATCTCCGCTTTCATGCGCGACCTGGACATCGAACTTTGGAAGATGGGCGTGCTGGCGAAAACCAAGCACAACGAAGTCGCTCCGACTCAGTTCGAAATGGCCCCGATCTTCTCCACCACCAACGTTGCCACCGACCACAACCAGCTGGTGATGGAAACCATGCAGAAAGTCGCGCTGCGGCACAACCTCGTCTGCTTGCTTCATGAGAAGCCCTTCGCCGGCGTAAACGGCTCGGGCAAGCACAACAACTGGTCGCTCGCAACCGACGACGGACAGAACCTGCTCGAGCCTGGTAACACCCCATACGACAACGAGCAATTCCTCATCTTCCTCGCCGCCACCCTGACCGCCGTCGACCGGCATGCAGACAAACTCCGCGCCAGTGCTGCTAACACCGGCAATGACTTGCGCCTCGGCGCAAACGAAGCGCCACCCGCCATCATCTCCGTGTTTATGGGGGATGAATTGAGCGACATTCTGGAAGCCCTCGGAAAGGGCAAGTCCGGCAAAGGCAAGGGCGAACGCTTCATGGCACTCGGCGTCGACAGCCTCCCCTCCCTGCCGATGGACAACACCGATCGCAACCGAACCTCGCCGTTCGCCTTCACCGGCAATAAGTTCGAGTTCCGCATGGTCGCGTCTTCCGCCTCCATCGCCGGTCCCAACACGGTACTGAATACCGTGGCTGCGGAAGCGCTGGACGAAATCGCGACTCGGCTTGAGAAAGCCCCGGACGTGAACAAGGAAGCCACAGCCATCGTCCGCGAAGCCGTCAACAAGCACGGCCGCGTGATCTTCAACGGCAACGGTTACGCCGCTGATTGGGTCAAGGAAGCCAAGAAGCGCGGCCTTCCCAATATTTCCAACACCGTCGATGCCCTAGCCGCGATGGCCAATGACAACGCGACGAAGCTATTCGAAAAGTACAAAGTCCTATCCGGCGGCGAGCTCCATTCCCGCTACGAAGTGTACCTTGAGCAGTACACCAAGCATATCAACATTGAGGCCAAGGCATCCATCGACATGGTGAAGAAGCAATACATTCCTTCGGTCATCAGCTACCTCGGCGATCTCGGTCGGGCCAGCCAGGATGCCAAGTCAATCGGACTCACGGTGACAGTGCAGAAGGACCTGGCAGGCAAGATCAACAAGCACCTCGTGGCTGCGTACAAAAAACTTGCAATCCTCGAAACCGCACGGGAAAAGGCGAATAGCTTCGAGCATGCGAAGGAAAAAGCGGAAGCGTTCCGTGACAAAGTGGTCCCAGCGATGCATGGTCTGCGGAGCGACATCGATGCGCTTGAATTCCTCCTCCCCACCACCGCGTGGCCGGTACCATCCTACGCGGAGATGCTCTTCAAACTCTAACAGGCCGTTAAAAAACGATCTGCATTGCTGCTACGGTGTTAAAACAGGTTCAATATTACGCATGAACTGCGCTTTCTCGCCTGTTTTTGTCTGGTATCGGCGGCTGGAAATCACATCAAAACAACTTCATCTTCGGTAAATCGCTACGTCCCATGAGGAACTCGTCCACCCCTCGCGCCGCCTGCCTTCCTTCGCTGATCGCCCAGACCACCAGTGACTGCCCACGGCGCATATCTCCGGCCGCGAAGACGCCGGGGATGTTGGACATGTAGTTTTGATCGACCGACACATTGCCACGCTGGTCGAGTTTCACACCGAGCTGTGAGATCGGTCCTTCCGGTTCAGGGCTGAGAAAGCCCAGGGCCAGCAGACACAAGTCGCAGTCGAGCGTGAACTCGCTGCCGGGGATTTCCTTCATCTTCGCCGGGCGGGAACCTTGCATTTCCCATTCCAGACGAATTCCGTGGAGTTTTTTGACGACGCCGTTCTCGCCGGAGAAGGATTGCGTATTGATGGCGAAGTCGCGAACGTCGTGGCCGATGGGAGCGGCGGCTTCTTCGTGGGCGGAACTGACGCGGTAAATCATCGGCCAGTAGGGCCAGGGCATGTCCTGCACCCTGCCAGTAGGCGGTTTGGGAAGAAGCTCGAATTGCTGGACAGACTTGCATCCCTGTCGAATGGCGGTGCCGAGGCAGTCGGCTCCGGTGTCGCCACCGCCGAGGATGATCACGTGTTTGCCTTTGGCGCTGATAAATTCCTGCTCGGGGATGTGAGCGCCGAAGTTGATCTTGTTTTGCATCGGCAGATAGGTCATGGCCAGGTGAATGCCGTCCAGATCGCGGCCGGGAACGTTAATATCCCGCGCCTTGGTCGATCCGCCGCACAGGACGATGGCGTCGAAATCGCGGCGCAGGTCTTCGACCTTGATGTTGAAGCCAACGTTGGCGCCGGTGACGAAGTTGATTCCTTCGGCCTTCATCAGATCTACGCGGCGGTTGACGATATGCTTTTCCAGCTTGAAGTTGGGGATGCCGTGCATGAGCAGCCCACCGACCCGGTCGGCGCGCTCGAATACCGTCACCAGATGCCCCGCTTTGTTGAGTTGGGCAGCGCACCCGAGTCCGGCCGGGCCGGAGCCGACGACGGCGACCTTCTTGTCCGTCCGCGTGGCTGGCGGGCAGGGCTTAACCCACCCTTTCTCAAACGCGTGATCGATAATGTTCTGCTCAATCGACTTGATCGTGACCGGCTTCTCATTGATCCCCAGCACGCATGCCTCTTCGCACGGCGCGGGGCAGATGCGTCCGGTAAATTCCGGGAAGTTGTTGGTCTTGTGCAGCATCTCGATGGCATCGTGCCACCGCCCTTTGTAGACCAGATCGTTCCACTCCGGAATGATGTTCCCTAGCGGACATCCGTTGGGACCATGGCAGAACGGAATCCCGCAATCCATGCAGCGAGCGCCCTGGACCTTGAGTTTCTCCTCGGCAATGTCGAGATAAACCTCATTCCAGTCGAGAATACGTGACTCGACTGACCGGCGCGTCGCCGTTTCGCGCTTGAATTCCTTGAAACCTGTCGGTTTGCCCATTGTTCTCTCCGTTCTAAATTAAAAGTTAAAAATGCAGAATCCCATCTTCAATTTTTAACTTTTAATCTTGGATTCACACCGTGCTCGTCTGGCGCTCGCCGAGCTTCCTGGCCGCTTCTTCAATCTCGCTCATTTTCTCCAGTGCATTGCGATAGTCGGTCGGCATCACCTTGACGAACCGGTGGAGCTTCTTCTCGAAATCACCCAGGATCGCCTTGGCACGAGTCGAGCCGGTCAGCTTATAGTGGTTTTCCAAGAGAATCTTGATCGTTTCGCGATCATAATCCTTATCGGGCTTTTCCAATTCCACCAGCTCGGTATTGCACAGGCGCGGGAACTGGCCATTGTCGTCGTAGACGTAGGCGATTCCGCCGCTCATGCCGGCGGCAAAGTTGCGCCCGGTTGGGCCGATGACCACGACCCGCCCGCCGGTCATGTATTCGCAACCATGATCGCCGACGCCCTCGACAACCGCCTGGGCACCAGAGTTACGGACGAAGAAGCGTTCACCGACGACGCCGCGAATATAGACTTCGCCGGCGATTGCACCATAACAGATGACGTTGCCGGCGATGATGTTTTCCTCGGGCTTGAACGTTGCTTTTTTCGGCGGAAAGATGGCGATCTTCCCGCCGGAGAGTCCTTTTCCCAGGTAGTCGTTACTGTCCCCTTCCAACATCAGCGTGACGCCGCGAGCAAGAAAGCATCCGAAGCTCTGCCCGGCCGATCCGCTGAACTTGAATGTGATCGTGTCGTTCGGAAGCCCTTTATGCCCGTATTTCAGGGCGATTTGGTTCGACAGCATCGTGCCGACAGTGCGATTGATGTTCTGAATCTCAAGACTGGCTGTAACCTTTTCACCGCACTCAATCGCTCGCGCCGCCAGCTTTATGAGCTGGTTATCCAGTGCTTGCTCCAGTCCATGCTCTTGTTTTTGCACACAGCGAACGGCCACATCCGCACCGACCTGGGGCTTGTGCAGGATCACGTCCAGATTCAGATTGCGCGCCTTGTAATGGCTCGAAACATCCATGAACTCCAGCAATTGCGTTTGCCCGACCATGTCTTCAAACTTCCGGAATCCCATCTCAGCCATGTATTGCCGCACTTCCTCGGCGAGAAAGAAGAAAAAATTGATGACATGTTCCGGTTTGCCGGCGAATTTCTTGCGCAGCTCAGGATCCTGAGTCGCCACGCCGACCGGACAGGTGTTCAGATGACAGACCCGCATCATGATGCACCCGGAGGCAATCAGCGGCCCGGTGGAGAAGCCGAATTCCTCCGCCCCGAGCAGCGCTGCGATGACAACATCGCGGCCGGTCTTGAGTTGCCCATCCGTCTGCACGACCACGCGCCCGCGCAGGTTGTTCATCACCAGAACCTGCTGCGTTTCGGCAAGTCCCAGTTCCCACGGGATGCCTGCGTACTTGATGCTGGTCAACGGCGCAGCGCCTGTCCCGCCGGAATCGCCAGAGATCAGGATGTGATCCGCTTTGGCCTTGGCGACGCCGGCCGCGACGGTCCCGACTCCCACCTCGCTGACCAGCTTCACGCTGACGCGCGCCTTGGGATTGGCGTTCTTCAGATCGTGGATAAGCTGCGCCAGATCCTCAATCGAATAAATATCATGATGTGGCGGTGGTGAAATCAATCCGACGCCGGGCGTCGAGTGCCTGATTTTTCCAATATACGCATCCACCTTGTGTCCCGGCAATTGCCCGCCCTCGCCAGGCTTGGCACCCTGGGCCATCTTAATCTGCAATTCATCGGCGTTGGCCAGGTATTCAGCGGTGACGCCGAACCGCGCGCTTGCCACCTGCTTGATAGCGCTGCGGCGGAAGATGGTGTTGCCGTTCGCATCCGGCTGCGGATCGGGCTGGAAGCGCCGCGAATCTTCGCCCCCTTCGCCGGTGTTGCTCTTGCCGCCAATGCGGTTCATGGCGATGGCCAGGTTCTCGTGGGCTTCGGTACTAATTGATCCGAGCGACATCGCGCCGGTGACGAATCGCTTGACGATCTCTTTGGCTGGTTCGACTTCTTCCAACGGGATCGGATTGACCACTTTCTTGAAGTTAAGCAATCCGCGCAAAGTGCATTGGCTGCGCGCTTCACCGTCCAGCAGCGCGGTATATTCCTTGAACTTCTTGTACCCGTCGATGGGCTTCTCGACCCCTACTCGAACCGAATCCTGGAGTTTGGCCACCGTCTCGGGGTTCCACATGTGGTATTCGCCGTCGCGACGCCATTGGTACAGTCCACCGGTATCCAGCACCTGCCCATTCACCTGTATCGGCGGAAATCCGCGGCGATGCCGCTCCAACGATTCACGCGCGATGATCTCCAGTTCGACTCCCTGGATGCGCGACGCTGTGCCGGTGAAATACCGGTCGATCATTTCCTTGCCAAGACCGATCGCCTCGAAGATCTGAGCACCCCGGTAGCTCTGCACCGTGCTGATTCCCATCTTCGATGCGACCTTGAGGATCGCCTTGTTGGCCGCTTTGATATAATTGTATTGCGCTTTCTCCAAGTTCAGGTCGTTGGGAAGCAATTCGTTCTTATCTAAATCCGCCAGCGTCTCGAAAGACAGATGCGGATTGACCGCCCCGGCTCCGTATCCAATGAGTAGACAGAAGTGATGCGCCTCGCGTGCCTCGCCGGTTTCAATCACCAGACCGCATTGCGTGCGTGTGCCTTCGCGGATCAGATGATGATGCACTGCCGCAGTTGCCAGCAGGCTGGGAATCGGCGCATTCTCAGCATCTACGCCCCGGTCCGACAGAATGAGGACGGATGCGCCATCCTTGACCGCGCGAGCCGCCCGTTCCATCAATGCTTCCAGCGCACGCTGCAGTCCCGTTTCGCCTGCGCTGATCTTGAAGAGCATCTCGAGTGTCACTGCTCGTAATTTACCGACGGCCACTTCTCGCAACTTTTCGAGATCAGCGTTGCTGATGATCGGGCTTTTGAGTTTGATCAAGTGCGCTGCATCCGGTGTCTCATCCAACAGATTCCCTTCGCGTCCGATATAGGTATATGCCGATGTAACCAGTTCCTCGCGCATCGCATCTAATGGTGGATTGGTCACCTGCGCGAAGAGTTGCTTGAAATAGTTGTAGAGCAACTGCGGCTTTTCGGAGAGACACGCTAGCGACGTGTCCGTCCCCATCGATCCGATCGCCTCGGCCCCGCTGACAGCCATTGGTGTCACGATCAACTTTAGGTCTTCATTGGTATACCCGAACGCGCGTTGCCGCGCCATTAGTGTCGTATGGTCTGGCTGATGCACCTTACTCGGAACTGGAAGATTGTCCAATTCGATCAGATTCTCTTCCAGCCATCTCTTCCAAGGCTGCTTGTTTATGAGTTGCCGCTTGATCTCGCTGTCATCGATGATTCGTCCCTGTTCGGAGTCGATCAGGAAAATCTTGCCTGGCTGCAGCCGCCATTTCCGCGCCACGTTTTCCGGTGGAATCGGCAGTACGCCTACTTCGCTGGCCATGATTACCAAGTCATCCTTCGTGACGTAATATCGTGACGGCCGCAACCCATTTCTATCCAACACCGCTCCGACCAGCGCGCCATTCGTAAAAGCAATAGAAGCCGGCCCATCCCATGGCTCCATCAGGCAAGCGTGATACTCGTAAAACGCCTTGAGGTCCTCGTCCATTTGATCGTGATTCTGCCACGCCTCCGGGATGAGCATCAGCATTGCATGGGCCAGGCTCCGACCGTTTACGCTCAGAAATTGCAGCGCGTCGTCCAGTGTGGCCGAGTCCGAACCGGATTCCGTCAGAACCGGGAACATCTTCTGGAGCTCATCTCCGAACACTTTCGATTGTAAAGATCCATACCGTGCCCGCATCCAGTTCCGGTTGCCATGTAGCGTGTTGATCTCGCCGTTGTGAGCGAGGTAGCGATATGGATGCGCCAGCCGCCAGGATGGGAAGGTGTTAGTTGAAAACCGCGAATGGACGATCGCCAGGGATGACAGGAAATCCGGGTCCGACAAATCCGGAAAATAAAGCCGAACTTGCGCCGCCGTTAGCATTCCCTTGTAGATTATTCGATTGGCCGACAGGCAACAAATGTAAAAATCTTCCGCGGCCTGCGGCGAGAAGTTACCGAACTCGATGGTATTTTCCGTCCGCTGGCGTATCAGGTATAGACGTCGGTCAAAATCCTGTTGGTTGTAGAGGCCTTCTCTCATTCCGACAAAGATCTGTCGGATCATCGGTTCCATCTTACGCGGACTTGGCCCGCACGCCTTGGAGTTGACCGGCACATCGCGCCAACCCAGCACCACCATCCCGAAATCGGCCGCGATTTTCTCCATGGCCTGTTCACACAACTTGCGAGCGGTCGGATCCTTGGGCAGAAAGACCATTCCCACCCCATATTGCCCCAGCTGAGGCAATTCGATGCCGATCTTCTTGGCTTCCCGCCGGATGAACTTATCCGGCATTCGGCACATGATTCCGGCCCCGTCCCCCGAATCCGGCTCGCACCCACAGGCGCCGCGGTGTTCCATGTTCTCCAGCATCTTCAGGGATTGATCGACGATGGAATGGGAGTCCTGCCCTTTGATGTGAGTGATGAACCCAACACCGCAGGAATCATGGTCGAAACGTGGATCGTACAGGCCCTGTGCGGGCGGATAACCTTTTGTCATCGCTTTAGTCGCTCCAGTTCTAGGTTGGTCCCAGTCGGACAAATTCCAGAATTATGATCATAGCGGATGAGAAAGGAGAATCCAAGTATTTCTCGGAGTAGGAAGCTGAAGTTTCTGTGCACTCCTCCGCTCAGCAGCCGCTAGTAGAAACGATCACATCAAAACCACTGAATCAGACGTAGCCCAGACTCAAACCTCAGTGATCGTCGCTTGCAACGCCTGAAACAATAACCGAAAACTCTTGGGTGGTTTTTCAGCTGCTTTCTCTTTATGCGCATTACGGATCAATAATCTCAAGTGCTGTAAGTCAGCCACAGGGTATTTTTCCGCAAACTCAGTCAATGCATGCTCATCCGTCAGCAAGCGTTCGCGCCAGCGTTCAAGCTGATGCAGTCGTGCTGTTTGATGCACTGACACTTGTTGCCAGGAATCGAGCTTTTCCTGAATCGGCCGCATGTCGACCTCTCGCATCAAGCGGCCTATGTATTGCATTTGTCGGCGGCGTGCGCCATGTTTAGTCATCGGGCGGGCAAGGTGGATGGCATCGAGTAAAATTTCCGGCAAATCGAATTCATTCAATTTCTTTGGATCCAATTCAACCAATTGTTCGCCGATTTCCTGCAATGCATGCATGTCTTTTTTGCGCCGTGTTTTGCTCGGCGCAGCATCCTGCTCATGATCATTTTCCGGGGTATTTTGCACGGTAACCTGTGTAATGCAGTATCAAGAAGCTGTTATCATAGCGCTTTATGGGGTCGCGATCCCATTTGATTTATTTTTTCATTAAAAAATTATTTTACTTATATTCCATTTAACCTGAATTTCCGGTCACAAAGATATTTATGAACAATCTACTCGTTTCTGATTCCCGGTTTTCTTACCCACTCAGCACACTCCAGCAAATTGCCCGTGATATTTTGATGCACGCTAAACAAGGCGGTGCGACTGCCTGTGAAACCAATGTTTCCGATGGCTTTGGTCAAACTGTCACAGTACGCCAGGATGCGGTTGAAACGATTGAATATAATCGTGACAAAGGATTGTCGGTGACCGTTTATATTGGCCAGAAGCGCGGTAATGCGAGTACTTCCGATTTCTCGCCGCAGGCTATCAGCGATACGGTTGCCGCCGCGTTATCAATCGCCCGCTATACCGCTGACGATGATTGTGCCGGATTAGCAGATGCAGAATTATTGGCGCAAGATTATCCGCAGCTGGATTTGTATTATCCCTGGACGTTGTCTGTCGAGGAAGCCATTGAGCTGGCAAAACATTGCGAACAAGCAGCCTATGCGGCAGATAAGCGCATTACCAATTCCGAAGGCGCCACGATTTCAGTCAGTGAATCCCAGTTTATCTATGCGAATAGTCTGGGGTTCATGGGTGGGTATCCGTTGTCGCGTCACAGCATGAGTTGTGCCGTGATTGCTGAACAGAAAGATAGTAAACAACGGGATTACTGGTATAGCGTTGCGCGCGATGCTGCTGATTTGGAATCACCTGAGATGATTGGGCAGAAGGCAGGTGCACGTAGCGCGGCACGCTTGGGCGCTCGAAAAATTGCGACGTGTGACGTGCCGGTATTGTTTGAAGCGCCGATTGCCTCCGGCTTGATCGGGCATTTTGCTTCTGCAGTGAGTGGTGGCAGCCTTTATCGGAAATCTTCCTTTTTGCTGGATAGCATCGGTCAGCAGGTTTTTGCACCGGATATCCAGATCCGTGAATTGCCACATATTCCTAAGGGTCTGGCCAGCGGCGCATTTGATGATGATGGCGTGGCAACAGTTGATCGCAAAGTGATCGAGAATGGCATTGTACAAGGCTATTTTCTGGGAAGTTATTCAGCACGCAAGCTGGGAATGCGTACCACCGGGAACGCCGGCGGTACGCATAACCTAATCATGCACAATGCAGCGCCGATGGATTTCAAAGCAATATTGAAAAAAATGCATACGGGTTTGCTGGTAACTGAATTATTGGGGCACGGCGTCAATGCCGTTACAGGCGATTATTCGCGAGGTGCTTCAGGTTACTGGGTTGAAAATGGTGAAATTGCTTATCCGGTCGAGGAAATCACCATTGCCGGTAATTTGAAAGAGATATTCCGGGGAATATTGGCCATCGGTAATGATGTTGTGGTACGTGGATCGAAACAAAGCGGATCGGTTTTGATCGATCGCATGACCGTTGCGGGCGATTAACAGGCGATGAAAAATGGCGAAATTTGCTATTTCTTTTTCAGTATGAAAGTAAATGCATCAGTTGTTGCTGATAAAAACAATAACTCATTGCCTGTTTGATCTGCAAAGACTTGGAAGTCAATTATGGAACCCGGGTCTGTTGCAATGATTTTCAGAGTTTGCCCACTGATCATTGCGGATAATGATTGTTTGGTGCGTAAGATAGGCAACGGACAAACCAAGCCGCGCGCGTCTAATTCTTTATCAATGTGCATTGTTTGACGACAGCGAAAAAAAATTGGTGTATCAATCAGCTTTGTGAGCGAACGACCCAACACTCCATCTTTTGTTGGGATAAACTTTGACAAGCAGTACGCGCTTGATTTTCCAGCAAACCTACCAGACGGGCGCGATACAGTTTGCGATTACTAATTTCCACTTCGGTAATCACCACTGCGCCGGGTATCCAACGGGTAGCAGCCTGAGCCTGCGCTTGAGCTCGGCCATGCTCCAAATAAGAACCAATTTGTACTTCCCAGCTCTTATCATGCATTGCGGCAATTGTCTGCGGTTCAGCATTTGTATCTGTTTGCGCGATTTTTGATAGCGCGACAGGCTCAAGTGCTTTATTCAGCGAAGTCGCAGGTTTGGATGCAGAAATTGAAGCATTGACCTTCTGCAAAATGACTGGCGCTGCAGAAACATTATTGGTATTACTCGCTACTTGGGTGGTGGTTCCCCGGGTAAAACTACGATTGAGTAATTGTGCCATCTGTTGATCGCGGGCAGCGGCAGTATGCCCACCCATCACCACCGCAATAACGCGGCGACCACCGCGCTTGGCGGAAGTAGCCACATTAAACCCTGAAGCACGAATAAAGCCGGTTTTCAAGCCATCCACTCCCTGCGTGTTACGCACCATACGATTATGGCTGTTGTAGATGGTGCCTTTGTAACTGAAGGAGCGGGTTGAAAAATAATGATAGTGCTGCGGAAAATCCTTCATTAACCGTGCGGACAAGGTCACTAAGTCACGCGCTGTGGTTTTCTGCTCGCTGTTAGGCAGACCGGAAGCATTACGGAAAGTGGTGGAGCGCATTCCCAGCTTATGGGCTTTATCAGTCATCATACGAGCAAAGCTGACTTCGGTATTACCCAACGCTTCAGCCACCACGGCTGCTACATCATTGGCGGAGCGCACAATCAACGCGGGAATCGCATCGCGTACGCTGATTGTGTCACCTGTTTGCAGATTGATATTGGTTGCTGGCATCGAAGCTGCATGGGCCGATACCGGCATGCGGGTATCCAGAGTCATTTTGCGCTGCTCTAATGCCTCAAACAGCATATAAAGCGTCATCATCTTGGTCAGTGAAGCCGGGTAACGACTGGCATCGGCATTTGATTGATGCAGCACCGCGCCCGTATTTGCATCAATGACGATAGAAGCATGAAGAGTACTCGCGTGTGTTGGGTTTGTCGTGAAGAGGAGTAATATTACAGTGAGAACAAAAAATCCTCTTTTATTGATACACTTAAGGTTCATTATTTGCCTAATCCATTATCAGAAGCGTCTAATATTTTATAAATATTACCTTTAAGGCCATTTTCATACAAATGTAATTTTTACAAATGCGGAATAAGAGGAATAAATAGCCTTAAATTCAAGATCAAAGCATTAATTCGATCATCTCTTCATAAACTTCGATAATGTTATCAATTGGTTATCAAACCATCAGCGTGATCCTTTAATTAGAGTCATGCATTTAGGCCTGTAATAAATGCTTGAACTTTGTTAGCAAACGTGTATCTTACTTAGGTCTTTTGGATTCAAGTTGTGAAATGTGATGCTTATGGTTGACCTTTTTTCCTTGATATTCGATGGCCACTACGGATCAATGTAGATGTAATTTATTAATTATTAAGGAAATAAAGATGGCAACAGGTATTGTAAAATGGTTCAATGACGCTAAAGGTTTTGGTTTTATTACCCCGGATAATGGTGGAGAAGATTTATTTGCACACTTCTCTGCAATCAACAGCAATGGTTTCAAATCATTGCGCGAAGCCCAACGTGTTACCTTTGATATAACGACTGGCCCTAAAGGTAAACAGGCATCAAATATTGTGCCTCAGTAAAAATTCTGAGCATCAGTAAATAAAAAAGCCCCGGATCGCCGGGGCTTTTTTGTTGGTGAAATCAGTCGATCGCGAGCTTTATCTTTTCTGTTTCTTCTTGTGAAATTAGTTAAATCGGATACTTCCCAAAGCAGTGTTTCCAATAGTTTACTTCAAGTTAACAATTCATTTTCTATACAGATGCTCAGCAATCGCATTCAGTGCCGTCACGCACTGGGACAAACTCTTTTTAACGAAGCGCGTTGGGTTTCGAGCCGTGGCAAGTCAGTCTTTGGTTATAAGCAGCATACGTTGGTTGATGATGACGGGTTGGTTATGGCGACTGCCAACTGTCATACAGGCTACTGGCGATGGCTATAACTTGAAAAGACTCCCCAACGCTTTGCCGATCGTCGAATAATTACGCAAACATAGCGATATTGCAATAATGGAATGGGCGCCCACTACCCAAAGCGGCATCGAAGTGCCAAAGTAGTGAAGTTAAAAAATCCACTAGACCAGAGAAGAGCGTCCGACATGAAGATTACAACGATAGGCATTGATTTGGCAAAAGAAGTAAGGTAAGAGGATAAAGCAAAAAGCACATCAAACCAGCCATGGCAGATTGATTTTATGTAGTGCGGGCAGTGAGTGTATTGCACATGTTTTGTAACCATATTTAACTTTTTATGTTGATCAAGCACTGCTTTTTTCGTTGATCACATTGTTCCTTACTGAGCAATCGCGCTGCGTATCATCGACATTCAAACGCACATCGCGTATAGTTTGTTACATAGAAGCCTAATTCTAATAGCTATTTTATTTAAGCGTGCAATCCTATCCCTCTCAGAGACAGATGCCAGCGATGGCGGGTTTTAGTCATAGCGAAGCAGGCGTATCTCTATCTCCTCAAATCAATGCGCCTATCCCTCCGACTGCACCTGCCGGATTTTTCCCACACCAGTATTGGAGACCCGAAAAACCATGAACGCCGTTCTCAGTACTGACGAAGAAGACCGCCTCTGGCCGGAACTGATCCGGTTTGTCCGCGAAGGCGCGCTCATTCCGATTACCGGATCCGAGCTGCTCGAGATTCCCAGCGCGGCAGGCGGGACGAAGAACTTTTATACCCTCGTTGCTGAGGAACTCGCCCTGCGGCTGAAAGTCGACCCGCCGCAGCACACCGGTGAACGCGCGCTCAACGAGGTGGCCTGCGGTTATCTGGCCAATCGGCGTAACCGGGCCGAAGAGCTGTATCCGGTGGTTAAGGAGGTTGTCGAAGAACTGGAGCAAAGCGTTCCCATCCCCAAAGCGCTCAACGATCTGGCCGCACTGCCGGTTAAATTGTTTGTGACCACCACTTTCGACAATCTTCTCGTGCGCGCCATTGAGCAGCGCCATCCGGCCTGGGCTGGAAGAGTCCGTCAGATCGAGTACTCGCCCGTGCGTAAGGACGATCTCGACAGTACCCAATTGAGCGACGGCCCTCCGGTGGTGTTCCATCTGTTCGGCCGGGCAACATCGATGCCCGAATACGCGGTCACCGAAGAGGACGTGCTGGAGTTCATGCACGCGCTGCAGTCTCAGGAGGGCAGGCCAGAGAAGCTATTTCGTTTATTGCAGCAAAAGAACCTGCTGATTGTGGGGTGTGGCTTCGTTGATTGGCTCGCGCGCTTTTTCATTCGGCTGGGTGTGTCAACTCGGCTGAGCGCCGCGGGTGGTAAGACGGATTGGTTCATCGAGCGCGCCTCCAGCACTTCCGAATTCGCTGTCTTCCTCGATCACTTCGGTCGCAGCACCAAGCATTTTTCGCGGGGACCGGTCGAGTTTATCGCGCGCTTTGCCGAAAAACTGCCGCGCGATCTGACGCTCACACCTGCGCCGCGCGCGCCAGCGGCCCGTCGCGATCCCGAGCGCGACATCCTGGAAGGCGCGCTATTCCTCAGCTATGCCAGCGAGGACCGGGCGATCGTCGAGCGCATCCAGCAAGCGCTGGGTGAAGATATCGAATGCTGGTTCGACCGCCAGCAACTCATCGGCGGTGACGACTGGGAGAGCAAAATCATCCGCAACGTCAACGCCTGTTCGCTATTCGTTCTGATCCTGTCGCGTCATACGCTGACGCAGCAGGATCGCTTCTTCCGCCACGAGTGGCACGAGGCGTTCAAGCGCAGCATCGGCTTTGCAGCCAATGCCAGGTTCCTGATCCCGGTGGTGATCGACGATATCCAGCCCAACAACCCGGCATTGCCGCTCGAACTTCGGAAACCAAATTGGGAGCGGTTGCCCGCAGGAGAAGTGACGCCAGCCTTCCGCGAATCGATCACGACAGCGTTCCAGCAAGCCCAGCTGCGCGCCCGCGGTTCAGCGACATGAATCAAGTCCCTGCCACGGAATCCGCATCCGCGAGTGTTCCGGCACAAGCTGCAGCCTCGACCCTAAGCGCGCAGGAGCCCTGGCCGGGCCTGGCGTCCTACGCCGAGGAAGATACCTCCTACTTCGCGGCACGCGAGGCCGAACGCGACGAGCTGCTGGAGCGGGTGCTGCAACATCGGCTCACCGTGCTGTACGGGCTGTCGGGGCTGGGTAAGAGCTCGCTGGTCAAGGCGGGTTTGTTCCCAATGTTGCGCACGCATCAATGTTTGCCGGTTTACGTGCGTCTCAACTTCGCATCGGAGGCGGCGGCACTGGTCGATCAGGTGTTTGCTGCGATCGCAGCGGCGGCGCAGACTGCAGGTGCGAAAATGCCGGTACGGCAAAGCGATGAAACGCTGTGGGAATACTTCCAGCGCCAGGGCAATGCGTTCTGGAGCCAGCGCAACCGACTGCTGACGCCTGTGCTGGTTTTCGATCAGTTTGAGGAGATTTTCACCCTTGGGGCATTCCGCCGCGCGGATGAGTCAAAGGCTTTTCTCGAAGCCATTGCCGATCTTGCCGAGGGGCGCGCGCCGAGCGCGGTCAAAGCGCGGCTCGACCGTTCACCGGCGGAGGCCTCGCGCAACTTCGACTTCAACCGCCAGGCCTGCCACGTGCTGCTATCGCTGCGCGAAGACTATCTGGCCTATCTCGAGGATCTGCGCCGCTTGATGCCCAGCATGGGAAACCACATGCGCTTGCGCCCGTTGAGCGGCACTCAGGCCATGATCGTGGTGCGCAAACCCGGCGGCAGCCTGGTGACACAGGCCGTGGCCGGGGAAATCGTCACCGCGGTCGTCGGCGCAAGGCAACGCCAGCGCCCCGCGGCGAAGCAGGAAGTCGATCCCGCTTTGCTCAGCCTGCTTTGCCGCGAGCTGAACAAGCGCCGACTCAAGGAAGCAGCCGCGCAAATCAGCGCCGAGATGCTCACCGAGCAAGTGCGTGCCGGTATCCTCGGCGACTTCTACGAGGAGGCGATCGGCCGCGTCTCCAAAACTACCCGCCGTTTCGTCGAAGACAAACTGCTGCTGGCTTCCGGACAGCGTGACAGCGTCGCGCTTGAAGTTGCACACGAAGCCGGCGTCGACGACGCGCAGATCGACACGTTGGTCGACGAGCGGCTGGTGCGCCGCGAAGAGCGCGGCGGCATTGTGCGCCTCGAGCTCACCCACGATGTCTTGACCGATGTGGTGCGCGCCAGCCGCGACCAACGACGCGAACGCGAAGCGCGCGAGCAGGCACAACAGCTAGCGCAGGAGACGGAAAAGCGGCTGCGCAAGAGTCGCAGGTTTGCATTTGCTATGGCCGTGCTGGCGCTTGTTGCAATCGGGCTGCTTGGTTTGATCGCAGATGCCTACTACTGGGCGAAGAACAACTTTTTGCCGCCGGATTCGATGCTTACGCTGCAACGTTTTCGCTTAGGCTACGCACCGCTTCCAGATTTAACGGAAAAGCCCATTTCTCCCGGCTCCTTTAATATGGGCGAGCAAGATGCGGCATTTATTGCAAATTTAGGTGAATTGGAAAAACATTTTGGAGTGCCTAGCAAAGCAATCGAAATTACCCAACCTTTCTATCTGGGAAAAAACGAGATCACCTACGATCAATATGATTATTATGTCTGGCAACAGCATCGTTCCGGCGACACAGAAACTAAGTTCCCGAATACCGGTCAAGGCGGGCGCGGCGACCGTCCGGTGGTGAATGTCAACTTGTCTGAAGCAATGGGTTATGTTGCCTGGCTGGGTAAACAAACCGGGCAAAACTGCCGCCTGCCGATGGAAGCGGAATGGGAATATGCTGCTCGCGCAGGAACAGTTACAGCCTATTACTGGGGTGATGAAGTCGGCAGCAACCATGCCAACTGTAACGGCTGCGGCAGTCCATGGGGCAACAAAGAATCCGCACCGGTGGGCAGTTTTGCCGCAAACCAGTTCGGCCTGTACGATATGTCAGGCAACGTTTGGGAGTGGACTTGCTCAAACAGGCGAGAGCGATTTGATGGCAGTGAACAACAGTGCAATGATGAGACAACGGATGCGCAGTCCCGCGTGGTGCGCGGTGGTTCCTGGGACGTTGATCCGGACGGCGCGCGCTCGTCGGCACGCGGCATCTCCAATCCAGCCGTTCGCAACAACGTTGTCGGCTTCCGGGTGTTATGTGAGTCCCCCATCGAATAGCGAATTGCGGACGCCGCTGAACGCTGATGCACTGATTTGCTGTTCACTGATAGCGGCGCTTGAATTAACTGTCTATTTTTTCAAGCTGATAATCCATTTGTGATACAACTTCTCAGCCACTGCATTCAACGCCACCACACGCTCGGGCAGATTCTTCTCCATCTCAGCGATGGATTGCACCGACGGTTCGTTGAGGCTGGCGAGTTCTTCCGCGCCGACACTGCACCAGTCGATCACCAAGCGCTCGGTCATTTCTACATGGCATTGCATGCCCAGGTGCATGCCCATTGCGAAGGCCTGATTTTCGCAATATGGGCTGGACAGGATGCAGGTGGCGCCTGGCGGGATGCTGAACGCTTCGCCGTGCCAATGAAACGATTGGAAAGTGGATACGTCATCAAACCAGGCGCGGGCAACCGGGTTGTCCGGCACAGTGACTTCGCCCCAACCCATTTCTTTGACCGGATTGGCGCTGATGACGCCGCCCAATGCCTTGGCCATGAGTTGTCCGCCCAGGCAATGACCCAGTACCGGCATATCCACGGCAACCGCTTGGCGGATCAGCGACAGCGAGTTTTCGATCCAGGGTAAGTCGTCGTTGACGCTCATCGGTCCGCCCATGAATACCAGGCCGCTGAATTCATCAATGCGCGTTGGTGGTTTTTCGCCAGCGTCGATTTTAATCAGACGCCATGGGGTATGATTGTTGTCGAGAAATGTGGCAAAATAGCCTGGTCCCTCAATGGGCAAATGTCTAAAAATTGCAACCGGCTTCATGAAATTTTCCTGCCATAATTTTGAATAATCTGATAACGAATTTTAGCTTGTTTTGCAGCAAATTTTCTGCTGAAAATCCGGGCAAATTTTCCTTGGATACCTGTGAAACACATATACATCACCAACCGTAGCACCTTGAATGTCATTTTTTCGGAATGGATTGCCCCATGTCAGTAAAGCGATATACATTCGCTGATTTGGTGCGTATCGAACAAGTACGCAAGATAGAGTCCGCCAAAGCGGAAGATTTGTCATACGCCAGTATTCAGGATATGCCGAAGACCGCCGGCGGTGATTTTAATTATGCCGATTTCATCCAGCGATTGAACACGCGCGCCAAGCGTTTGATTCAGGAAAACACGTTGAACGATGCATTGCAGCAACCGCGCCTGCAATTCATCCGCGCCCGTCGAATTTGCCTGGCGCTTGCAGTGATTCTGGGTGGATTGGCAGCAAGTGAGGCGGTCAGTGAATCAACCACGCTGAACATTTACTGGTTATTGGCGGTGTTGCTGGGATTTAATTTGATTTCCCTGTTGCTGTGGCTATCGGGCATCACCTTGAATTTGCAGAGTCTGAGCAGCGGTATCGTGGCGCAATTGGCCAGTTGGCTGCCTTATCGACATAAGAAAGATCCGACGATTGCATCGCTGGCATCGCACGCTTGGTGGGAAAGCTGCTTAACCGGTGGTGTCGGCAAATGGCGCATTAGCGTATTGACGCATCAATTCTGGTTGGTTTACTTAAGTGCCGGCATGATATTGCTGATACTGCTGATGCTGGCCCAGCAATATAATTTCATTTGGGGTACCACCTTATTGCCGGACAGCACGCTGCCCAAACTTACGCAAATTCTCGGTACACCACTACAAGCGCTGGGATTGACAATACCGGACGATTCGCAAGCGATTGCGAGCAGAATAGGGGCTGATAAGCAGGACGCTGAGACACGTACTGCGTGGGCTACCTTCTTGATCGGCACATTGCTGGTTTATGGCATATTGCCGCGTCTTTTGGTGCTTGGCCTCTCAGTAATCATGCAAAAATGGCGTGAACACCGATTCAGGCTGGATCTGTATTTGCCTTACTATATTGAATTACGTCAGCGCTTGATGGCGCGCGAAGTAAAGGCCGAGGTTATTGATGCCGATCCGTACGCCGGCGCCAAACCGGTCGACGTGACACTGCCGCCGGCCAATGTCGCCATTCCGGCCAATGCGCAAGCGTTCGGCATTGAACTGGATGCGGCAACGCACTGGCCTGAATCGGTCATTTGCCGCTTGAACATCGTCGATCAGAATTCTCATGATGAAGCCATCGCACTGATAAAAAATCTCGGGGGTCCGTTATTGTTGGGGGTGGCAGCGCATCGATTGCCTGATCGCGGTGTGCAACGCCTGATCAAGGAACTGGTCGACAGCAGCAACGAGAAACCCTGGCTCATCCTGTTGAGCAAGCCATCGGCTCCGGTAGCAAGCACACGTGAATTCGCCTGGTTTCGCCTGGCAGAAGCCTGCGGCATTCCGGCAGAACATGTCATTACCCGATAAATCATGATCGTCAGACACCCTCATCGCCCGGATCACCATGCATTATTGAATATTGCCGTGGTCGGACATACCAACACCGGCAAAACATCGCTGATCCGCACCATGCTGCGCAGTACCGAGTTCGGCATCATCGAAGATGCTGCGGGCACTACGCGGCATGTCGAACAAGCGACCATTGCTGCTGACAATGAGCCGATTCTGAATTTGTATGACACGCCCGGCCTGGAAGATTCCAGAGCATTATTCGCGCACATCAAAAAGCTGCAAGCAAAATCAAGATTATTGTTACCTGCGCAAATACTGGAACATTTTGTCACGCATGTTGCCGTCAATGATCCATTGGAACAGGAAGCCAAAGTGATCCGTCAGGTGCTACGTAGCGATATTCTTTTATACATCATCGATGTGCGTGAGCCGTTTCTGGAAAAATACCGTCTGGAACTGGACGTACTGACGCAATCCGCCAAAGCGATCATTCCAGTCTTCAACTTTATCGCCGAACACCAGCCGGAACTCGCCAAATGGCGGCAACATCTGGCGGTCTACCACATGCATGTCACACTTGAATTTGATACCGTGGCATTCTCTTTTGAGGCCGAGAAGCGGCTTTATCAGAAAATCCAGACATTGGTGGAATCTCATTACACCCCGCTGCAGAAACTGATCGACTACCGCGCAACCTTATGGAATCAACTTTGTTTATCGGGCGCCAAACGAGTGACCGAGCTGATTGTAAACGTCGCTTGCTATCGCGAAAGCAAAACAACCAAAAATAATTTGATTGCTGATTCGTTGATCGAAAATCGACTGCATGATTTTGTCCGGAAAGCCGAGCAACATTGTTTGCACGATTTATTAGCCATTTTCAATTTCTCGGATAAAGATGTCGCGATTCAAAAAATCCCAGTCAGCGATGGACAATGGCAGTTGGACATTTTTGCACCCGGCATCCTGAAAGCCTATGGATTGGATGTTGGCAGTGCCGCAGCCAAAGGCGCTGCAGCGGGTGCCGGCATTGATTTGATGGTGGGTGGCATGAGCTTGGGTGCGGCCAGTGCACTGGGCGCCATTGCCGGCGCCGGCTGGTCGACCTTCAGACGCTATGGCGATGAAATCAAAGCAACTGTCAAAGGCACCAAATGGCAATGCGCCGATGAAACCACGCTGCAAATATTGTATCTGCGCCAAAAACACTTACTGAAAAAACTGATGCACCGCGGCCATGCGGCGCAGGATACCTTGCATGTCGACAAAGCCGATAGCGAAAAACTACCGGATAACTGGCACAAGATAACCAGCGCCTTAAGGCAGAATCCTGTCTGGCAGGAAGCTTCTGTCGCTCGCAATAATAGTCCGCAATTCCAGGAAATTGAAGCTAAGCTGGTGGGCTCGTTGTTGGATGAGCGCTAGCATAGTGGTTAGGTAGATATCGATAGAGGAATTCCATAGATGGATTTATTGACTCAAGGATTACTCGGCGCCACCATGGCACAGTCGGGTGCCAAACAACAAGAAATGCGCCTGGCAACCGGTATCGGTTTTTTTGCCGGCATCGTTGCAGATGCGGATATTCTGATTCAATCATCGAATGATCCGCTGCTCACGATCGAGTTTCACCGGCATTTTACGCACTCGCTGTTTTTTGTGCCGCTGGGTGCTTTGGTTGCAGCACTGCTGCTGTGGCCATTTTTGCGCAGACGCTTAGCTTTTGCCCGCCTGTATTTGTTTACTTTTCTGGGTTATTGCTTGAGTGGCGTACTGGATGCGTTTACCAGCTATGGCACGAACCTGCTGTGGCCGGTCAGCGATGAACGCGTGGCGTTGAATATTATTTCTGTGTTGGATCCGGCTTTTACGTTGATTTTGCTGACTGCCGGGGTGATCGCTTTCAGAAAATACAACCACACGGCGGCGCGCATCGGGTTGCTGCTGGCCGCTGCTTACCTGTCGTTTGGCTGGGTACAATTGCAACGCGCCGAAACAGTGGCTGAAACATTGGTTGCCGAAAGAGGACATCACGCGGAAGAACACCTGGTAAAGCCCACGCTCGCCAATTTGGTGCTATGGCGCTCCATCTATCAGTTTGAAGGTAAATTATACGTGGACGCCATCCGCGTCGGCTTATTTTCCGAACCGCGGATTTATCCGGGCGAATCCATTGAAAAATTTGTTCTGGAACGTGATTTGAGCGCATTGCCGGCATCATCGGTGCTGGCGCAGGATATTGCGCGCTTTAGCCATTTCTCGGCAGGGTTTCTCGCCATTCGTCCGCAGCAACCCAACGTTCTTGTGGATGTGCGTTATTCCAATTTACCCATGACTCTGGCCCCGCTATGGGGTATCGAGATCAATCCGGAACAACCGGATCAGCATGCCAAATATATGCTCTACCGTGATGCATCGAGCGCAACTCGCGAGAAATTCCTGACACTACTGATGGGTGAACATAGTTTAGATTGATTTAACTCTTAACAAGATCCTGCACCAACTGGTGTGATGTAAAGCTGGAAACACAGATAACAGTGTACAATTTAAAAATTGGTATCAAAGAAATAAAATTTTCCTGCAGATAAACTCGCAAAATAGCAACACGAAAAGGATAGGTGTTATGAAAAGATTAATTATAGCTGTGTTTTTGACTGCTGCTACCACGCTATCAGGTTGTGCAGCATCATCAGGATCAGGAGATTTTCACGCACCTTATATTTCACCCACACAATTTCAGACCTATACGTGTGGTGAGCTATCCGCAGAAATTGAACGCATTCAAACCAGAGTCAATCAATTAATGGGGAAACAAAACGGCGACGGCGCGACGAAAGACAAATGGACGCTCGGCACGGATTTGTCACTGTCATGGGCGGCACTGTTTGCGCTGGGTGGAACTAAGGAGCAAGAAGCTGAATATGCTCAATTGAAAAGTGAATATGATGCGATTCAAAAGTCGGCATTCGCAAAAAAATGCCCTGACGCAATTCCACCCATCGATAACCCGCCTGAATTTGATCCCAACCTTGTCAAAGAACTGGGATCTGATAGAACGACTAGCCATCAATAGTCTACGCCCCGCAGCCTGCTGCGGGCAAGTTTACCAATACGCTCGCAATAAACAACCCCGTGGCAAAACCATGGGGAATCACAAGTTCAACAAGTTATGCGAAAACTTATTTCACCAATTAGGCCTGAATCGGGCCGCAGCACTTGCTCGTTAACGGGACAACAGTGTCTAAATATCGATATTCGTCGCCCGCAACGCATTCTTCTCAATAAACGCCCGCCGTGGTTCCACCACATCGCCCATTAGCGTAGTAAATATTTCGTCAGTCAGTATGCTGTCTTCAATCTGCGCACGCAGCAGACGGCGGTTTGCCGGGTCCATGGTAGTTTCCCATAACTGACTTGGATTCATTTCACCTAGGCCTTTGTAGCGCTGCACATTCAAGCCTTTTTTAGCTTCCTCCAACAACCATTCCAATGCCTGCTTGAATTCCTGGATAGTCTGTTTTCGCTCGCCGCGTTGCACGTAGGCACCATGACTCAACAAACCTTCAAAAACTTGCGCAGTTTTCTGGATCTGCGCATAGTCGCCACTTTCCAGGAAATCATTATCCAGGTGACTGGTCAGTACATTGCCGTGTGACATGCGCATTATTTTCAATCGATAACGTTCATGTATTTCATCATATTCCGCGACGATGTCGATATCTTTCACACGCGCTGCAAGCCGGGATGCACTGTCGATTGCGTGATTCTCATTACTTAAATCGACATCGGGTTGGCGTAATAATGCATGCATCACGTTACTATCAATCACTTGACTCATGCGCTCAATAATCGCTTCTGACAAAATATACTCATGAGCTATTTTTTCCAGCGTTTCGCCGATCAAGGGTGGCTTCTCGCTGCCGGTATACAGTTCAGCATCGGCTAATGCCAAGCTCAACATATATTGCTTTAACTCATGATCGTCCTTGACGTAGCGTTCCTTTTTACCATGTTTGATTTTATACAGCGGCGGTTGCGCGATATAAATGTGACCCCGCTCAATCAATTCCGGCATTTGCCGGTAAAAGAAGGTCAATAACAGCGTACGGATGTGCGAACCGTCCACGTCCGCATCGGTCATGATGATAATACGGTGATAGCGCAGCTTGTCCGGGTTATATTCATCCTTGCCGATGCCGGTTCCCAACGCAGTGATCAACGAAATAATCTCCTGCGACGAAATCAATTTATCGAAACGGGCTTTTTCAACATTCAGTATTTTTCCCTTGAGGGGCATAATGGCCTGAAATTTCCGGTCACGCCCCTGTTTGGCCGAACCACCTGCGGAATCACCCTCGACCAGATAAAGTTCGCATAACGCCGGATTTTTCTCCTGACAATCGGCCAGTTTCCCCGGTAATCCCATGCTATCCAGCACACCCTTTCTACGCGTTAATTCCCGTGCTTTGCGCGCCGCTTCGCGAGCTCTGGCTGCCTCGATCACTTTGTTGCAAATCGTTTTTGCATCAATGGGATTTTCCAATAAAAACTCGGACAGCTTTTGCGACACGACTTCTTCAACTACCGGACGAACTTCCGAGGACACCAGCTTTTCCTTGGTTTGCGACGAAAACTTGGGTTCAAACAGTTTTACCGACAATACGCACGACAACCCTTCACGCATGTCATCACCGGCCGTTTCAATTTTGGCTTTTTTAGTTAATTCATTCTTTTCCATGTAGTTGTTCAGTGTACGTGTCATGGCAGCACGTAAGCCTGTCAGATGGGAACCACCATCTTTTTGAGGAATATTATTGGTAAAACACAGTACTTGTTCGGTGTAACTATCATTCCATTGCATGGAAACTTCGACGGAGATATTGTCTTTGGTGCCAATGGTGTAAAAGATATTGGGATGAAGTACAGATTTTGTGCGGTTGATATATTCCACAAAATTCTTGATACCACCGACAAAAGCAAATTTTTCCTCTTTTCCGGTGCGTTGATCGATCAAGTGAATTTTTACGCCATTATTTAGAAAAGAAAGTTCGCGTAAGCGTTTGGCAAAAATATCGTAGTGGTATTCGATATTGCCAAAAATTTCTTTACTTGCCAGAAAATGCACTTCGGTGCCATGCCGCTCGCTTTCCCCGGTAATTTCCAGTGGCTTGACCGCAACCCCTAAGCGAAATTCCATCTGGTTAATTTTTCCATCGCGGCGAATGGTGAGCTTCAACCATTCGGATAATGCATTGACTACCGATACACCAACACCGTGCAACCCGCCCGAAACTTTATAGGAATTATCATCAAACTTACCGCCAGCGTGTAGTTCAGTCATAACGATTTCCGCCGCGGAACGCTTCATTTCATCATCATGCTTGATACCGGTTGGAATACCCCGTCCGTTGTCCAGCACGCTGACTGAGTTATCCGGATGTAGTGTAACTGTAATCTCGTCGCAATGACCTGCCAGTGCTTCATCAATTGCATTATCGACGACTTCAAACACCATGTGATGCAAACCCGTACCATCACTAGTATCGCCGATGTACATGCCGGGTCGTTTACGTACCGCATCCAGGCCTTTTAATATCTTTATACTTTCAGAATCGTAATCGTTCTGACTTCCATTGGGTAAATTGGTATTGGGATCACTCATCAGTTGGGGTACTTTATAGTTGTGAAGTTTGAACGAAATGTTGTAACTTTTGAGGATTTTGATGCATTCCTGCCAGGAATTTCGATCAAATTCTCATCGGCATAACGATGTATTTAAATTCATTGTTTCCAGGTACTGTTATCAGGACACTGCTGTTGGCATTTTCAAATGCACAATGTACTGTTTCATTATCCACATTATTTAATAAATCCAGCAGATAAGTGATGTTTAAGCTGATGTCAATCGATTCATCAGCATATTTAATTTCCAATTCTTCCTGGGCTTCTTCCTGTTCATTGTTTTTGCAGATAATGCATAGATTATCTTTACTGACAATCAAGCGAACGCCGCGGAATTTCTCACTTTGGTTGGAGAGAATCGATACCCGCTGTAATGCTTGCAGAAAAATTAGGCGATCTATTGCAAACAGTTTTGTGTTTTTGGTTGGAATGACCCGATGGTAATCGGGAAATTTACCATCAATGATTTTGGATGTTAAAACAATGTCGGAGAAAGAAAATCGGATTTTGTTTTGAAAATACTCGATATTCACCGGATCTTCGCTGTCGTTCAACAATTTTGACAGTTCGAAAACAGCTTTACGTGGAAGAATGATTTCCTGTTTATTCTGAGTGTTATCCAAATCGGTTGCAATGTAAGCAAGACGGTGCCCGTCAGTGCCAACTCCAATTAAGTGTTTGTTTTCTATCAATAATAAAAGTCCATTCAGATAATATCGAATGTCTTGCTGTGCTACTGAAAATTGAACATGGTGTAACAGTTTTTTTAACTCACTTTGTTTCAGTGTAACAAGTACATCAGATTTCGATTCTTCAGCGATTTGCGGAAAATCCTCAGCAGGCAATATTTGCAGGTTGAAAGCGCTTTTACCTGATTTCACTTGCAGGTGATCATCTTGTCTTGTCAGTGCAATTTCTGCGTCGGATGATAGCGAACGCAGAATATCTTGAAGCTTCTTCGCTGAAATAGTCAGGGAAAAATTTTGTTTGGCCGAAGTATCTTTAGCAGTAGATGTCTTGATTTGTATTTCTAGATCAGTCGTTAAAAAAGACGTCTTTTCTTCGTCTTGTTGAATCAAAACGTTCGATAAAATGGGTAACGTTTGACGACGTTCGACAATTCCGGTAACTGTCTGCAACGGTTTTAGCAACGTATCTCTGTTGGTTTTTATTAAAAGCATTTATATAAAAAATAATAATAATTTAATAGTGTCTTCAATACTTCTGTATATCTTATGATACTTAATGAATATCAAAAAGATAGTACAAATTTCTTGTTTGTATGATCCTTGTATAATAATTGAATAGTTTGTGGATAAAAGCTGAATATTTTTATATTAACCACTTATGCACAAATTATTAAACAATTATTAACAGAGATAAAACTATCTGCGTTTCTTCGCCAGTTTTTGTCTGGCATCAACTGCTTCGAAAGCGTTTTTTCAACTACTTAACCTCTTAAAATCATAATCAGTGCATTAAAATCGCGGCTCACAGTAGGATCGGAAACGCGTAATTCGTTAATTTTCCGGTAACCGTGAAGTACAGTCGTATGATCTCTTCCGCCAAAGGCTTCGCCGATATCCGGCAAGCTCAGAGCAGTCAGCTCTTTGGCAATTGCCATTGCCATTTGCCGAGGTCTTGCGACAATGCGTGTGCGTTTTTTTGAATACATCTCCGATACTTTGATTTTGTAATAATCAGCGACGGTTTTCTGGATGTTCTCAATCGATATTTGACGGCTCTGTACAGCCAGTAAATCCTTTAATGCTTCTTTGGCCAAATCGAGTGTTATTTCCTGGCCGACAAAGCGTGAGAAAGCCAGTATCCGTTTTAATGCGCCTTCCAGTTCGCGTACATTCGAGCGGATATGCTTGGCAATAAAGAAAGCGACATTTTCGTCCAGTCGGATTTTTTCCTGCTCGGCTTTTTTTAATAGAATCGCAACACGCATTTCCAGTTCAGGCGGTTCTATGGCTACGGTTAGCCCCCAGCCAAATCGTGATACCAGTCGCTCTTCCAATCCGGAAATTTCTTTTGGATAGGTATCGCAGGTGATGATGACTTGCTTGTGCGTTTCTATGAGTGCATTGAAAGCATAAAAGAACTCTTCTTGGGTGCGATTTTTTCCGCCGAAAAACTGCACGTCATCAACTAATAAGAGGTCCAGTGAGTGATAATAAAATTTAAATTTATCAAAAGCTTTGTGCTGATAAGCACTCACGACATCGGAAACGTATTTTTCCGCATGCACATAGCGGATTTTCGCACTTTTGTTATTATCATGCACGTAATTACCAATTGCCTGGATCAAATGGGTTTTTCCTAATCCTACACCACCATAGATAAAAAGCGGGTTGTAAGCAATTCCAGGCGATTCTGCAACTTGGATAGCGCCTGCCCGAGCCAGTTGGTTGGCTTTTCCCGTAACAAAATTATCAAATGTAAAACTGGGATTCAGGCGGCTAGTATTTTTCTTTGACGGTGGATATGCCGTACTCGATATAGGTTTCGGTTCATTGGGTATAGGTACTGGCGCTGGGTCGGTTGGCGTATTTTTAACTTCAGGTTGATCTGCAAGCTTTAGGTGAAACTGGATTTTTTTAGCAAAATATCCTTGTGCCATTACTTCTATATGAGTAATAAAGTTATCTTTTACCCATTGTGAGACGAAACGGTTCGGGGCGATGAGTACGACTTCACTGTCGCTATTGAGCGTTGGATCGATTTGTAGTGGCTTGATCCAAGTATTAAATTGTTGTGCGTTAAGTTCTTTTCTGAAATGATCCAGGCAAGATAACCAGAAGGTGTTGAGTGATTGCATAATTTTTTGTTCTTTATCTGTCTGGTTTTAAAGGCAACAACAGTGCAATGTTAGCGTACAAAAAATATTTAATCGGTTATTTCCATATTGTCGATTAACCGTGTTTTATCCAACCAAGCCGCACCTAATATTACTAGGTCATTATCGTCGCTATGCGCAGGTAGCAACGAACTGCGTTTTTGGATTCGAATGTAATCAACTTTCCATCCGCGTTTCACAAGATTTTTAGTAGCGTTTTCTTGTAGTACCGGAAAATCTTTGCGGCCGGAAATAATTTCTTGCTTAAGCTGTAGTAGCGTTTGATACAGATTGCAGGCTTCCAATCGTTGCGCTTTATTTAGATATTGATTACGAGAACTTAACGCCAATCCATCGGGTGCGCGAACAGTTTCGCCGGCAATAATCTCAACTGGCAAATTCAATTGCCGTACCATTTCACGTACGATATGCAATTGCTGGTAATCTTTTTTACCGAATACAGCGAGACTGGGTTGAATGATATTGAATAATTTCAATACGATTGTTGCAACACCACGAAAAAATCCCGGACGAAATTCTCCTTCTAACGTATCTGCTACAGATGGTAATGCTAACAAGAATTCTTGTTGTGTTGGGAAAAGAATTTCTTCATTCGGTGCAAAAAGGGTATTGACATTTAGCTCGGCAAGCAATTTGCAATCATTGTCAAAAGTGCGCGGGTAACAGTCGAAATCTTCGTGTGGCAGAAACTGTAGCCGATTGACAAAGATACTGGCAACCACGCAGTCGGATAGCTGTTTTGCTTGTTTGATCAACGCGAGATGACCCGCATGCAAATTTCCCATGGTGGGTACAAAAGCGATACGTTGTTTATTGCTGAGGCTATTACGTAGCGCAATGATGTCGGTAAATGTTTTCACACAATGACAATTAATTAAAATTCATGTTCCTGGCCTGGAAATTGGCCTGTTTTAACAGCAGCCACATAGCTTGCAACGGCTTCCTGAATGCTATTAGCGCCTGCCATAAAATCTTTAACGAAACGGGGTTTTTTACCTGGATACAATCCTAGCATATCGTGTAGCACGAGAACCTGAGCGGAACAATCAACACCTGCGCCGATTCCGATAGTGGGTATTGTAAGCGCGTGAGTAATCTTTTTAGCCAGTTTTGCTGGTACAACTTCCATGACCAGCAGGCTTGCTCCTGCTTTTTCCAGTTTTTTTGCATCATCGAGCAATTGCTTGGCTGATTTTTCCGAATTACCTTGTAGTTTATAGCCACCTAGTTGGTGAACTGACTGCGGTGTCAGGCCAATATGAGCGCACACAGGGATACCTCGGCGGGTCATAAATTCAACAGTATCCGCCATGATGTGCCCACCTTCAATTTTGACCATATGCGCGCCCGCAGCAATAATTCTGACCGCATTCTCGAAAGCCTGTTCAGGTGAAACCTGGTAGCTGCCGAAAGGCATGTCGGCGATGATAAATGCCTTGCTGGCGCCGCGCGCAACACACCGGGTATGATAAATCATATCGTCCAGTGTCACGGCTAACGTGGTGTTTTCTCCGTGCAACACATTTCCCAACGAATCGCCCACCAGCAAAACATCCACCCCTGCGTTTTCCAGTATGCCTGCAAAAATCGCGTCATAACAGGTCAGAACCGTGAATTTTTCGTTGTTATCAACTATTCTTTGCAGTGTGGCGAGAGTGGTTCTCATGTGGTGTTTTAATTATTTATCTTGTTAAATTGCTTTAATTTGTTTTAACTGTTGCCCATTGCACGTTGCAAGCAGTGGGGCGATATGACCATGTCCCGGAATATGACAGTCCGGGGCGATTTCCATCAGCGGTTTCAGGACAAATGCGCGTTGTAGCATACGTGGATGCGGTAAAGTCAATTTCTCATCATGACATTGCAGATCATCGTACAGCAGAATGTCGAGATCCAATGTACGCGGTGCATTCAAAGATTCGCGTACACGTCCATGGTTTTGCTCGATAGCCAGCAATGCATTGAGCAGATCATGCGGTGCCAGACAAGTTTTAATGAGTGCCACTGCATTGATGAAATCTGGCTGGTCCAGGCGCCCGACTGGCGCGCTTTGATAAAGTGAAGATTGTTTCATCAAACATGTACCGGGAAGTTGTTTTAATTCTTCAAATGCCTGTTGTATCTGGGAAATCGGGTTTTCCAGGTTACTGCCCAAAGCGATGAATGCCTGGCTTGGTTGTTTATTCATAGAAAGACTAGATCAACCGTGATCGTTTTTGATTGAATTTTCCGCAACCAAGGCGGGATTGGGTGAAGCTTTTTTGCGCCTGCGCCGTCTTTTGCCTTTTTTTTCTGAAGGCTGGCTGGATAACATTTTTTCGCGCTGGTTGTGGTCTGCTGATAGAAAGGTTTTCCACCATTCGCCCAATTCCATGTTCAGCTCACCACTTTCGCAGCGCAACAGCATGAAATCATAAGCAGCGCGAAAACGCGGGTGGGTAAGTAAACGAAAGGGTTTCTGTCCGGCACGAGCCTCAAAACGCGGCTGCATCGTCCAAATTTCTTGGATAATTGCATCAAAGCGACGCGGAATAGCCAGCTTTTTATGCTGTATCGAAAGAATTTGATCAATTGCTGTAAATAAAGCGGGCAAAGGTTTTTCCCCGGAAGCTTGGAGAGAATTCCAGTTTGATAGCACTTCGTGCCATAACAGTATGGCAAACAAGAATCCTGGTGAAACCGGTTTATTTTCTCTGATCCGCTCATCGGTATTTTTCAGCGCAATGGTGACGAAACGTTCACCCAATGGTTGTTCCAGTATGACATCGAGCATGGGCAGAAGCCCATGATGCAAACCGCGTGCGCGTAAATCAACAACGCAAGACAGCGCATGCCCCGATAATAGTAGTTTCAACATTTCATCAAACAAACGGGACGGCGGAACATTTTGCAATAATGGTGCCAAATCGCCAATGGGCTTGGCGGTTTCCGCTGCAATTTGCAAATCCAGTTTTGACGCCAAGCGCACGGCGCGTAACAGGCGCACGGGATCTTCCCGGTAACGTTGTATCGGATCTCCGATGATGCGTAGTTTTTTGGCTTTGATATCTTCATAGCCATTCAAGTAATCTAGAATTTCTTCTTTGGCAGGATCATAAAACAGTGCATTGACCGTGAAATCACGGCGCATGGCATCTTCTTCCTGACTACCGAAAACATTGTCGTGTAGTAGGCGGCCGTGCGCATCGGTCAACTGGATCGACGTAGAATCGTCATCCTCATTCGATGAAGGGCCACGAAAAGTTGATACTTCCACGGTTTCAGCGCCACACATGACATGAACCAGGCGAAAGCGCCGCCCGATGATGCGTGACCGGCGGAAAATACTGCGTACTTCTTCAGGTGTCGCATTGGTTGCAATGTCGAAATCCTTGGGGGTCAATCCCAGTAGCAGATCACGCACCGCGCCGCCGACAATGTAAGCTGAAAATCCGGCTTGCTGTATTTGGGTGGTTATTTTTAATGCACAAGGGGCGATTAAGTTACGCCGAATACCGTGACGTTTACAGGGAATAACGCTCAGCTTTGCGATCGACTCAGAAGCCGGCGCTTTGCGGCTGAATACCTTGCGGAGAAATTTACGGATCATTTCGAATTATTGAAAGCATTCAGTACGAGTTATACGCCGGTATCCATTTTGCATGATGTTTGCGCGATCAACTTGGGCTATATAGTTCATCAAATTATTATCAGTTGAAGTTGGCCGATAAGCCGGGTTCTGTCGTGGACAGTCATTCCTCTAGATGCACAGTTACCTGTACATTCCTGCAACCTACCCGCAAGCTCTGCGAGCAACATCATCGCTTGCCTATTTGGTCTTGCTCCGGATGGAGGTTACCGCGTTTCACCGTAACTGAATACGCTCGTCTCTGTGGCCCTATTCCTCACCTCACGGTGGACGGTCGTTAACCGTCATCCTGCTCTGCGGAGCCCGGACTTTCCTCCCCCTGTATTCAAGAAGAATCGCAGGCGGCGACTGTCTGGCCAACTTCGCCGGTTATTCTATCACTTGCAAAAATGATCGGTTGGGGAAATAATCAACCAATGATTTTGAATCTGCCTACAAAAAGGCTTGATGCAATCCTTATCCGTTAATTCGGTATTTATAGTAGGTATGGCGCTCAACCAATACATTTTTCCGGTTTTGGATGATTGCCGTACCTCTTCACCAAGACTATTGACATCTATGTTGTTAAAACCTGTGTTCAGTTTCAAATCGCTTTTTTTCGTGTTTTTGTGCAGCGCATTAGTGTTGCTGTTCTGGTTGCCCGGCAATGCGTACTCACAAAAGCAGTCATCGGCCTACAAAGCTATCGATAATGCACGCGCAGCGGTCAATCGCAGCAAGATGGATGAAGCTCAGCGGAAGGCAGCCATTGAGCAACTTGATGCTGCACGTGCCGATGAGCGCGAAGCGGAAGCGCTGAGTGAGCAATTAACAACGTTGCGTGCGGAAGCTGCCGATCAACCTGTGCGGATGGAACGTTTGAATAAAGCATTGGCAACAGACCGTGAGCGGGAATTACTCGAATGGTCCAAGCGCTTACCGACTGACGCTGATGGTGAAACACTGGAGCAGATCCTGGAGCAGGAACGCACGACCATCACAGATCTGCGCGCACAGATCGGGGTCGCCGGTGCAGATTTGGCCCAGATGCTATCGCGCCCGGTTCAGGCAACCGATGAAATCGCCGCATTGTACCGCCGCAACGAAGAATTAGCAGCGCCGCTCGTGGTTCAAGATGGTGAACCTGCTGCATTATTTGATGCGCGGCGCTTGCGCCGCAGCAGCGAGCAGCACCGTTTGCAAGCAATGTTGGAACTGCGTCTTGCTGAGCAGGATACTGCCACGCAACGTCAGAGTTTGCATGAATTTACGTTGCGCGAGTTGCGCTATCGCCTGGGATTGCACGAGAAACGCGTGGAACAGTTACAGCAGCTCATTACCAATCGTGCCCGGCATGAACTGGAGGCGCTGAGCGAACAATTAATCAAACGCGAACAAGAATTGGCTGGAGATGCTTTTGTACTCAAATCCGCTGCTGTTGCGAATCGTGCCATGGGTGCGGAGTTGATACAACAAAATGAGTATTTGGCGCGGGATCGCACCGCTTTGGCCAGTATCGAACAAGCTAGTGAGCACGTTACCGTGACCTTGCGCGATAGCCGCACCCGGCTTGACATTGGTGGAACCAGTGAACGCGTTGGTCGCTGGTTGTGGAGTGAGCGGCGTCAATTGGAGGCGCCCGCTCGCCTTGAGATGCGTCTGGAATTGATTCATAACGATCTGGCGGATTTGCGGCTAGAACGGATAATGCTCAATGAACAACAACGCAGCCTGCTGGATATGGGCGCCATTGCCCGAACGTTAGTTAAGGCACATCCGCAAGCGGATGAGGGGGGGCGCAGCAATGAAAATATTCAGGACTTGTTGTTGCCTTTGCTGCATAAACGTACCGAGTTGTTGGCGTTGCTCGAGTCTTTGCTGCAACGACGTGTTGCGGCGCTGGAAAAAAGTGAACAGGCTTTGCAGCAACAGATCCAAAATGCTCAGGAATTGCAGCAGATGCTGGATCGTTATTTGCTATGGATTCCCAGCCATGGTGTGGTCAATGGTGGTTGGCTGCAGCGTTTGCCGGATGGATTGGATGATTTGATCAAACCGTCGCGTTTCACTACGTTAATAAAGCTGAGTACGCAAAACTTTTATCAGCAACCCATGCCTTGGTTAGGTAGCTTGCTGCTCATACTGGTTTTATTGGAACTTCGGCGTCGCGCCCCGGCACATATCGAGGCCCTGGCGGTTAATACCTACGATATTCGTAAAGACAACTATCAATCAACCCTCAAAGCAGTGGGATGGACCCTGTTGGCCGCGTTACCCGGCCCTGTTACGCTAGTCTTGCTGGGAAACCTACTACAAGGTGTCGGCAATCTTGGACGATTCAGTCACTCTTTTGGTCAGGCCTGTGTGTCACTGGCGTTACCGCTATTGACAGTGCAGCTGCTGCGTTGGATCAGTATGGAGCGTGGCTTGGGGCACGCACATTTCCGTTGGACCCGGCAGCGCCGTACCGCATTGTACGATTGGCTACCGAGGATCGCTGCGATCGTGCTGCCGCTATACTTTGTCGGTTCGCTGGCATTTATCCGCAGGCTGGATCTCACTATCGATGTGCAGGCGCGTATGGCGATCGTACTAAGTTGTGTGGTGCTGGCGTGGGCTCTCTGGGTGCTGCTGGATGTCGGCCGGCTCTGGGTTATTCGAGGTGTAAACAGCGAACCGTCGGTTTTGCGTAAGTTATTGCGTGTGCTGCTGCCCGCATTCCTGCTGGCCGTCGCGATATTGGCGTTGACAGGCTATATTTATTCTGCAGGCATGATACTACGGTCGCTATTCGCCAGTTTTAGCGTGATTGTCATGACTACCATTGGACTGGGGCTGTTGGCACGCTGGTTTTTACTCGGAGAGCGGCGTTTAATGCTGCACCGCATGGATGAAAGTCGCTTGGCGGCAGAGAATGCCGCTGAAGAATCTGGGGAGGTATTGAAGCCGGAAGAGAACATCACGCTGGAACAAGTCAATACCCAGACCCGAAGGTTGCTGCGCGCATTACGGTTAAGTTTGCTGGTATTGGGTTTGATTTGGGTTTGGGCCGCCATACTACCCGCCATCACGCGTCTGGACGAAATTGCACTATGGCATATCAACGATATTGACGTTGATGGCGCCAAGATCCTGCAACCCGTCACACTGATGGCAGTATTGTCGGGTGTCTTTGCACTGCTGCTGACAACAGTTGGCGCCAGAAACCTGCCTGGACTGATCGAGATCAGCCTGTTGTCGCATATTCGTATCGATGCTGCGTCACGGTATGCCATCACCAGCGTGTTGCGTTACGCGATCGTGATTGGCGGTACCTTGGTGGGATTGAGTTTTCTGGGCATGCGCTGGTCGCAGTTACAATGGATGGCTGCTGCCTTGACAGTCGGACTTGGATTTGGCTTACAGGAAATCTTTGCCAACTTTGTATCCGGCATTATTGTGTTGTTTGAGCGACCGTTCCGGGTCGGTGATGTGATTACAGTCGGCGATCTTTCCGGTCGGGTTACCCGTATTCGTACACGAGCGACTACAGTTCTTGATCCGGATAATAAGGAAATTGTAATTCCCAATAAAACTTTTATTACGGGTCAACTGATCAACTGGACATTGACGGATGCAACCACCCGTGTTGTCATTAAGGTAGGTGTTGCTTACGGAACAGATGTTGATAAAGTCCGGAACTTGCTATTGCAAGTTGCCAGAGAAGATGAACGAGTGCTGGCAGAGCCGGAACCAACAAGCTTGTTCCTTGCTTTTGGTGCAAGTTCTCTTGATTTTGAGCTGCGTGTTTTTGTTGGCGCTTTAAATCACCGATTGGAAGTTCAGGATGCTCTCAACGCGCGAATCGCTGTACTATTTGCTGAATATAATATTGATATTGCTTTTCCTCAGCTTGATCTGCATGTGCGGGATTTGCCCTCTGAATTGGTTCGAAACCAGACATCTGCAGCGATAAAGAATGAACAGGCGAAGACAAACCAGTCTTAGTAAGAAATTGTCTAAGAAACAATTAATCGTTGTTGAAAGACTGTCAATTACTTGATGAGCATTGCATTAATTTGCGTCAGCGTATCCTCGTCCAGCTCACCGGCCTCCGCGCTCAGGCGCAATCTGGCCATTAGGTAGCTGTGGTAGGCCTTGGCCAGATCGCGCTTGGCGGCATACAGTTGCTGCTGGGCATTGAGCACATCGACTTCGGTTCTAACCCCGACTTTCTGTCCGAGAATGGTCGAATCCAATTGGCTTTGGCTGGAAACCAAGGCTTGTTTAAGCGCGTTGACCTGTGCAATGCCGTTGGTTACGTTCAGATACTGCTGACGCGTTTGTATGGTGATGTTGCGCCGAGTGTTTTCCAGATCGTGCAATGCCATATTTTGCAGCGCCATCGCCTCGCGTACTTGGGATTGCACTGAAAAGCCCTGAAATAAGGGCACATTGAGCTGTAAACCGATGGATTGAGAGGTGAGATCGATCCCGCGTCCGGTAATCGCAGCGCCGACGCCGATTTGATTGCTGTATTGTGCGACCAGATCCAAGGTCGGGTAATGTTGCGCCCAGATTCTCTTTACGTTTTGATGTGCGGATTCATAGGCCGCTTGCTGGGTTTTAAGCGAAAAGTTTTTTTCTTCGGCTACACGCACCCATTCATCCATGCTGCTATATTTTAAATTAGCTAGGTTACCGGCAATTTCCCTGGCGCCGAAGAGATTCTCCGGGAGGCGGTCAATAATGCCTTGCAAAGTGCGTTTTTTGATTTCCAATGTATTGCGCGCGGCGATTTCCTGCGACAGCGTCAAGTCATGACGCGCTTGCGCTTCATTGGTATCGACGATGGTTGAAACGCCTACTTCAAAGTTACGCTTGGCTTGCGCGAGCTGAATCAGAATGGCTTTTTTCTGCGCTTCGTTGACTTCGACATCGATTTGCGCGTCCAGTACGTCGAAATAAGCTTGCGCTACGCGCAAAATGAGGTCTTGCCCGGCAGTGATGAATTGTGACTCAGCTTTGCTGACTTCGATTTTTGCTTGCTGATAAATGACGATATTTTGCATGCGGAAAATCGGCTGCGTTGCCGAGATCGTGATACCGCCACTGTGAATGATATTGGAGCCGGGATTGGTGGCCTGTCCGGTTGTCGAATTGAGAACTTTGCCGACATCAACTTCCTGTATTTGGCGCGTGCCAGACAAGGTGATGTTCGGTAAAAAACCGGCCTTGCCTTGCGGTATTTTCTCCTGAGCCGCTTCATAAGCAGCTCGCGCAGACTTGAACTGGGCGTCTTGTGCTAGCGCTTCCTGATAGATATTCATCAGGTCGGCGGCTTGCAGCGCGGCATGCGATAGCATCCCGATACAGGCAGCCAAAACGAATGGCATAAATTTCATAGTGATTTCCGGCAATTGTCCGGAGCCGTTGATATTTCAGCTATAGGTTGATTGCTGTAACAAATGACACGCGGGCTTGCTTGAATGCTCAAAAGATAAACCTTATCGGTTGCTGCGCATTGATCAGGGGCGCCGTGCTGGTTTCAAATAACTGAGTGGTGGTGAATTCACCAGGTGCTATGCAGGTGATCAATAACGCTTCCATCACCGGGTCTTCGCCGACAATTGCAAACAAACGTCCGCCAGGATTCAGGCTGTTTTGAAAAGCAGCCGGTAAAATCGGGGTCGATGCAGTCAATACAATCACGTCATAAGGTTCATGATTGGTCCAGCCACGCGCCGCATCACCTTGTTCGAGGGTGACGTTGGTGATGTTATGCGTTTTCAGATTGTTTTCCGCCATTGCTTTCAGTTCAGGAATGATTTCAACGCTGTATACATGTGCACCGCTGTCAGCCAGCAATGCCGTCATGTAGCCGCTGCCGCTTCCGACTTCAAGAATTTTGTCCGTTTTCTTGACGTGAAGTTCCTGTAGAATGCGCGCCTCCATTTTCGGGGTCAGCATCACTTGGCCGTGACCAAGCGGAATTTCCATATCGACAAAAGCCATGGCTTTATTTTCCGCTGGCACGAATTCTTCGCGTTTTACTTTATACAGTAAATCCAGCACATTATCGTCCAAGACATACCAAGTGCGAATTTGCTGCGCAACCATATTAAACCGGGTTTCTTCAAGATTCATTTCTAGATCCGTATTGTTAATCGAGGTAAGACTTGCAATTATTTCACATTTCCATTAGCTTCACAGCATCAGCTAGGGGTCCGTTTTCAGAATCGAATGTTCTGAGAGAATTGGGTGCCTCTAAAAACCCAGAATTTTAAACCAAGCAAGGTAAGAGCAAAAATGTTGACGTCGCTCGCTAGCGTATAGCTGATAGGTGAGGAAACATTGTTTGCGGGTAACGTGCATTGTAACGAAGTTTGGGTTTTTAGAGGCACCTAATCGGTGAGATAGTCCCTTATTTACCTGACGCGGATAATGCCGCCGTAGGGAAGCTGGGATTTATCCTCCCGCTCTTTATGGCATTTACTTAAGGAGCAATACTATTATGAGTATTACAGTTTTAAACCAAAAAAATTTTTCCAGCGCCACAGCACAAGTCGATGAAGCAGCCATAAAACCACTGCCCAATTCACGCAAAATCTATGTACAAGGGGCGCGCACCGATATTCAGGTGCCTATGCGGGAAATTTCCCAAAGTGACACCGCCGCCAGCATGGGTGCGGAGAAAAACCCGCCGATCTGGGTCTACGATACTTCCGGCCCGTATAGTGATCCGGCCATAAAGATTGATATTCGCTCGGGACTACCTGCATTGCGCGAAAAATGGATTGTCGAGCGTAATGATACCGAAATATTATCCAGCCACAATTCTGCATACAGCCAAGCGCGCTTGCAAGATCCCAAATTGGCGGATATGCGCTTTAACCTTCAGCGGCAGCCACGTCGCAGCAAAACCGGATTGAATGTCACCCAGATGCATTACGCGCGCCGCGGCATCATTACGCCGGAAATGGAATATATTGCCATTCGTGAGAACCAGCGTGTCGAAGCGCTCAGTGGTCAACATCACGAATTACTGACGCGCCAGCATGCCGGACAGGATTTCGGTGCATCGCTGCCGAAAATGATTACCCCGGAATTTGTACGTGATGAAGTAGCACGTGGGCGCGCCATCATTCCGGCCAATATCAATCATCCCGAATCCGAACCGATGATTATCGGGCGCAATTTTCTGGTGAAAATCAACGCCAATATCGGCAATTCAGCTTTGGGTTCAAGTATTCAGGAAGAAGTGGAAAAAATGACCTGGGCGATTCGCTGGGGCGGCGACACGGTGATGGATCTGTCTACCGGCAAGAACATTCACGAAACGCGCGAATGGATCATCCGCAACAGTCCGGTGCCAATCGGTACGGTGCCAATTTATCAGGCGTTGGAAAAAGTCGACGGCAAATCGGAAGATTTAACCTGGGAAATTTTCCGTGATACGTTGATCGAGCAGGCCGAACAAGGTGTCGATTACTTTACCATCCATGCCGGTGTGCGATTGGCGTATGTGCCGATGACGGCGAAACGCATGACCGGTATCGTGTCGCGCGGTGGTTCGATCATGGCAAAATGGTGCCTAGCGCATCACAAGGAAAGTTTTCTGTATACGCATTTCGAAGAAATTTGCGAGATCATGAAAGCGTATGATGTCAGTTTTTCGCTCGGCGATGGTTTGCGCCCCGGTTCTATTTATGACGCCAACGATGAAGCACAATTTGCCGAACTGAAAACGTTGGGTGAATTAACCAAGGTAGCCTGGAAACATGATGTGCAAACCATGATCGAAGGGCCCGGCCATGTGCCGATGCACCTGATCAAGGAAAATATGGATTTGCAGTTAAAGTATTGCGATGAAGCGCCTTTTTATACGCTCGGCCCGCTGACGACAGACATTGCTCCTGGTTATGATCACATCACTTCCGCCATTGGCGCTGCGATGATCGGTTGGTATGGCACGGCGATGTTGTGTTATGTGACACCGAAGGAACATCTGGGTTTGCCGGACAAGGATGACGTCAAGGATGGCATCATTACCTACAAAATCGCCGCACATGCCGCGGATCTGGCGAAAGGCCATCCCGGCGCGCAGATTCGTGATAATGCCTTATCCAAAGCGCGTTTTGAATTCCGCTGGGAAGATCAATTCAATCTCAGTCTGGATCCTGATAAAGCGCAGCAATTCCATGACGAAACCTTGCCGCAGGATGGTGCAAAAGTAGCGCACTTCTGCTCGATGTGCGGCCCGCATTTTTGCTCCATGAAAATCACCCAGGACGTGCGGGAATATGCAGCCAATCAAGGTGTTGCTGAAGATGAAGCCTTAAAACTGGGAATGGCGCAAAAATCGGCGGAATTCAAGGAAAAGGGCGCGGAAATTTACAGCAAACTGTAAGGCTGGTCCAAAATTATCAATTTTATTAAAGTATAGCAACAACGTGTATGGATATTATTTTATTGTTTAAGGCTTTGATCCTGGGCGTTGTTGAAGGATTGACCGAGTTTCTACCGGTTTCCTCCACCGGTCATTTGATTCTGGTCGGTGATCTGCTCGATTTCAACGATGAACGTGGCATGGTTTTTACCATCGCAATTCAATTGGGTGCAATTCTGGCCGTGTGCTGGGAATATCGCAGCAAGATTGCCGAAGTCATTCGAGGCATCGGTACCGACTCGGCAGCCAATCGCTTTGTGATCAATTTGCTGATAGCCTTTTTACCGGCCGCCATCATGGGGTTGCTGTTTATTAAAACCATCAAATTCTATCTGTTTCATCCGATTCCGGTCGCGCTGGCTTTGATTATTGGTGGCTTCCTGATTTTATGGGCAGAACGCAGAGAACATGTGATTGAAGTCGAGCAAGTCGACGACATGGATTGGAAACACGCGCTGAAAGTCGGCTTGGCGCAGTGTCTGGCGCTGATTCCAGGCACCTCGCGCTCGGGCGCCACGATTATCGGTGGTTTGTTTTTTGGCCTGTCGCGCAAAGCCGCCACCGAGTTTTCATTTTTCCTGGCGATTCCCATTATGTTTGCCGCCACCTTCTATGATGTCTACAAACACCGCGAGTTTTTGGAATGGAATGATCTGGGCATGTTCGCAGTAGGTTTTATCGCCGCTTTCCTGAGCGCACTGCTGGCGGTGCGTGGCCTAATACGCTTTATCAGCAGCCATGACTTTACCGTATTTGCCTGGTATCGCATCGTATTCGGCTTCATTATTCTGGCAACGGCTTATACCGGTGTTATTGCTTGGTCGGAGGCATGAGTAATATTCAAGTCTGAGAACTACAAATCCGCGTTACCTGTCAAAGGATCGTACCGGCACTGAATTAATTTTAATCTCTACGGGTTCAATTCCCCGCTGCTTGCGGCGGGGTGCTTTATTTGTGAATGGCATATACTTAATTGACCATTTCTTAAAAATTTTCGTATTACCGCGAGAGAGGTGTGGTTCTGTATTTAAACTTGCAATTCCCCGTGGTCTTGCCACGGGGTCGTTTATTACAAACAATAAAGGAGAAATAACGTGGTCAACCATCAACCATCAACCATCAACCATGAATAGAGTGTCGATTTCAGAAATGTTATGCGTTGGTCTTTTGGCGATATGCTTATGCTGCAATGTTGCATTCGCGCAAGAAGTTATTAAAGACTCGTACATCATTTTGTTCCAAGAGAACGCAGGATTGATTGATCCGCCTAATCCAGCAAATGCGGGCAAAGTTCCGATGGGCCAGCCGACTTCGGGGCAGAGCAAGGAAGAACTTGCTGTAACGCTGGGATTGAATGGTGAAATTGTTGCCATTCTGGAAGCCAATAATGGCATCGTCGTTAGAATGAATGAGCAGGAAGCTCAGAAATGGCGTAATGATGGACGTGTTCAGTTGGTTGAGCAAGATTTAAAAATACCAGCAGCATTTGATACCGCGCTTGAGGATCAAGGCAATTATCCGGCCTATCGCGACGGCACATTGACTGTGCCTCGTGTCGATACCGATGAGCAAGTGGGAATTTTCCAAGGTGGCGTGTTTCAGTATGATGCCTCGATCAATGCTTGGCGGTTACAGGATTACGAGATAGCACCGGTGGTTGATATTTTCTTGTTGGAAGAAGACAGCGTGGAAGTAATCGTCAAAGAGGCATTGCCGACTCAGGTCTTCTTGAAAGTGAAAGGCAGTTTTTCTGATCCCTGTCAGAAGATTGGCAGAATCAGTCATCGTCTGAAGGGCAATCGTTTTGAAGTGGTCATCAGTACTGTAAGCACGACTTCGCCTCTTGCTCTTTGTGCTGCTGTTGTAACGCCGTTTGAGAAAGTTATTTCGTTGCCCGTGTATGGTTTATCTGCCGGAAATTATGAATATATCGTCAATGGAAAAATTACCGGTAGCTTTGAATTGAAGAGTGACAATAATCTATAAGTTAACTTGCGATTCCCCGTGGTCTTGCCACGGGGTTGGGTTGTTTATTTAAGTTATCTGGTCGCCTCTGAAAAAGTATCAAACAACAATTAGCATCTGGGTGATTTGCAAGTGTTCGTCTATGTGTAGGCTACTTTTCATAAAGGTGTTGCTGCCAACAAACCTGAATAATTAATTCGAGAGGTCGCGATGGGCCAGGAAATCAACCAAACGCAGTTTAATGATCAGGTTTTCAAGGAATATCAGCGTCGCTTATGTGATGAAACTGAGCTATTAAGGAACCGGCTCTCGGAAGGATGTTTTTCGGGTATTGGTGAAATTGGCGGCTATGAGCTCGAATCCTGGCTGGTGGATCACAATTATTTTCCATCGCCAATCAATCAAGCGTTCCTGACGCGTCTGGACAATCCTTTTGTCGTGCACGAGCTTTCCCGTTTTAATGTTGAGCTCAACGGCGCGCCTTTGCCACTTAAAGGCAATGCCTTGTCTGCCATGTTTCATGAACTGAACCGGAATTGGCAGGAATGCCAAGACGTTGCGCACGGAATGGATAGCGTGTTGATGATGATCGGCATCTTGCCGACCGTGCGGCAATCCGATTTGTGTCTGGCGAATATGTCAGAACTTAAGCGTTACCGGGCTTTGAATGAGCAATTGCTGCAGCGGCGTTGTGGGCGGCCGCTGCATATTTGTATCGACGGTCGCGAACATTTGGACCTCAATCATTCGGATATGATGCTGGAAGCTGCTGCCACATCGTTCCAGATACATTTGCAAAGCGCACAACACAACGCCGTACGCTATTTCAATGCATCCATCATTGCAGCTGGGCCGCTAATTGCAGTGGCAGGAAATTCGCCCTTGCTATTTGATGCTGATTTGTGGGACGAAACGCGTATTCCTCTGTTTGAACAGTCGGTCGAAATTGGCGATCAACCTAATCAAGGAAATCGTCGTGTCAGTTTTGGTCAGGGTTATGCGCGCGAATCCTTGTTCGAATGTTTTGCGGAAAATCTTGCCAATCATGCGGTGCTGCTGCCCATTCTGATGGACAGTCCGCCGCAACAGTTTGCGCACCTAAGATTGCATAATGGCACTATCTGGCGCTGGGTACGGCCACTCATCGGTTTTGATCCAGACGGCACGCCGCATTTGCGCATTGAGCAGCGCGTTCTGCCTGCTGGTCCTACGATTGTTGATATGATGGCCAATACCGCCTTATTTTACGGCTTGGCGCGTTTTCTCGCCAGTATGTCTGAGGCGCCGGAATCCGCATTCAGTTTTGACAAGGCCCGCGATAATTTTTATGCAGCAGCGCGCGATGGACTCCAATCCAAGCTTATTTGGTTGGATGGCAGCACAACCGATGCCAGGAGCTTGTTACTGGAAGAAATTCTGCCGATGGCGCGGCAGGGTTTGGAATCGCTTGAAATCGATTGTGATGAAATCGATCAAAATCTCGATATCCTGGAATCCCGGATTAAAAGTGGTCAGACCGGTGCCGTGTGGCAGCGTGCTTATCGTGAGAAGTATCAATCCGACAGTCTGCATCTCGTTGCCGCTTATCTTGAGCGACAACGCAGCGGCGCACCGGTACATGAGTGGGCATTGTAAGCATGCTTACGGAGTTAGATTATCTGCCTGAAAAATTTCTGCAAGTCGAAGCCAGCGAATTGCACACGATACTGCGCGGCCCTACCCTGATTCACCTTCCCGGCAGGCGTGACGCACCGCTGTTCGTGTCGATTCTGCTGCATGGCAATGAAGATACCGGTTTGAAGGCTATGCAGGCGGTCTTGAAAAAATATCAGAATCAGTTGTTGCCGCGCGCACTGTCGCTGTATGTCGGCAACATTGAAGCAGCGCGCGCCGGTATGCGTCGCCTTGAAGGGCAATTGGATTACAACCGCGTTTGGTCATTCGATGCGGATTCAGTCATTACAGCAGAGCACCGCATGATGCAAACAGTGATCAGTATCATGGCGCAGCGCGGGGTATTTGCCAGCATCGACATTCACAACAATACCGGATTGAATCCACATTACGCCTGCGTTAATCGCCTGGATGATGCTTTCTTGCATCTTGCCACGATGTTCTCGCGCATCGTGGTGTATTTCACCGAGCCCAAAGGTGTTCAGTCAGGAGCCTTTGCGCAGCTTTGCCCGGCGGTCACATTGGAGTGTGGCAAGCCGGGTGGAATTGGCGGAGCCGAACATGCCGCTTCCTTTGTCGAAGGCGCACTGCATTTATCCGCTTTCCCGACGCATCCTGTGGCCAATCACGACCTGGAGCTTTTTCATACGGTAGCCATAGTTACGGTGCCGAATACTGTCAGCCTGAGCGTGGGAGATATCTCAACGGATTTATGCTTGATAGATAATATCGATTATTACAATTTCCGCTTACTGGAGCCCGGCACGCGTCTGGGAGTCGTAGCATTCGGCTGTAAAAGACCTTTGCAAGTTCGCAATGACGCAGGCAATGACATGAGCGATCATTATTTTGAAAACCGAGAAGGCAATCTTCTGACCAAGCAGCAGGTGATGCCAGCCATGCTGACACGCGATATCCGCATTATTCGTCAGGATTGTCTGTGCTATTTGATGGAACGTTTGGAAAGAAATTCAAGTGCTTGATAATTTCCAAAGCGATTATCAATATTCTTAACTCTACGCCCACGGCAATCCCGCCGGCTTTCCAGCCGGAGGTTTCTCCGATGGTTTTGTTCATTCCCAATTAAAATTCCCGATAGCTTACAAAAAAATAATCAGCAATATTCATACAAATTCGTTGACTGAATAATTAATAATTAACATAATATATTTTTATGATTTGTTGAGAGAGCTGAAAATGACAATTAATGCAAAGGCGACTACATTTACATTTGGAACGTCTGGAAACGACATCATCAACGCACAATATTTGCTGGGTGACTTGATTGATGGTTTGGCGGGCGACGACACGATTACGGGGCTCGATGGCAACGATACGCTGATCGGCGGTACGGGCAAAGATGCGTTATACGGTCTTGGCGGTAATGATTTGCTTGATGGCGGTTCAGGCAACGACCGGCTGCTCGGTGGCGCCGGAGATGATCTCCTTCGTCCTGATAGCGGGTTGATTGGCAATGATTATATTGACGGCGGCGATGGCATCGATACCGTTGATTATGGCTTATCAGGGGCCACTCGCGGTGTGCGTGTCGATCTGCGGATCACTACCGTACAAGATACGCGTGGTGCGGGCAAGGATACGATTATCAATGTCGAGAATATTACGGGTACCAAGTTCAACGATACGATTATCGGCTCAAATGTCGCCGATCTTCTTTCAGGCGGCGACGGTAGTGATAGCTTGAATGGCGGCGATGGTCATGACGTTATCGAAGGTGGAAGTGGTAACGATAATCTGAACGGTGGTATCGGAAATGACAGGATTGTTTCTGACAATGGAGCAATCGGAAATGATGTCGTGAATGGCGGAATTGGCATCGACACGGTTGATTATCGCAATTTAGGGGCAACTCAAGGTGTTCAGGTTGATCTGCGGTTAACTGGAGCACAAGACACGAAAGGCGCTGGAATCGATACGATTCTGAATATCGAACAAATTTATGGTTCCAACTTTAACGATACGATTATTGGCACTGACGGCGATAACTGGATGCATGCCAGCAAAGGCAGTGATAGCCTGTTTGGAAGCGATGGCAACGATTCACTGTTCAGCGACCCGGTTGATACTGCCGGTGATAGTTTGGATGGCGGGAATGGCAACGACGCGCTTCGGGGTGGTTTCGGCAATGATATGCTTACAGGTGGTGCGGGAGATGATCGCCTCACCGGGTCTTGGGGTAATGACCTGTTGTCAGGTGGAGCTGGCGCAGATGTATTTACCTTCTCGGGCGAGGTTGAATCCAAGGTCACGGCCCCCGATCAAATTCTCGATTTCGACGGCGCTGAAGATGTCATCAGCTTGCAATCTTGGCTTATAACGGCGACACGCGCTTTCATCGGTAATAGCGCGTTCACAGGGACGGGTATCACGGAAATTCGCGTAACCAGCGATGGCGTAACGCAGCTTGTCGAAGTCGATTACGATGGCAACGGCAGTGGCGATGTTGATATGGCTATCAAGGTTGTCGGCACAACGCTAGGGTTAGACGATTTTATTTTCGCGAACTAGTTTCAGGAAATTTAACAGACCGTTGAAAAACGTTTTCGAGACAGCCGATACCAGGTAAAAACAGGCAAAGAAGCGCAGTTTATGCGTAATCAATGAGCATTCTGAGCCTGTTTTTAGCGCCGTAGCGGCAACGCAGATAGGCAGCCACCTCTCTTGCACAGTTGCGATAACTGATGCCCATTGATACGGTAAATCCGGATTTTAATCTTCCGGTTTTTTGAAGCCAGTAGTAATAATACTCGCCCTCAACTCTGCACCCACGGCAATTCAGCCGCTTTCCAACCGGAAGCTTTACCGCGATGCCCCTGTTCATCTCTATCGCCTTCAAAGCCTTCAAGAATGTTATAGCAGTCGGTAAAACCGGTCTGGGTGGCCATTATCGCCGCCTGATTCGAGCGTGAACCGCTGCGACAAATAAATAGAGCGGGGGATGTTTTATCAACTTGTTTGACCAGTTGATCGAGAAAATCCGGATTGGGCTGCATGCCAGGGTATGCCCGTAATTCAATTTCTATTGCGCCCGGAATGCGCCCAACCCAATCCAATTCAGCGTGCGAACGTACATCGACCAATTGTGCTTGCGCAGATTCTTGTAAAATTCGGTAAGCCTCCATCGGGAGCAATGCACCTTTGTAAGGAAGCTCCATTTCGTCAGCGCGCTGGCGCGCTTTTTCCAGTATTGCTGCGGTCGTTTCCATAATATTACCCTTTGATAGTTATTAAAAATGATAGAGCAATTGGCTTTATAATAAGCAACTAACTTTGCATTCATCCTTTCTACTTCTCTCATTATAGCGCCTCATGGAAAAAATCCGCTTATCCAAATTGATGTCCGAACAAGGCATCTGTTCGCGCCGTGAGGCGGATCGCTATATTGAGCTGGGTTGGGTGTTTGTCGATGGCGAGCAGATTTCCGAACTGGGCACTAAAATTTATCCCACGCAGAAAATCAAATTGAACAAAGCGGCGCAAGCACAGCAAACGCAGCTGGTTACCATTTTGCTGAATAAACCGGTGGGCTATGTTTCAGGGCAGCCGGAACCGGGTTACCAACCCGCTGTGGTGCTGATCAAACCGGAAAACCAGTTTATTCCTAAGCAGTCGGTCAAGCGTTTTCAGCCCGTACATTTGAGAAATCTCGCCCCAGCCGGGCGGCTGGATATCGATTCGCAAGGTTTGCTGATTTTTACGCAGGACGGCCGGATTGCCAAGCAGTTAATCGGTGAGAATTCTACGATTGAAAAAGAATATCTGGTGCGGGTCGAGGGCGCTCTGCCGCCTGCAAAACTGGCACTGCTGAATCATGGGTTGAGTCTGGACGGTCAGGCGTTAAAATCGGCGCAGGTGAGCTGGCAAAATCAGGATCAACTGCGCTTTATCCTGCAGGAAGGTAAAAAGCGCCAGATCCGCCGCATGTGCGAACTGGTTAATCTGAGAGTGACCGGCTTGAAACGAGTGCGTATCGGCAAAGTCAAACTGGGCAATTTGCCTGAAGGTCAATGGCGCTATCTGGAGGATGGTGAGGTTTTCTGAAATAGTTGTTGGCTAATTTCAATAGATTTTTTCGTATTTGGATGTTTCCAAAGAGAGGTTGGCGCTGATTTGATCGAGTACCGATTGTTTTATGTCTTCCTCGTGCGCAAAATCAAGCAAACTGCTATTAATAACAAGTAGTTTTTTAAGATGTGCTTTTTCATTGAGAATTTTCTCTAGTTGGGTATTTATCTGTTGTAAATATTCAACGGTTATCGAATTCTCGACATCCCTTCCTCGTTCTCGAATTCGTTTTAATTCTATTTCTGGATCGCATTGAAGGTGGATAAGTAAAGTGGGCGCGCCTAGTTCTTTTTCCACTTCCCGGTAAACAGAAAGAAAAATTTCTCGTTTATCTTGCGGGAGCGTGACATGTGCATAGGCAAGATCAAGGTATATGGAGAAATCGGTTACTATGGTGTTTCCATTTTTCCTTGCTGTTTTGATTTGATGATAATGTTGCAGAAGAAACGTTATTTCTGTTTCAAAAGCTGTGCCGATGGGATCGGCATAAAAAGCGCGCCAGAAGGGATTGGCTTGAAAACTTTCCAGAATTGGGTTGACACCTAATCTTCCTAATAAATTAGCAAGGGTAGTTTTTCCTGAGGCGATACCTCCGCATAATTCAATGCGATGAGTCTGATGACTCATTGTTATGTGATTAAATATACCTCTATTGATTATCATTGAAATTTCTTTCTGTTTTTTTCATTAATTCAGTAAGAGATTCAATTTGTATCTCTAAAGATTCAATTTTTTGTTTTGAATTATTGAGCTCCTTGCGCATACTTGTCTCAAGATTACGAGCTTCATCTAGTTTTTCAAAGGCATCTTTAATTAAAGACACAGAGGGTAATACAACACTCAAAATACTAACAAAAAGAACTATACCGCCACCTAAAGTCCATGTTTTATATTTCTTAAAATCATCTCTTGTTTTTTTTATCTCACCGGGAATAGAGCTATTAGCTGGCTCTCCTTTGAGAGATGCTTTATAAAAATATTCTCTAACAGGAATATCACTTTTACGTTCAGGGAATTTAATATAATTAGCGCTATTCTTTCGGGCAGAAGAACTCCAATTTCTATGAGGTGATAGTTTTGTAAATTCAACCCAAATTAACCCTTCTCCTCCTTTAATAACATAATCTTCAGAAGTCAGATTATGAAGAGGTATTAATAGCCGACCAACAAAACCAGGATCAACTAATGGTCCTGTCCCTAGTAATAATCCTCTGTGTACATGTGTAATTTTTAGATTAAATCGGATTGCTATGTAATCCGGTAGAAAAAATTTCGTTTCAATATAAAGAAAAACTATAGAATTTTTTTTGAGGATAAAAGGTCTGTGACGCACAAGATATTCACATTCCGATTTACCGGTTTTTTCATTTATGTAATGAACTTCACCCATAAAATCAATTTCATAAGAAGCTGATTTTAGCTTCTTTTTCTCATTGTTTTCATCAAATGGAAATACCATGCTCGTAATGCGTGCGTAGTCATAAATATCTCCCGAATTTAAAAGAGCAGGTCGTACCTCCGGCAAAGGATCTTTGGATGAAAATTCTTTAAAGCGATCTTTAGCTTCTGTTTCATCTTTTGCAACCTCATATTTATAATAATCTTTGCTTTCACTCATGCCAATTTCATACAATCTTGTATTGATATCAGATGATCAGAGCTAAATCCAGCATACGCGATACGACATCCAATCTCCTCTTCAAAATGTCGCAATAAAGAAAAGGTTTCTGGGGTGTAATTCTGAAAAGCTGTATTTTTTACATCAATATAATCAAGATGATTTAAAACGATACGAGTTGGTCTGTTGTACATGATCGCCTGACGCACGATTTCCGGATCGAATCGTGCGACCCGCCTCATATTTTTTGTGACCGATGTATATTCAATTATTGGTGAGTTAGAGCCGGATTCAGTGGTTAATTCCTTCCAGGAGAATTCGTTGGGGAGCGGCCCCGAATTACCCGCAACTCGGATTGGAAATGCTCTGATGACCAATATAATGTCATCAACATCCAACGGGCTTAATCCAGCTTCGGCAACAAAGCCGGCGGCGGTGGTATCCCGACTTGTCGCAAAAGGATAATCCTGAGCATGCAGCACGGAAAGACCAAATCCTTGCGTACCCTCAACGATAATCCTTTCGTTTTTATTCAACCGTTCTCGAAGAAAAGGAGTGACTGGTCTCACAAAAGGTTTAAGGCTTTCATCCTCGCGTGCTAACCTAACATTCCCGAGTCTGTTGATCCGTGCAGATACCGCTGCGCCTGTTCCGCTTAGAGTTGAACCGATCGCTGATCCAAGTTTGGAATTCTTTTCTTCTTCAAGATTATCGTGAGTAATAACGACGGCGTTCGGATCAATGAGAAGGTGGGAAGGTGCGAGGTTTGCAAGCCGCATTTCTTCAAACAGAATGGCAGGAGAGAGATAACTTCCTGCGGGAAGAACGCATATGACATCGGATAATATGGCTGCCGTGGGTAATTGCTTGAAAATTATCGGGCCTTTTTCAGAAATTACCGTATGGCCTGAGTTCGGTCCTCCGACTCTGATTGCAACGGATGCGCCCATTGCTCTGGCAAAGAAATGCGCTACCTTGCCTTTTCCTTCAGAGCCAAATTGACCGCCGACGATAACTGTTACTGGCATTTAAGTCTCGATAAGTGATGTGAAATCAAATGCTCTACCTTCGAATACAGAGTTTGAATCTCACCTTCGTTTGAAATTATCTCATGTGCTAGTGGACATAACATTGAAATTTGTTGCTCTACCGGGTGAGCTTCTGCTTCTTCAAATGATGTCTCGTTAGTTTCACGATTTTCGAATCGTGTTTTGCGCAATTCTACCGGAGCTTCCAAATGAATATGATAAAAAGCCGGGCCGAATGTTTCGATCCAAAATGCATGATCATCGGTAAATCTAAGACCGTCAATGACGATACTGCCCTGATCAGGCAGGGTTTCCAGAAGTTTGCGGCCAAATTCGCGTTGTCCAATTTGGTTATATATCTGATTCCCAAGTTCCTGTAAAGCTGACCGGGTAGGCTCCTTGCCTTGGTCGCGCATCATCGCGGCCAACACCATACTATAACGTGTGTAGTAAAAGCCCTGAGTTTCCAAGTATCGCGCAAGTGTTGTTTTGCCAGCAGCAATGCAGCCGCTGATTCCAATAATTTTCCTATTATTCCAGATGGTTGTATCCGTTTCTAGGTCTGGAATGATGAGTGCTTCGTCGCCTTCTATACCTAGTGCTTCAAATTTTCCGCTCCAGAAAAAAGTGCCTACTATAGAAGATGTAATTGCATCGAGTTCATCGTGCGTCAGTTGTTCTTTCAAAAAACTACCATGAATTCCAAATTCTTTGAGACCTTCGCAAAGCATATCCACGCTGGCGCGCTTTCGGGGTATTCCCATAATATCCTGTGCTGCGCCAGGATAACTTTCGATTACCGGCACGCCTTTGTTGCGCAAAAGTGAAGCTAATCGTATGCCCCTCGCGGTGAGTTTTTGCATGCTGGGAATAAGTGCAGGATAGACATTGATTCCTCTTTTTTTTAGCAATCGCTCGCAAAATCTCATAATACCGTATTGGTGCCTGCCTGGATCATCATCCAGTACCGAGATTCTGCCTTGCGGTAAGGAAAGAGGTGAGTCGATAGATACGATGTGTGGTTGCGCTGCTAAGGTATTTGAAATCAAGTCTTCATCGCTTTCGATTAAGCAAGTTGAGGCTTCGGCGCCATCTAATAAGCACCAGCCTGACGGTTTTTTTGGGGAACCGGTCAGATCAATGCCAACTACTCTTAAAGGAGTTGCTTTTGTAATAAAAAGATTTCCGTAAGTAATTTTTGGCCCAGAATCGCCTTTATAGGGAGGAAAATTAATTTCCTGAAATAATTTATGAGCAGCTCCCTTTTTAGAAGGCAGAGATTCATTACGGTTGAAGAATTTGGGAAGTTTTTTACTTATATGAGCAGGCAATTTATGCTGCTTTATAATTAGTGCGATAACTTTGTCAAAGATAAACTTCATACCTTGAATATCACAATAGTTATATTCAGTAAGAAGTCTGAGAGCTTCTAAATCGCCACGGCGATACTGATGCCAAAGAAGTGGTGCACTTTCTCCTTTTATTTCAATTAAGTGGGACGGTCTTTTAAAGCCAACTTCATTTTCTATTGATTTTTGTCCACCTGAAAGGAGTACTCTTTTGGCAAGAAATCTGAGATCTATATGTATGGGCGGAATCGGTAAGTCTGTGAAACCTTCACGAAGAAAAGGCAGGTCAAACATTGAACCATTAAAAGTGACAATAACGCTAGCATCAGCGAGAGCAGTTCTTAAGGGTTGCTCATCATCGCCTAAAATAAAGCTATTATACTTTCCTTGATAAGACCATCCAACTAGTGTAATGACATCATAATAACGACTTAATCCCGTTGTTTCGATATCCAGGAAAAGAGTTTTTTCCGGAAAAGATAAGGGAATTCTATAGTATTCCCGTCGATCTAAGAGGTTCGCGAAGTAGATGGCATCTCTGGTTTCAAAAGCGGTTCTTGCTTTTGCAAAAAGATGCCCATAATCTGCAAAGAGGCTGTCTTGCGGGGTTAAGTATCGTTCAAGGTTTTCCCACGAAAAAATTCCTTGTTCCCAATACTTAGCCTCACGATTTGCACTGACACCACGTAATAAGCGTTGAAAAGTCATACGAAGCATGTCGATACTACAAATCCTATTTTAAATATAGCCTAGTATGATGTGAATATATTTCTGGAATGACTTTAAGTATACAGGAACATAAAATCAGTTAGAACCTTAAACAGCTACGAGCTTAGAATGATAAATATTCTTGCGAAAAGAACTTATTTTATATGGTTTACATTTTAATTATCAGCTTGAAACGGGTGAGGTTTGCTTATGTATCAGCGTTTGCATGTTGTGCTTAAAATTCCAGCCTATCAGCTTTTGTATTATTACGAAGGTGAAGTGGATACTGTGGCTGCGAAGGCAGTCGATGGCCGCATTATCCATTTTCCCGCCAATATCTTGCGGTCCGTGGTACGGAATAATGGCGTGTACGGCACGTTCGAGCTGGTTTTCGATGAGCATAATAAATTCGTGTCTATCAGCCGCGTGAGTGATTGATCATAATCCAGGCAATCGCGGCTTTCATTGCCTGATAACGTACGCTAAACTCTCTATCTATCAAGTCTTAAACTTTTTCCTAAATAAACAAAGATCAAACTCATGGCTCAATATGTAATGTCGATGCTCCGCGTGAGCAAAATAGTTCCTCCCAAGCGTCAGATTATCAAAGATATATCACTCAGCTTTTTTCCCGGCGCCAAGATCGGTTTGCTGGGATTGAATGGCTCCGGCAAATCTACTGTGTTGCGCATCATGGCGGGCGCGGACAAGGAATTTGACGGCGAGGTGCAACGCCTGCCCAATATTCGCATCGGTTATTTGCCGCAAGAACCGCAACTGAATCCCGAACACACCGTGCGTCAGGAAGTGGAAGAAGGCCTGGGCGAAGTGATGCAAGCACAGAAAAAACTCGACGAGGTGTATGCCGCTTATGCGGAAGAAGGTGCTGACTTTGATGCGCTAGCGGAAGAACAAGCGCGCCTGGAAGCCATTATTGCCACAGCCGGTAGCGATGCCGAGCACCAGATGGAGATTGCCGCCGATGCATTGCGTTTACCACCGTGGGATGCGGTGATCGGACATCTTTCCGGCGGTGAGAAACGTCGTGTGGCGTTGTGCAAATTGCTGCTGGAAAAGCCGGATATGCTGTTGCTGGATGAGCCGACCAATCACCTGGATGCGGAATCGGTGGAGTGGCTGGAGCAATTCCTGGTGCGCTTTCCCGGCACTGTGGTGGCGGTGACGCATGATCGCTACTTCCTCGACAACGCCGCTGAGTGGATATTGGAACTCGACCGCGGCCATGGCATTCCGTGGAAGGGTAATTATTCCAACTGGTTGGAACAGAAAGAAGCGCGCTTGGAGCAAGAAAACAAGCAAATTGACGCACACATGAAATCGATGAAGCAAGAGTTGGAATGGGTGCGGCAAAATCCCAAAGGGCGACAGGCAAAATCCAAAGCACGTCTTGCTCGCTTTGAGGAACTCAATTCGCAGGAATACCAGAAACGCAATGAAACCCAGGAGATTTTCATTCCCGTCGGTGAGCGTTTGGGTAATGAGGTCATTGAGTTTACCGGTGTCTCCAAATCGTATGGCGACAGGCTGCTGATCGACAATCTGAGCTTCAAGATACCGCCGGGTGCGATTGTCGGCATTATCGGCCCGAACGGCGCGGGTAAATCCACCTTGTTTAAATTGATTACCGGCAGGGAACAGCCGGATTCCGGCGAAGTGAAAATCGGCCACACCGTTCAGATTGCGCACGTCGATCAGGCGCGCGACTCACTGGAAAACGACAAAACCGTGTTCGATGCCATCTCCGGCGGCAACGACAATCTCGTGGTTGGCAAATACACCACGCCAGCACGTGCTTATTTAGGACGCTTTAACTTCAAAGGCGGCGACCAGCAAAAAATCATCGGACAGCTCTCCGGCGGTGAACGCGGACGCTTGCATCTGGCGCAAACACTGATTTCCGGCGGCAACGTGCTGCTGCTCGACGAACCTTCCAACGATCTCGACGTGGAAACGCTGCGTGCGCTGGAAGATGCATTATTGGAATTCGCCGGTTGCGTGCTGGTTATCTCGCACGACCGCTGGTTCCTCGACCGCATCGCCACGCACATCCTCGCCGCCGAAGGCGAATCGCAATGGACCTTCTTCAACGGCAATTACCAGGAATACGAAGCCGACAAGAAAAAACGTTTGGGCGAAGAAGGTGCGAAACCGAAACGGATACGGTATAAGCCGATTAGTCGGTAATCGTCAGGCGCTTTATAGTCATTTAAATTGACGTTCTGAGTACGCATGCTAAACTTGCTGTACTTTATTCTGTACTGTAAATGAGATTATTATGGATGCTATCAGTTATACAGCCGCTCGTGCCAATTTAGCCAAAACAATGGAACAGGTTTGCAATGATCATTCGCCTGTCATTATCACTCGCAAACGGGAAGCGCCCGTAGTGATGATTTCCTTGGAAGATTATCAGGCGATGGAAGAAACGACCTATTTACTTCGCTCACCTGCCAATGCACGTCATTTATTGGAATCTATTGCTGAGCTTGAAACAGGGAAAGGCATTGAGCAAAAACTGAGTGAATGAATCTGATTTTTTCCTCTAAAGCTTGGGAGGATTATCTGTACTGGCAGGCAACTGATAAGCCTATGCTAAAAAGAATTAATCTTTTGATTAAAGCTATTCAACAACATCCTTTTGAGGGGATTGGCAAACCAGAGCCGCTGAAGCATAGCCTATCGGGTTATTGGTCAAGGCGTATCAATGATGAGCACAGAATTGTCTATAAAGTTGCTGGTAATGATTTGTTCGTTGCCCAGCTCCGTTATCACTATTAACGCTCACTTCAAATGAACGACATCCAACAAATCACCGAAGCCCTCCTTAAATTTCGCGATGAGCGCGATTGGGCGCAGTTTCACAACCCAAAAGATCTTGCGCTGGCGCTGAATATTGAAGCTGGTGAATTGTTGGAAGCTTTTTTGTGGAAGTCTTCCGAGCAAGCGGATATCGACAAAGTGAAAGAAGAATTGGCCGATGTTTTGGCGTTTGCTTTTCTGCTGGCTGAAAAGTACGATTTGGATGTGAAACAAATCGTACTGGAGAAGATTGAGAAAAATGCGTTGAAGTATCCGGTTGAGAAATCCAAGGGAAGCGCAAAAAAATACACAGATTTATAGACCGTTTCTAAAAATACAGACTTCATCCCTGCTGTATTGCAGGAAAATTCTTGCTTACCTACCCATCGTCATTTTGTGGTTAGCCGCCATAACGAAGTAAGTTCCGCAGCACGGGCAGCATGCAGTGGGTCGCTGGTATCCGAGACACGCGGATGATGGGGTTTGATATCGGTTTTACTCAAGACTTTCAAGCTTGCCGCGTCAATCGCGGACAACAATTCATCACGTGTACGTAACCCCAAATGTTGGGCAAAATCGGACAGGATCAGCCAGCCTTCGCCGCCGGGTGCCAGATGGGTGTTGAGGCCGTGCAGAAATCCGCGCAGCATGCGGCTTTCCGGGTCGAATATTGCGTGTTCCAGCGGGGAACTGGGTCGTGCCGGAATCCACGGCGGATTGCATACGATCAGCGCGGCTTGCCCTGTGGGGAAAAGGTCAGCTTGAATGACGTCAACCTGGTTGATGAGGCCAAGGCGGGTCAAGTTGTCGCGCGCGCAGTTCAAAGCACGGCCATCCTGATCGGTGGCGATGATGTGTTGGATGCCGCGACGCGCCAGCACAGCAGCCAGTATGCCTGTCCCGGTGCCGATATCGAAAGCGACCGATTGCTGCGCAACAAGCTGGGGTAATGGCGCTTCTGCAACCAATTCCACATACTCGCTGCGAATCGGCGCAAAAACGCCATAATGTGGATGAATCCGTGCGCCCAAGGCCGGAATTTCAATGCCTTTCTTGCGCCATTCGTAAGCACCGATCAATCCCTGCAATTCGCGCAGTGAAGCGATATACGCTTCGGTACTTGGGCCATACGCTTCCAAGCAGGCTGCGCGTACATCGGGCGCGCGACGTAATGGAATGCTGTGGTCGGCATTGAAGGGGATGAGTAAATTACCCAAGGTGCGGGCACGCTGCGATTGCGTCTGGCGATGCAGATGAAAGGTTTCTGCGGGGGATGCTGCTAATTTTTCGGTTTTTTTCGTTGGGCGTTTTTTATCGATGCGCCGCGCCAATGCCTGCAATAATTGGCGCGCATTTTGGAAATCGCCTTGCCACAACAGCGCGGTACCTTCACAAGCCAAACGGTAAACCGTATCGGCTGTCATGCGATCATCGATAACTTGTACACGCTTGGGTGGCGGCAAGTCCTTTTCTGAATGCCATCGAGCTGATTTCTCCTCCCCTGCTTCATGCCAACAAATGATTGAGCGATCGCTCATATTATTCCTGGTGATTAATGCTTGTGAATACTGCCATAATTTAGGGTTATTTTTGAACCAGAAAAATTTAAGATTGAGTTATGGTCGACATAGGGTGCTGTAATATAATAATATTATTTGGGTAGTAAGCGGAATTAACGTATGCATATATGTTTTGGAAGTAGTGTGTGATCATTCAAGAAAAAGCTTGTGCAAACGTTATATGCTTTTCTTATAACTGTTTCGGTAATAAATCTCGATGCATGCCACTACCTATGATTATTGGCTTGTTGTGTCGTCTTTTTTAGTCGCCACACTTGCTTCTTATACTGCGCTTGATCTGTCGAGCTACATATCCGCATTGGCCGGGCGCCGGATCCGCCATGCTTGGCTTGTTGGCGGCGCGGCGGCAATGGGTATCGGTATATGGTCGATGCATTTCATTGGAATGCTGGCTTTCTCGTTGCCGATCCCGCTAGGTTATGATTTGATAACAACTGGTTATTCGTTGATCATTGCAATATTCTTCTCTTATTTAGTGCTCTATGGTGTTACCCAAACGGAATTGACGACTTTGCGACTTATCGCGAGCGGAACTCTGATGGGCGTTGGCATTGCCGCCATGCATTATACCGGAATGGCGGCCATGCAGATGCATCCCGCTATTCAGTACGATCTGGCGTTGCTCACCATTTCAGTTGTAATTGGCATTAGCGCAGCTAATATAGCGCTTTGGGTCGCCTATAAGTTCGATAGCACAAATCAAAAAAGTGTAATCACCAGGCGTATTGGTGCAGCCTGCGTGATGGGTATTGCAATCACAGGAATGCATTACATGAGCATGGCCGCATCTCATTTTCCGAGCGAATCGGTAAGCGGCGCCGCCAGCAGCTTCGATTCGCAATGGCTTGCAATCACTACTATCTTATTCACCTTTGTAATTCTGAGTGTGACGCTGATATTGTCACGCTTCAACGCCAGGGAAAATTTTCTGCTCGGCTCGGTATCTCAACTCAACAGCAAAATCGTCCACATGGCAACATTCGACCTGTTGACGGGATTGCCTAATCGATGGACGCTGATGGAGCGGATCAAGCATACGATTATTATTTCCAAGCATCAAAATAATATGTTTGCTATTTTTTTCATGGATCTCGATGGATTCAAGGCGATCAATGATTCATTAGGGCACTCTGCCGGTGACGAAATCTTGAACACATTTGCGCAAAGATTATTGCAATGCGTCCGTAGCGGCGATACCGTCGCACGGCTGGGTGGCGATGAATTTGTTGTGCTACTGGACAATCTCGCATCTCCGGAAGCTGCCGCTGAAATGGCGGAAAGCGTGTTGTATCGTATGCGTACAGATCTGTGGATTAATCAACAGTCACTGCAGGTAACACCCAGTATCGGTATTTCCATATTTCCTCAGGACGGCGAGACAGCAGAAATCTTGTTGAAAAATGCGGATACCGCAATGTATGAAGCAAAGCGCGGCGGGCGCAGCACTTACCGTTTTTTCGAAACCAGTATGAATGAGGCGGCTGTCCGAACACTGGAAATTCAGAGTGTTTTGCACGAAGCGATTAAGGTCGGCAATTTTTCTTTATGCTTTCAGCCCAAATTTCGTGGTGACAATGGCAAACTGACCGGTACTGAAGCATTGCTTCGCTTGCATCATCCCAAACTGGGTTTTTTGTCGCCCAAGGAATTTATCCCGATTGCCGAGCGTTCCGGGCAAATTATTCAAATTGGCTACTGGGTAGTACGCGAAGTATGCCGGCAAATATGCCGCTGGAAAGCCAGTGGGTTGCCGCTGATTAAAGTGGCTATTAATTTATCGCCGCGGCAATTGGAGCAACCGGATTTGGTTCAAACAATGCTGAATATCCTTGATCGCGAGCAAGTTTCAAGCGAAAAGATCATGTTTGAAATCACCGAAACCGTTGCGATGCAAGATGCGGCTAGGACTGCTGAAATGATTCATGAATTCCAGAAAAATAACTTTGAAATCGCAATCGACGATTTTGGAACCGGTTATTCAAGTCTTGCCTATTTACAGCGCTTTCGCGTCAAGCAACTGAAGATAGATCGATTCTTCATCAATGGCTTGGATGAATATGATCACGAAGGTAGTGCTATTGTTTCTGCGATAATCAAACTGGCCCATACTCTTGAAATGGAGGTTGTGGCCGAAGGGGTCGAAACCGATTCACAGCTTGCAAAGCTAAGAGATATGGGATGCGACGAGATACAAGGGTATCTCCTTGGTAAGCCGATGGCAGCCGAAGAATTCAATATGTTGTTACTACATCAACAAGAGAGTCAAAATTTAAACATACAAAGCCAGTTCGTAACGAATGTATGCGGTTAATCATAAATTTTGAATCTGTTTCACACAATAGCTTTAAGAAACACTCAATAAGCTGTCGAATAAGTATATAGAAGTATGAGGGAAATTTATCGGTTATTGTTGAGATTTTAATATTCGGCCATATTATACTCCTCACAAGATTTGGATTTATGGCGATACTCTTCATCCGCTTCCCTTACCTGTTATGCCATAATCGGGCTGACAGACCATTTACCTTCCTGGAGTTTTATGTCTTTTTCTGCTTTCGGCTTGTCCGATGAAATTATTCGTGCTGTCACTGAACGTGGCTACACGGTTCCCACTCCGATTCAAAAACAAGCCATTCCAGCCGTATTGGCTGGCGGTGACTTACTGGCCGGTGCACAGACCGGCACCGGCAAAACGGCCGGTTTTACGCTGCCTATCCTGCATCGCCTTTCCGATAGAAGTATCAAAGGACCATCCAGCGGGCGGCCGCCGATACGGGCTCTGATTCTTGTTCCCACGCGCGAACTCGCGGCACAAGTGGAAGAAAGCGTGCGTGATTACGGCAAATACCTGAAATTAAGTTCGATGATCATGATCGGCGGCGTCAATATCAATCCGCAGATCGCCCGCCTGAAAAGCCGCGTGGATATTCTGGTTGCGACACCAGGGCGGTTGCTGGATCATGTACAGCAAAACACGCTGAGTCTGTCGCAGATTGAGATTCTCGTGCTGGATGAAGCCGACCGCATGCTGGACATGGGATTTATCCGCGACATCAAAAAGATTCTCGCATTACTGCCGAAGCAACGGCAGAATTTATTGTTTTCAGCCACGTTCTCGAATGAAATTCAGACCCTGGCGGATAGCCTGCTCAACAAACCGGTGTTGATCGAAGTAGCGCGTCGCAATGCGATTGCCGATAAAGTGACCCATGTGGTGCACCCGGTAGATCGTGAACGCAAAAAAGAACTGCTTGCTCATTTGATCAAACAACACCGCTGGTCACAAGTGCTGGTGTTTACCCGTACCAAACATGGCGCCAACAAGCTGGCCGAGTTTTTGACGGCGAATGGCATTCAATCGCTTGCCATTCATGGCAATAAAAGCCAGTCGGCACGCACGCTGGCGTTGGCAAAATTCAAAACAGGTAGTTTGCAAGTACTGGTGGCAACCGATATTGCTGCGCGTGGTATTGATATCAGCGAGCTACCGCACGTGGTTAACTATGAACTGCCCAATGTGGCTGAAGATTATGTTCACCGCATTGGCCGTACAGGCCGTGCAGGTGCAGAAGGGGATGCCGTGTCGCTGGTGTGTATCGATGAATTGAAGCTGCTCACAGGGATCGAAAAGCTGGTCAAGCGCGAAATACCCAGTCAGGTGATTGCCGGTTTTGAACCTGATCCACGCATTAAAGCCGAGCCGATAAAAAATGGCCGCGGTGGCGAACCGCGCGGCGCGATACCTTCACGCAACAAGCCGAAAAACCAAACCACTAAAAAACCGGCAGTTAAAAAACCTGTTGTCGCTGGCTTTGCACGCCCTACGACAAATCGCGCGCCTGCACCGCGTCGTGCCGGGGGACGGGGACATTAGCAGGTTATTCAAAAAAGCTGCCAGAACCAGAATTACGTCATCACTGCGCGTCTGTCGGTTTGAATAGCTTCCCGCGCAGTTTGAAGCCGGGTTTCAAACCGCGTTTGTCGAACCAGCCCTGATTCATCTCCAGCGCGTAACGTACCGGTCCAGCGGAGCAGTGCGAGATCTCGGTTTTGGGCGCCATGTCCTTAAGGTTCACGATGCTGCCATCGTCGGCGATGAAGGCAATGGTCAGCGGCAACAGCGTGTTGCGCATCCAGAAGCAGCGTACCTGTAGGCTGTCATAGATGAACAGCATGCCTTCGTTGATCCCCATCGTCTGGCGGTGCATCATTCCGATGGTCTGCTCCCTTGGAGTTTGCGCCACTTCTGCTTGAATAACGTACATGCCGGCTGTCAATTGGATCGTCGGCAGTCGCGGTTGCGGACCATCCTGAGCCAGAACGCTGGTCGCAACCAGAAAACCCAGAAACGCTATCATGCCTCGCTGTAGCAAGGTCTTTGTGGTGTTATCAATCATATCGTTTCCTATTTAGGCTTTACCTGTTGACTGTATTTGATATCAGAAAAATCAGCAATTTTAGGGAGGATAAATCTCAGCAGCGGTGTAGCATATTCGCTCGACTTCAGATCGGCTTCGAGTTTTTTCAGTTGCTCCTTGTTCATGGATTCCCGGAACGAACGGCATTGCACTTCGGTCGTAGTTTTATTAATCTAAGCGATGCGGTTATAGTAAACCATTCACTCTTTACAAAACAAAAAATCCTATCGATGAAAACCATGCTATCCCATATCACTTCCCTGTTATCTACACCATTCGCTAAACCGGCTCTGATCTTCACATTGGGCTTATTGATTTCCTCACAAACCCATGCATCCGAAGCACTGCGCATCATGCCGCATGAAGCGCCGGATGCCTGTAACGCAGAAGTGGCGCAGATCCGGGTGACTGTCAATAATGTTGGAGTTGGCGGTGTTTTAAACGTTGAATTGTATGATGATCCGGATAATTTTCTGTTCAAAAAAGGGCGCAAACGCAAGGTTCGTATCCCGGCGGCAGAAGGACAGCAGAAGGTCTGCATGAATCTCGACCAGCCCGGCACATACGCAGTGGCCGTCTATCACGATAAAGACGGAGACCGTAAATTAAAAAAACACTGGAATCTGTTGCCACGTGAACCTTTTGGTTTATCGAACAATCCGGAAAATCTGAATGGCTTTCCGAATTTCAGCGATTCTGCATTTACCACCGGTAAGCTTGGCGTGGATATCGTGATTAATTTACGCGAATCTGAGTAACACACAAGCATGCGCATGCTGCTTGGTTTGTTCGTGATGTTTGGGGTCGCGTATCTGGCGGTAGTGCTGCTGGTGTATTTTGGCCAATCCCATCTGGTGTATTTTCCGCAGCAGCCAATCAGCCAAACGCCCAAGAAAATCGGCCTGGATTACACCTCGATGCATATCGCTACCAGTGATGGCGAAACGCTGCATGGCTGGTGGGTGCCCGTGCCAGACGCCAAGGGGACAGTGCTGTTTTTTCACGGCAACGCTGGAAATATTTCCCATCGCCTGGATTATCTGACAATGTTCAAGCAGCTTGGCTATAACACGTTACTGTTGGATTATCGTGGCTATGGTCAAAGCAGCGGTACTCCCTCGGAATCCGGCACGTATCTGGATGCGCAAGCTGCTTGGCATTATTTGACTGAAACCCAAGGCATTGCACCGGCGCAAATTGTACTGTACGGCGAATCGCTGGGCGGTGCTGTAGCCGCCTGGCTGGCTGCGCGTGAAAAGCCTGGCTTGCTGGTGCTGGCTTCCACATTCACTTCCGTTCCCAACTTGGCCGCAGAGATTTACCCATTCTTGCCGGTGCGCTGGATCACCCGTTTTCAGTACAACACGCTGGAATCACTGCAATCGGTGACTTGCCCGGTGCTTATCGCGCATAGCCCGCAAGATGAGATCATTCCGTTTGCGCATGGACAACAGTTGTTTCAAGCAGCCTCAGAACCCAAGCAGTTTTTGACGCTGGAAGGCGGGCACAATACCGGGTTCATTTTTATGCAACCGGAATGGGTAAAGTCGTTGGGAGCGTTTATGGGTACGAATAAAGCTTTACGTTAGGGGCATCTTGAATAATCCGCACTGTCATTCCGAACGTAGAGAGGAATCTTTGTTAATCAATAATAGAGTGGCATCCTACTCAAGTCGTACCATCATTGCTGTAACTAACAACCGGTCGTATAATTCTTGACTAACTAATCCTAGCCAAGTCAGGCTAAATGTATGAAAACCTACACGATCTATACTGCAAAAACACATCTTTCCCAGCTTATCGAACAAGCCTGTGCGGGCGAAGAGGTGGTGATTGCCAAAGGTAAAAATCCTGTTGTTAAACTGGTGCCAGTGATTTCATCGTCGCACAAGCGGCAGTTTGGTGCAATGCGAGGCAAGGCTACGGTCACCGAAGCTTTTTTCGAACCATTGCCGAACGAAGAATTAGCAGCTTGGGAGCAATAATTGAAAGCTTTGCTGGATACGCATACTTTGCTTTGGTGGCTGGACGGCGACGAGCACTTATCATGGACAGCTCGCAGCTGGATCGAAACGACCGAGCACCGTATTTTGGTCAGTGCGGCATCTGCTTGGGAAATTGCCATGAGGATGTTGCTACGAGCTTCTATGAATGCCTGATCAGCCAGGGGTTCACGCTGCTTGACATTACTAGCGATCACGCTTTGCGCGCCGGTAGTTTGCCCGGGCCTCACCGCGATCCATTCGATCATTATGTTGATTGCACAAGCACAGGCTTTGAACATACCGCTCATCAGTAATGAAAGTTTATTCGATCATTATGGTATCCGGCGTATTTGGTAAAAACCAAAGATTCAGTGCAGCACAAAATCCTCCGTGGTCTCTGTGTAAATTGTAAGGCACGCCTCCTATGCCCCGCAATCGCCGGTACAATTAGCCGATGTAAAACACGCGACACCCCGAATCATCGAGCGTCTCGATGCCAATTTTTTCCGTGTGCGCTTTGATCGACTGACCCCGCGTGAAAAAGACTATCTGCGCGCTCTGGCTGAGTTGGGCGCAGAACCGCAACGCTCCGGCGATGTCGCCGCCGTATTTACCGTACCTTTGTTTGATACCTTTATGAAGCGTGCCATGCCGCAATTGCCGGCCAAGGGTGGTAAAGCATGAGCACCATGCCATTATTGTTGACTGATCAATTCGACACTGGACAACCGCCGAAACGGAAAAGAAATCAGGCCGTGGTCGAAGTGGGAAATGGGGTAAATGTTAAGGTATCAAGAAACTGCGCGAGCTGATTCTGGAACTGGCTGTGCGGGACAAGCTGGTACTATAAGAGCCGAATGATGAACCGACCGGTGAATTGCTGAAGCGCAGACAGACGGAAAAAGCCAAGTTGCTGGCTGATGGGAAGATCAAGAAAGATAAACCACTATCGCCAATTCCAGTCAATTGCAGAAAAAACTGGCAGATGTCATCGTGGAACAAGCCATATCGTAAAAAGGAGGAAACTGAATAATGGTCGCCAAGAAAATTAACCCAACCTGGACTGATGTTAAAGCCAAATTGGCGCATTTTGACCGAGATGGCTTGCTGGGACTGGTGCAAGATCTCTACGCCGCTAATAAGGACAACCAGATTTTTCTGCACGCCCGCTTTAATCTGGGTGGTGATGTATTGAAGCCCTACAAAGCAACCATTAGTCGTTGGGTGTGGCCTGATGTTTTTAAGGATCAGGACTATTCGGTGACTAAAGCGAAAAAGGCGATTAGCGATTACAAAAAAGCCATTGGCCAGGCGGAAGGGGTGGCTGAGTTGATGGTGTTCTATTGCGAGTGTGCAACGGGTTTCAGCAATAATGTCGGTATTGAGGATGAAAGTTACCTGGATGCGCTGATACGAATGTTCGAGCAAGCACTGAAAGCCATCGCCGCTTTGCCTGAGGCGCAACGCGATTCTCTGTGGACGCGGTTAGACGCTGTGCGCAACATTAGTCACAATAACTTCGGCTATGGCGTGAGTGAAGATATGGATGACTTGCTGGCCGAGTACAGAATCGATGGCTGACTGAAGCCTATTAAGGCTGATTTAACCGTTTTTCAGCGCTCGCCGTATCGAAACCCCCTTCACCACCGCATACACCGCCGGGAAGATTATCAAAGTTAAAATCGTCGCCGAGACCATGCCGCCGACCATAGGCGCGGCGATGCGGCGCATGACTTCGGAACCCGTCCCGGTGCTGAGCATGACCGGCAGCAAGCCGACCACGCTGCCGACGATGGTCATCATCACCGGGCGGATGCGATAGACAGCGCCTTGTACGACGGCTTCATACAGATCCGTCAGCGTGACTTTCTCGGCCATCGATTTGCGTTGCCGGGTGATGGTGGTCAACGATTGGTCGATGAAGGCCAGCATGACCATGCCGGATTCCGCGGCGATGCCGATCAGGCCGATGAAGCCGACCACTGCGGCGATGCTCAGGTTGTAATTCAGCCAATACATCAGCCAGATGCCGCCAACCAGAGAAAAAGGTACCGACAGCATGACGATCAGCGTTTCGGTTAAGCGGCCAAAATTCAGGTACACCAGCAGAAACACCATCAAAATCGTCAGCGGTATTACCAGTTTCAATTTCTCGGTGGCGCGTTGCATATATTCAAACTGTCCGCTCCAGGTCGCATAGTATCCGGGCGGGAACTGCACTTGCTCGCGCACGGCTTGTTGCGCATCGGCGATATAGCCGCCGATATCGCGGTCGCGGATATCGACGAAAATGTAGGCGGATAGCAGCGCATTCTCCGTGCGGATACTCGGCGGGCCTTGCACCAGCTTGATTTTCGCCAGTTGACCCAGCGGAATCATGGTGCCTCCTTGGGCCGGCACCAGCACTTGCGTGGCGATGGCTTGCGGGTCGCTGCGCAGTTCGCGCGGATAGCGGATGGCGACATCAAAACGCTCGCGGCCTTCCACCGTGGTGGTAATGACGGCGCCGCCCAGCGCCACCGAAATGACTTCGAGCAAATCGCCGACCGCCAAACCGTAACGCGCCAACGCCAGACGATCCGGTTCGATATCCAGGTAATAACCACCGGTGATGCGTTCGGCATACGCACTGGCGGTGCCGGGTACGGTTTTGACCACGGCTTCGATCTGCCGGGCGAGCGTTTCGATTTCATTCAGGTTGTTGCCAAACACTTTGATGCCGACGGGTGTGCGGATGCCGGTTGCCAGCATGTCGGTGCGGTTTTTGATCGGCATGGTCCAGGCGTTCGCGACACCGGGGATTTGCAACGCCTGATCGAGTTCGGCAATCAATTTGTCGATGGTCATGCCGGGGCGCCACTCCTGTTCGGGTTTCAGGTTAATGATGGTTTCGGTCATTTCCAATGGCGCAGGATCGGTCGCGGTATCGGCGCGCCCCGCTTTGCCGAAAACCGACGCTACTTCAGGGAAACTCTTGATAATCTTATTCTGCGTCTGCATGGTTTCTGCCGCTTTGGTCACGGAGATTCCCGGCAATGTGACGGGCATGTACAGCAGCGTGCCTTCGTTCAGCGTTGGCATAAATTCCGTTCCCAGCTTCATCGCCGGATAAACTGTAGCGCCCAGTACAACCAGTGCAATGACCAGAATGGATTTTTTCCAGCGCATAACCCCAGCCACAATGGGTTGATACCAGCGAATCATCAGGCGCCCCAGCGGATTATCGGCTTCACGTGGAACATGACCGCGGATCAGCAGCAAAATCAGCACCGGAACCAGCGTAATGGACAGGATTGCCGCGCCTGCCATGGCAAATGTTTTGGTGTAGGCCAACGGCTGGAACATGCGTCCTTCCTGCGCTTCTAGCGCAAATACCGGAAGGAACGACACGGTGATGATCAGCAGGCTGAAAAACAGCGACGGGCCGACTTCCTTGCAGGCAGTAATCACCGCATTGGTACGGGATTCGCCCGGCCTGAGACGCGCCAGATGCTTGTGCGCATTCTCCACCATGACGATGGCGGCATCGGTCATTTCCGCAATCGCCAGCGCAATACCGGCCAGACTCATAATATTGGAATTGATGCCCAGCTGCGCCATGGCGATGAACGCGATTAGCACGCCGATCGGCAACATGATGATCGCCACCAGCGCGCTACGTGCATGCATCAGAAATACCGCGCAAACCAGCGCGACAATGACGATTTGCTCGATAAATACTGCTTTCAGCGTCGCAATAGCGCGATGAATCAACTCGGAACGGTTGTAAACCGATTCAACCGAAACATCCTGTGGCAAACCGGATTTGATCTGATCTATTTTCGCTTCGAGATCATGAATCACATCCAGCGCATTCTCACCATAACGCGCCACCGCAATGCCGGATACCGCTTCGCCTTCGCCATTCAGTTCGGTGATGCCGCGGCGTTCGCTGGGAACCAGTTCGACGCGGGCGATATCGCGTAGCAGCACGGGCTTGCCGATATGCGCACGGACCACCAGATTTTCCAGGTCGCTGATGCTGTGTAGATAGCCGCGGCCGCGCACCATATATTCGGTTTCGGCCAATTCGATAACACGCCCGCCAACATCGCGATTGCTGGCGGCAATGACTTCGGTGATGCGTTTCAGCGGAATGTCATAGGCTTGCAGGCGGCGCGGATCGACGGTGATTTGGTAGGTTTTGACAAACCCGCCGACACTGGCGACTTCCGATACGCCGGACACGGTGGTTAATTGATAGCGCAGGAACCAGTCCTGGATGGTACGCAATTCGTCCAGCGTGCGATCCTTGGCGGTGACGACATATTGATAAATCCAACCGACACCGGTGGCATCCGGGCCCAGTGCAGGCCGCACATCCCGAGGTAGCTGGTTGGCGGCAAAATTCAGATATTCCAGCACGCGCGAACGCGCCCAGTAAATGTCGGTGCCGTCCTCAAAAATGACATAGATGAATGAAACCCCGAACGCGGATTGACCACGCACAACTTTGGATCTAGGTACAGCGAGCATGGCGGTGGTGAGCGGATAAGTCACCTGGTCTTCGACTACTTGCGGCGCTTGACCAGGGTATTCCGTATAAATAATAACCTGCACATCGGACAGATCCGGAATCGCATCGATCGGCATTTTCGATAATGCGTAAATGCCCCAGCCGACGATAAAAGTCGTACTCAGCAACACCAGAAAAACGTGCCGGATCGACCATTCGATGATATTTCTAAGCATGTTGGCGCTCCTCTGGCGTTTGTCGGATTCTCAGTCTCAATTCCGGCAAACGCTTAATGATCGTGAAAGGTAGCTGCTGGCTGGATGCGCACAATGACAAACTCGCCAGCCGATTCTTCGGCGATTTCAAAGATAACTTTCTGGCCGGGCTTGAAAGATTGCAGTAACGCCGGCTCCAGAAAACGGAAGTCCATGGTCATTGCCGGCCATTTCAAACTTTCAATCGGGCCATGTGCGAGGGTAACGGTCGCGTGCGTGAAATCAATCGCTTCAATGCTGCCTTCCCCGCGATACTGCACTTGTGAAGCCGACAGCACCGCTGAACTGGGTTCGATTTCCTGCTCACCGGACACCGGGTAATAGGTGGTATGGCCAAAACTGTTGAGTGCGCTTTTAAAATTGCTTTCCGCGTCGATCAAGAAATTCGCCTTGACCACCACCGTTTCACCGGTCCGAAGTCCGCCCAGTACTTCAGCATAACCATCGGCGTGCATACCCAGCTTCACCGTGCGCGGTTCATAACGACCCGTGCCGAGATCGACCAATACCACCCGGCGGGTACCAGTATCCAGTACAGCGGAATCCGGTATGGTCAATACTTTGTTTTTGCTGTGGAACGATGCAAATTCGGCACGTGCATACATGTCGGGCTTCAACAGCCCATCGGGATTAGGCAGCACGATGCGCACAATGGCGGTGCGCGTCTCGGGCGTTACCGTCGGATAAACAAATGCCACTTCGCCGTTGAAAACCTTGTCGGGATAAGCATCCACCCGAATGGTGACCAACTGGCCGGGATGGATCATGCCCAGGTCTTGTTCGAACACATCGGCCAGCATCCACACACTCGATAAATCGGCGATTTGATACAGCGTTTCACCTGGCATAAAGCGCTGCCCCATGATGGCCTTCTTTTCCAGCACCACGCCGTCAGCTTGTGCGCGCAAAGTCATGTACTGCTGCACGTTTCCGGTTTGCTGCAGGCGCCGCAATTCAGCTTCCGCGATATCCCAGTTGCGCAATTTTTGCAGCGCACCGACAACCAGCCGTTGCATCGCGGCGCGTACATCCGCATCGCTATCGGCGACTGCTTGCAAACCGCGTACCGCAATCAGGTATTCCTGTTGCGCGGTAATTAACTCAGGGCTGTACACATCCATCAGCGCATCGCCTTTCTTGACCGCTTGCCCGGTGGTATTGACGTACAGCCGGTGAATCCAGCCTTCAAACTTGGTCACCACAGTGGATTGTTTGCGCTCATCGGTCTGAACCGTCGCCACCGCGCGTACAGTGCGTATCAGCTCGCGCAACATCGCTGCTTCGGTGCGCACGCCGAGCTTTTGCACTTTTTCCGTGCTGAGGGTCACGATGGCTTGATCCGACGGCGATTCATCGCCTTCGCCTTCATAAACCGGTAAATAATCCATGCCCATCGGATCTTTTTTGGGAATCGGAGATGTGTCGAGCAACCCCATCGGATTGCGGTAATAAAGAATCTTTTTTTTGACGTTGGCCGCTTGCGGTGAAGTAGCTGCGGCGTCTGTCTGTGATTGCGTATGGCCCCACCAGTAACCTGTGGCCAGCGTGGCAATCAGCGCAATTGCAGCGATGATCAGTTTTGCAATGGTTTGCATAGAAAACTCCATAATCGGTATCAGTTAGTGCTGTTTTTTGCCAACCAGCCAATCGATTTCCGCCAATGCTTTGTTGTAATTCGCCATCGCGGCGATGAGATTGGTCTGGTAATCGAATACCGTCATCTGATTATCCAGCAGGGTCAGAAAGTCGATTCGATTCACTTGATAAGCTGCCAATGCGGATTCAACCGTCAATTTCGCCTGTGGCAAAATGGCGGTTTGATAGAGTTTTATCGATTTCAGGCTTTGTTCCGCCATAGCGATTTGCTGGCGCAGTCTTGCCGCGATTTCATTACTTTGCGCTTGATATAAACTGGTCGCCTGGTCGCGCATCGCTTCAGATTCCATGATGCGCGGCTGGATTTTATTGCCGCGCCATACCGGCAGATTGACGGCTACCGTCATGCTGACCATGTCGTCGCGCCGGGTACCGTCCAGCATGTTGTCACGTTGGCCATACGATAAGCGCACATCGAAATCCGGGTAATATGCCTTACGTGCCAAATCGACGGATTTCTCACTGCGTGCAATCAGACTTTGCAATGCCAGCAATTGCGGGCGCTGCGCCAATGCTTCTTGTTGCAACGTCTCCAGCATCAGAGGGACTTCTTGAATGTGCAGCGACATCGGAAGCGGAATCTCGCCCTTGGCGTTGCGTCCCAGGACACGGATCAATTCCGCCTCAAACACCGGTTGCTCGCGTGCCAGACCCAGCAGCCTGTCCAGCATTCTCGATACTTGTGTCTGCGCTTTCAGCACGTCAGCCTGACTACCTTGTCCTACTTGATAGCGCTCTTCAGCAATATGCAGAAAATGTTCGAGTGTTTGTTTGTTTTTTTCAACCAGCTTGATCATTTCCAGCGTTAACCCCAGATCAAAATAGGCTGTTTTGAGATCATGCACGACGCGATTCACTGTTTCATGATAGCCCTGCTCAATCGCGTCCGCATCCTTGCTGGCAACCTCTTTACGCAAACCGCGTTTGCCGGGAAAAGGCAGCCGTTGGGACAGGCCGATCATTTTCATGGTCATATCCTCGCGATTGAATGGCGACGACGCCAACGGCGCATTGATCACCCCCGCTTCGAGCATCGGATCATCCAGCGCTTCTGCCGGTGCTATGCGGTGCTGGGCCGCTTCGCGCTCCTGATGCGCGGCTTGAATTTCCGGATTATTTTCCAGTGTTTCGGTAATCAAGGCTGGCAGCAGTGTGGTATTGCGCGAGCTGGATGCTGCAAAGGTTTTTTGTGGGATAGATTGCGTAAGAATTGCTGTGCCAGTTTTGCTGGCAGCAATTTCCTGTCCCTGCGCAGTGGTTGTAATCGCGATAACAGTCAGCGCAATCATGGGCATGCCCGCCGCGCGCTTCACCGTGAGCTCCTGATGCAATTGCGTTGTTGCTGATGCGTGTTAATGACGAATCTAAGGAACATGTCAACCTCCTGATAGGTAATCCCATCGGCGTTGCTGTTATTAAAAAAGCACAGCTGATGGTTTGCGATCATGCACCATCTACGTATCCCTTTCATTGGGGCGCAGAATAGATGCGAGTAATGGTTTTTTGCCCGGATTACAGGCGGATTTCTACAGAGAGGCAGTCAAAGGAGGACGTTGCGGTTGTTCCGGCACAAATGAGACGAAGCCGGAATTCAATGCGGTGATAATGGAAGTATCGGTAGTCAGCACGGACGCCGTATAGCCCGACAGAATCGGTGTATTACTGTAAGCATCACAAGAACTGTTGTCGCATGGCAAGCTGGCTAACAAATGATCGATTGTATTATCAGCTGTTTGCTTATGACAATCATCGTGATGATGACTGTCGACGGTTATCGTTGATTGGTCATGATGACTGTTGACGCTTTTTTCTTGCACACACACCGACAAAACAGCTGCTGCCGCGCCTTGCGCTGGCAACCATAACATGAAAAAAACCAATATCCATTTGTAGTTGTGCACTTTCATGTTTTTTATTATAAACAATTTCCACTTTATCGCGAGATAAACTTATTCGCTCCCAGCGCTGAATAAATCATCGATTGCATCGAGAAATTGATTCCATTACAATCCATGCAACATTGTTGCGTTTATATTTAACCATGCTTAATCAGTTACACATCACCGCTGAAGATATGATTCAGCAGAACGGCGGTCGGGCAACGGCAGGCAGAATTGGCATACTGGCTATTTTGCTGGCTGAACAGCAAGCGATGACACATCGGGAAATTGAACAACGTTTACCGGAAGCAGTGCAGCTGGATCGAGTGACTTTGTATCGCGCGTTGGAATGGCTTGCCGGGAAAAATCTGATCCACAAGGTAACCAGCGATGACCGGGTGTGGCGCTACCATGCCAATCGTGGAGTGCATAATACGCATCAACATGCGCACTTTAAATGTATGTGTTGTGCACAAGTGATTTGTTTGGATGCTTTAACGATTGAACGAAACTGGCATCTGCCAACGGGTTATCGATTTCAGGAAATCGAATTAACGGTAAAAGGCCTGTGTGCCGACTGTGGTTGAAAAAGCTTATGTTGCAGGAAGTCGGGAGAATTTCTGTGGTTATACAATCCGTTTGAAACTTCAATGATACGCAAAAGCTTATTTCTATTTTTAACGCTCGCATTATTGTCTGTGCCGGTCTTTTTGATGGCACATGCTTTTACACATTTTGCACAAACCGATGTGCTCGATGTTGCTGAAACCGACAGTGATGAAGGCGTTGATCTCGATGAAATCTGCCTGGAGTGCCTTGCACTTGCCGCACTAAATATTATCTTGATCGCTGCAGGATTATCCCTGAGCGATTCAGCATCACGTCGCCGCTTGTCATTCTGGGCGATGGAACGTCGTTTTGACAACCCAATCCTTCCCTACCATTCACGCGCACCGCCGTTTCACATTCTTTGATTTATTAAACAGCTAATCCTGATCTGAATCAATTATCAGGCAGTCGTCTATGGATTGCCATGATGTGTATTCATTACTGATGATTGTTCAGTTCCATTGATGCAACCGCAGTTGCATAACAAATACCCTATTAAATTAGGAAAGCTGCATGGATTATTCTGATCTCAAATTAAATAATGTCAGTAGGCTGTATCAAGGTGAGTTATTGGTAGTCATCCTGGTACTTTTACTGCTGGATATACCTGCTGTTCACGCACAAAGCGTTAATAAGAACATCGAGTTACCAGGTGTCGTGATTACCGCACCTATTACAAGTTCGGCTGAATCGGCCGGAATCAAGGCGGATACTGTCGTGCAAGGTGATCGTCTGCGTCGGAACCGTGAGACTAATCTGGGCGATACGTTATCGCACGAACTGGGGGTTTCTTCGACTAGTTTCGGACCCGGCGCTGGCCGTCCGATTATTCGAGGCCAGGATGGCCCGCGCGTGCGGGTATTGGAGAATGGCATCGGCACCGGCGATATTTCAACGATCAGCCCGGATCATGCGGTGGCCACAGAAACGTTGAGTGCTTCGCGCATCGAAATCCTGCGCGGACCGTCCACATTGTTATATGGCAGCGGTGTATCGGGTGGCGTGGTTAATGTAGTGAATGAGCGCATTCCTGATCGTTTGTTCAAGACCCCGCAAGCTAACTTTGAAGGACGTTTCAATTCCGCCCTGGAAGAGCGCAACGGCGCGCTGACTGCATCGGGAAGTAAGGGGCGAATGTCCTGGAATATCGAGGGCGTCAAAAGAAAAACCAATGATGTGCACATTCCTGGCCATGCCAATATCAACGATCCCAATAGCGATGTCGGTTTTATCAAAAACAGCGCGATCGATTACAGTAATTTATCAGTGGGTAGTGCGTATATTGGGGAGCGCGGTTTTATGGGGATGTCGATTTCACGGCTGGACAATTTTTACGGCATTCCCGGTGCGGAAGGCGCCAAAATTGATATGGGTCAGACCCGCTATGGCTTGGCCGGTGATCTGGATAATCCGCTCAAGGGGTTTGAACAACTGAAAGTACGCTTTAATTATAACGATTACCGGCATAATGAATTGACAGAGCATGAAATCGGTACTCGATTTAAAAACAGGGAATTGGAGGGACGCGCAGAATTGGCCCATGCGCCGATAGCAAACTGGCAGGGCATCATGGGCATTCAACTGCAAAACCGTGATTTTTCCGCAAAGGGTGAAGAGGCGTTTGTGCCACCCAGTTTGTCGCAATCCGCCGGATTATTCATGCTTGAAAAACGCCATTGGCAGCGTTGGCAATTCGAAGCGGGCGGGCGTTTTGAACATACCATGCATAATCCGCAAGCGGCACTGCTGCAAACACGTGACTTTAATCTGTATAGTATTTCCGCAGTAAGCGCCTGGAAATTTATCGACGGCTATCAGATTGACTTGACCGCCACGCGCGGACAGCGTGCCCCGAATACTGTCGCACTGTACGCCAACGGTTTTCATGTCGCGACCAACACGTTTGAGCAGGGGGATCAAGCGTTGACTAAAGAGACCTCCAATAACTTCGACATTGCGTTGCAAAAAACCACAGGCATGGTCACAGGAAAGGTGAATGTATTCTACAACTATGTCAATGATTACATTTTCCAGCAAAGCCGCGATAGCAACGGCGATGGGTTCGCGGACAGGGTCAATGATGAGGGCGTGCTGGATAGTCGCGGTGCTTTTTTGGTACAGGATTTTGCACAAACCCGCGCGAAATTTTACGGCCTGGAGGCAGAAGCTATTGTGACATTACTGCCCGAAATGCTTAATTTGCGCTTATTTACCGACATCGTTTACGGTCGGTTGAAGGATAACGGCAATATTCCGCGGCTGACGCCGCAGCGATTTGGTTTTGATGTCGATTTCAAGAAAAATGCCTGGTCGGCTAATTTCAACCTGACGCGTGTAGTTCAACAAGATCGCGTGGCTGTGCTGGAAACGGAAACCCCCGGCTATACTTTGATGAATGCGGAAATGGGTTATCACATGAAACTTACCAAATCTGTTAATTACACCCTCTTCTTGCAGGGCAGGAATTTGCTGGATAGTGACATGCGTGTCCATACCTCTTTTTTGAAGGATATTGCACCGTTGCCAGGGCGCGCTATTGTTGGAGGAATTAGGGGATCGTTTTAACAGGCCGTTGAAAAACTATCTCGTTGCCGCTACGGTGTTAAAACAAGCTCAAAATGCTCATTTATTACGCATAAACTGCGTTTTCTCGCTTGTTTTTGCCTTGTATCGGCTGCCTCGAAAACGTTTTTCAACGGCTTGTTAACAGCCTGTGAGCAAGCAAGTGAACATAAGCTGAGCAGTCTTGCTGGTTAATAGGATGAAAAAATTGCATAATGCCTCAGAATCGTTTCTTGGTTTGTAATCTTCAGTAAAGCAAAACCGGTAAATTCAACCTGACATGGCAAAATGGTTCAAGCAGTTTCTTTTGGGGTGTGTGATCGGTTTTCTGGGAGTGCTGGCGTATTTTTTGCCGCTTGAAGAAAAATTTGGCTTATCTTGGTTATTTCATTTACGCGGTGCGATAACTGCACCCGCGGATGTGATGGTCGTTGCAATCGATCAACCTTCCGCTACGCAATTGGATTTATCGATTAAACCCAGATTGTGGCCCCGCGATATCCACGCTCGCCTAATCGATAAACTTGTGCAAGCCGGCGCGCGCATCATCATTTTTGATCTTATTTTTGATACGCCGAGTGCCATATCCGGAAGCGATGAGCAGTTAGCACACGCCATTAAGACAGCGGGTAATGTCGTATTGATTGAGCGATTGATTTATCAGGATTCGGAGTTGCTCATCGACCATAATAATGCTTCACGCCACCGCATTATCCGGGAAGGTTCCGCGCAACTCTTGCCATTGATTGCAGATGCCGCAAAAGCGCGCGCGCCTTTTGCGCTGCCTAAAGCGGAGCGGGTCAATCATTATTGGACTTTTAAAGCGAGTGCCGGTGATATTCCCACGGTCCCCGTGCTTGTGCTGCAAATTTTTACCTTGCCCATATACGATGATTTTGCTCGATTGCTGCATGCGGTAGATCCGGCATTCGTTGAGCAGATACCTGCGCAAGCGCATGGTATTGAAATCGAGGATTTGGTTTTTAGGCTTCGCCATATTTTTGTCGATCAACCCCGGATAATCCCGAAAATACAAGCAGCGCTCAATCTTGATTCCAAAATAAGTCTTGCCGACAAAAAGCTGATGACTTCATTGTTCAACTTATATACTGGTCATGAAAAAAACTATCTGAATTTTTATGGCCCACCGCGCAGTGTTACCACCGTGCCTTATTATCAGGTGTTACATCTTGGTGAAGGACGTGCTGCGGAAGGTTTGCCGCAGGGGATTGATTTTAAGGATAAGGTCGTTTTTGTCGGATTCTCGGGAGCGACTCAGTCTGAACAGGACATCGTTCGCGATGATTATCATACGGTATTTTCTAATCCCGACGGACTGTTCATTAGTGGTGTTGAGATTGCAGCAACGGCTGTTGCCAATTTATTGGAGAACAAGCCCGTCAGACCGCTGCCCCTTCCGGGTAGCTTAGCTTTTTTATTCCTATTCGGTTTATTTGCCGGCGTTACCTTACAAATATTGCCCTCTCGCAGCACCATTGCTGTGGGCGTTTCCGCCATATTTATCTATACCTTTATTGCGTATTCTTTCTTCAAAGAAGCGACGATTTGGTTGCCATTGATCATTCCAATCCTGCAAATTGTATTGGCTTTAATGCTGGCTTGGGTATTAAAAATCCTTACGCTCGAGACATTTGTCGGTGGTTCTGGCCCTGATGAAGCGCTCGATCAGATCATCAATAAAAACAAGGGACGATTTTATGGCCCATGCTTGGCAACGGATATTGCAGGCTACACAACGCTATCGGAATCTATGAATCCATCGGATCTTGAAAAGCTGATGGTGGATTATCGTGCTCTATTGAGGGATACGATTAGTCAGCATACGGGAAGGATTATGGATACTACGGGAGATTCGTCCCTTTCGGTGTGGATCAAGGAGTCTGCCAATCCGGTTGTGGAGGGACTGTTTAAGTGGATCAACAAACCTGTGAATGTGGATGCTCGGATTGAAGCATGCCGGGCATCGCTCGATTTAAGTGCTGTGATTGAGCATTTTAATAAATTGTATAGCCCACCGCTGCCGACTCGAATTGGCTTACATTTTGGCAGTATGTCGATGAGCGAGAAAGATGGGGTGTACAGGGTTACAGGCGATGTCGTAAACACAGCAAATCGAATTCAAGGTGCGAATAAAGTTTTAAAAACGCACATTTTGCTATCGAGTGATGTGCTGGATGGATTGAATGGTTTTCTAGTACGTCCATTAGGCGAGTTTTTATTGCCTGGAAGACTACATCCGGTCAATTTGTTTGAACTCATTACTTACCAACAATTGGCCAGTAAAGAACAAGTATGGTTATGCGAAATTTTCGCACAAGCCTTAAGTGCCTATCAGTTACAAGCATGGGCTGAAGCCGGTCAAGGCTTTGGCGATATTCTCCAGGTGTTTCCCGCCGATGGTCCCGCGCAATTCTTTCTTGCATTATGCCAACGATACAAAAACGAGCCTCCCCAAAGCGCATGGAATGCTATCTCAAGAATAGACAGCAAATAATCAAAATACCTCTCAAAAAAACAAATCCCAGGGACGAAAGCCTGTATGTGAGAATTCTCACATACAGCAAATAGGGTTTTTTACTACACTTTGATGCAAACTCGATAAATATCGAATGCCCGGATTAGGTATAAGGTCATTGGCTTTGTATAATAAACGACTGGTTGCATTGGCTAAGTTCTCGAGTATTTGGTTTTTCTGCAATTCAATATTATACGGTGCTCATTTTCTTGAGCTCGTACAAGCAAAGAAAGATTAATTAATGAAGACATGCTGGTCAATTGCGACTTATCTGTGTCACAGAAAACTCTCGAGCATGCTATTCACTGTTTTTACAGTGACTTTTTGGGGAATTCATATTGGTAAGGCGCATGCGACAACATCTTGCAAATTGGAAGTTGCACGAATTGTATCGATGCAGGGGATTATCGAGTTGCGGCGAATGCAAGAGACAAAGTGGCAACAAGCCGAGATGAATACAACGCTGTGCGCAGGAGACATGATTCGCGCCCGGTCACATAGCCGCGCAGCGCTACGTTTGAGTAACGACAGCATGCTACGGCTTGATCAAAAAACAAGTATCACATTTCCGCAATTGCAGGAAGAAAAAGGCACTTCTTTGCTGGATTTATTGGAAGGCGCGATCCATATCATCACGCGCACGCCGAGACCCTTTAAAATCAGGACACCGTTCGTCAATGCGAGTGTGGAGGGCACGGAATTCTTCGTCGGCACTCGTGAGGACAATGCCGAAGTTGTTGTTTATGAGGGTAAGGTATCTGTCAGCAATGATGTGGGCGGTCTTGTACTAAACGATCACGAAGCGGCGATTACCTTCAAGGATCAAGCGCCGCGAAAAGAGATCGTCATCCGCCCAACCGATGCCGTACAGTGGGCGTTGTATTATCCGGCGATCGCAGATTATTGGCAGCGTGTTGAAGTAAAAAAAGCACAGGATGCCGGTAGCTTGATCCAAGAGGCGGGGCGTTTGCTGACTGTCGGGCAAGCGGATGAAGCCAAAAAGAATGTCCAGCAAGTACTCCAACTTGAACCTAATAACAGTGATGCACATGCGCTACTTGCAGTCATTGCCGTGACGCAGAACGAAAAAGGTCAGGCACTGGATCTAGCCACTAAAGCAGTGACGCTCGATCAGCAATCCGCCGCTGCGTATTTAGCGCTTTCCTATACACAACAAGCGCATTTTGAAATTGAAGCAGCGCTGAAAAGTGTACAAAAAGCAGTCACACTCGACTCAGACAATGCGCTTGCCTGGGCACGGATCGCTGAATTGCAGATGTCGCAGGGGGATTTGGATCGTGCGCTGGATTCCGCACGACATGCGGTAAATTTGCAACCCAATCTGGCTAAAACGCAAACTATATTGGGTTTTGCCAATCTGTTGAAAATCGATACCCAAACAGCAAAAACGATCTTCACTCAAGCGATTGCGTTGGATCAAGCGGATCCGATGCCGCGGCTGGGTTTGGGGCTGGCTCTGATTCGCGAAGGTGAGTTGGAAGCGGGTCGCATAGAACTGGAAATTGCCGCCAGCCTGGATCCGGCAAATTCACTGATCCGCAGCTACCTGGGTAAAGCGTATTTTGAGGAAAAGCGTTATCCACTCGCCAGCACGCAATTTGACCTGGCCAAAGAACGTGATCCGAAAGACCCGACACCGTGGTTTTATGATGCCATTCAGAAGCAAACGCAGAATCGGCCTATCGAGGCTCTGCAAGATATTCAAAAATCCATTGAACTGAACAATAACCGCGCAGTGTATCGATCCAAATTGCTGTTGGATCGCGATGAAGCGGCGAGAGGCTCAAGCTTGGCGCGAATCTTTGAGAATTTGGGGTTTGAAAAGCGCGCATTGATGGAGACCGCCAAATCACTGAGCTTTGATCCATCAAACCATTCTGCGCATCGGTTTTTATCCGATACTTACGCCAATACTCCGCGCCATGAAGCCGCTCGTGTCAGTGAACTGTTGCAAGCGCAGCTTTTGCAACCGATCAATGTAAACCCCGTGCAGCCCCACATGGCAGTTGCTGATCTCAATATCATTAACAACACCGGCCCATCAAATCCAGGATTTAATGAGTTTGCACCATTGATGGAACGTAGTAAGCCGCAACTGGTGACCTCAGGGGTTGTTGGCAGCAATGGTACCTTAGGCAATGAAATGGTTTTTTCGAAGTTTAATGAGCGGACTTCGATTAGTTTGGGGCAATTTCATTATGAGACCAACGGGTTTAGAAGAAATAACGATCAAAATCACGATATTCTCAATGCTTTTGTTCAGCATGCACTAACTCCTAAGTTGAACATCCAAGCTGAAGTACGTACTCGCTCATCTGATCTTGGTAATTTATTTCTTAATGTTGATAGGGATTCTGCAGATTCTGAATTGTCGAAAAATCGATTTCGTCGAAAAATTGATGAAGACTCGGTGCGTGTGGGTGTCAGGTACGACTTGGCATTCAACCAAAATATTATCGTATCTGGTCTATATAATGATAGAAAAGTCGACAACACCATACCCTTGGATATATCCAGTAATATTGTTACTGATGGAAAATATAAAGGATATCAAACTGAAATTCAATATCATCTTCGTAATCATCGGTTTAATGTACTAGCAGGATCTGGCGTTTATCGTACTAATGTTGACCAAAACACAAAGGAGATAAATATAATTTCTAAACGAACAGACTGCTGCACACCAGAGAATTTTAATAATGACAAGACAAATGGTTATGTCTATGCCAATCTGAATTTTAATCCCAGTCTAAATGCCACACTGGGTTTTAGTTATGACTCTTATAAGGATGGTCAATTATCTATTGATAGATTCAATCCTAAATTAGGTGTGCAATGGAATATTGTCAGTAATTTACGATTACGGATTGCCTTAATTGAAACGATTAAAGCGCCTCTAACTACTAATCAGACTATTGAGCCAACACAAGTTTCTGGTTTTAACCAATTATTCGATGATCCAAACGGCACTAAATCACGACGATTGGGTATCGGGTTCGATACACATTATGGGAATAAGATATTTAGCGGCTTCGAAATTTCAAGTCGAGATTTAAATACTCCTACATTTTCCGGGAAGAGTTTCGGATTTATAGATCACAAAGAAAATTTATATTATGGTTATCTATATGGGGCATTACATAAAAACTGGAGTGCAAGAAGCGAGGTTCGTTTTGAAAAATTTTCTCGATCACAAAAATCCAATGGACCAGATCAGATTAATACTTTAAGCATTCCTATCGGTGTTGATTATTTTAACCCACAAGGATCTTTTGCAAATTTAACTGGCACATTTGTTCATCAGAAAGTTGATCCTCATGACACTAAAAATGATGGAATTGAAAAATTTTTCCTGGTCGATGCGTCGATTGGTTATCGACTTCCAGGTCGGCGAGGAATTTTTAGTTTGGAAGCAAGGAATATTTTTGATGAGTTTTTTTTATTCCAAAACCTCAATTTCCAAACATCTGAGCCTGTTATATCTCGTTTTGTACCCACGCGTACTATTTTTGCACGAGTGACATTAAATTTTTAAAAAAGGAGGAAAGTATGTTCAAAGTTAATATAATTATGCTGTTTCTGTTGATGCTTAGTATAGTAGGTTGCTCCAAAAATATACCACCCCAACTTTCTGACGAGCTTGAGAAGATTTCAGATTTTAAAATTGGTTTCATTGCTCTTGTAGATAGTGACACTGGACAAACTGAGTTCTTAAAGAATACGAAAGCTGAAGCGGATTATGTTAAGTCTCATCAACCCGCATCTGAAATAAGAAAAATCACATCGGTTTCTATCGTTGGTGTTTCAGGAGTTAAATTTAGAGATATGAGTTATAGTTCTTGCAGCTACATTAGTTTCGATAATCAGAGGGAATTAATTTGCGCAAACAATGAGAATCAAGACCATCAACCGTCTCCAAATATAACTGATATATCTGCCGACCTTGCGGATGAGCTTGGCAAAGCTGGGAAGATAAATAATATCGGTTTCCTTGTGCTTACCGATTTTAAAAGTGGAGAAACAAAACTACTAAAGAACAAAGATTACATTAGTTTACCTGCTAACTTACCTCAACCTATATCAGCAATAAAAAGTAGTAGTTCATGGAGCACGATATTTTACAAGAAGAATCCTTGCTATATGTTGGTAGATAAAGGAGGTGGTAGATTGGAATGGGTGTTCTATCCAGATAAACATTGTTAACTTCAGATAGCTCATGGTGATTTATTAATATTCTTCAATCAGCTGCTTTCAGTCGGCTGATTGAATTTTTGTGTTGAGAATAAATCACCCTGCCTCAAGTAGCGAGGCATTTAACCGCATCGCGAAAATCACGGGGGCTTGCCCCCGAGCTGGATAGTCTACAATGCGATAGGCCATTGTAGACTATCCAGCTTATGGAACTGCAGAGACATAGTCATCATGTATTCAGGTTGATGTATCACTTTGTATGGATTCCGAAATATCGTCATAAAGTATTT
>NZ_QJJP01000005.1 GCF_003201565.1 Nitrosomonas sp. Nm84 | reverse complement strand
ATCTGGCAAGCAGAAACACGTGAAAAAGCTTATGAAGCGTTTGATAACTGTATAACGCGTTTTAATCCGAAGTACCCAAAAGCCATGGAATGCCTAGCTAAAGATAAAGATTCCATGCTGGCTTTCTACGATTATCCTGCCTAGAACTGGCAGCACATCAGAACAACTAATCCGGTTGAATCTGTATTTGCTACTGTCAGGTTGAGAACAGCCAAGACCAAAAACCGCGGCAGCCGCACAATAACGCTGACTATGGCGTTCAAACTTATGGAAACAGCGCAGAAAAAATGGTTCCGACTAAGGGGCTACAATCTGCTGGCCGATGTAGTCTCCGGTATTACATTCATTAACGGCATAAAACAACAAACGGGAGATCAAAAACAGGTTGCCGCTTGATTCTCCGTACACCAGATTTGACTATAGTTCCAGAATGGCAGTACTGATTTTTGTTTTTCTTGGCTTTTTTGAATTTTTCTATAGATCTCTGGTGCATTTTAAATTCCACACTCTATTTTTTAATGCTATCCTTATGTCGAATGAGTGTTCCGCTTATTCATATTTACTATAAGACTGTATACAACTGTTGTAGTAGATTAAGAATGTATATTTTTGTAGATATTTGATCTTAATGATGATTTGTTTCTGTAAGATTAGGGTCTGACTTTTGATGAAGATTCAGTCTGGTATATAGTTTATAGTTTGAGATGATGAAGTTTCAACATGGCATTGAAAATATCCATAAACAATGTTTGATATTATTCATAAGGAGATTATTAATGAAATATTCACTTTTTGCTGTTGTGCTTATTACTTTTATGCTGATCGGATGCAAAGGCGAAGGAAAGCCAGGTCAATATCCTCCAAGCCTTTATAAAGAACGAGAAGGTTTATTATCTGATAGCGAACTCGAAAAAAACAAAAAAGAAGGTGTGGGGCAAGAGAGTAAATAAGTCGATCTTGCTGTGAATTCTTCAGTATTACAGTGAGAATTAGATAGCAAAGTTCTACAATAACTAATGAAGAAACAGGTGATTAGTATTTATTTGCTCGATAAGAAGGCTGTAACGAACATATAAAGTTTTAAAACTTGTTTTTCAAACGGCCCTAGTGAGAACTAGGGCCGTAATTCTAATAAAACCTAGTATTCAAGAAGAAATCTTCTTAGCCATAACTCAAGTTGCCGTGTAGCCGACACATCATCACGGTTATAACTTAATATCTCTGTTTTTATTTTTTGTTTCTCAGTTAGACTTGTTTCTGATTGAAAGCGATCGAACTGTACTACGGACCACTGTGAGCCAGACTTTTCATTTTCCCATTGAAAATTGACTAAATCCGGATGCTTGCAAATATCTTTCAGCCCATATCCTTGCAGTGGTAAAACCAGACAATCCAGAATAGGTTTTTGCATGTCAAACAATGGACTATCATCGCCGAGTAACCATGCCACGGTGTTGTGATTCTCCATGGCATAACGTTCTGCATATTTCCTGATCGTAGCCTTTTCATGATTCGAATAATGTGCAAGCACTAACGGAGTGTATTGCGAGCGATATGCTTCAATTTTCTGCAAAAAAACTAACCAACCTTGATAATCGCTGGCTTCATCATCGGTCCAGATGTACTCAAAGCTTTCCTTGGTATATGCGGGTGGCAGAAGCCCCCAAAGATAAACATGACGTTCTCGGGTTTGTGTTAGTGGATTATCTTCAATGTCAAAATGAACCCAAGTGCCTTCCGGCAGCTCAATTTTTTTGAGTTGAAATATTTTTCCGGTCAGCGACGACTGAGCCTGCAGGATAGCGCGATGCTTTCTCTTGTGGCCTTTGAGATAAGGCACATCAGGCAAGGATTCAGCATTGCTCATAGAGAGTTGAGTCATAGTTGAAATGCCGGCATCCGCTAAATAATTGGCTGCACTGCCATGGATTCCATAGAGCAGTGATATGTCTTCGTTTGCCTCAAACTCCGGGAGACAGTGAGTGTAATAAGGGCAAGTGCGACATTTGCTATGGCTATAGCGAACCACGGGTTGCTGCTGTAAGTTGAGCAGCGATCTCATGCCAGCGATGAACTCATCAACCAGCGAATCGACTTTGTCGTCGAGTAACGCAGTACGACCATCACCAAGAAAAACAATAGCGGGTAATTTATTATCGAGCAGACGACGATATATTCCCAGTTGTATTTGGATTGTTTTTTTGTTTTCGCTGAGTGAAAGTTTTGCATCGGCAGGTTGGTATTGACCGCTCTCATGGAGAATCAAGAAATCGGGGTAACCAACCAAGCCTTCCGATTCATTGATCAGCCGTCCTTGATAAATTACAGGTATACCTTGTTGCATCAGGGAAAGCGTATGGTCGAAAGAATCAGCTTTGGCAACAGAATATTGATTTTCTAACATAGTCAAAATAGCTGCTTCGTGCTTAAGCCCAGCGTCGATTAACAGCTGGTTAAATGCATCTATTTCATATTCGGTAGGATGATATTTCTCTAACCAGGTACGCCGAATGCATGAAATCCAAGACGCGGCATCGCTTGGTTTGATCAGATTCGTGAAAGATTTGTGAATGACCATAATCCTATATATCTCGCCTGGCGTGGATACACACTCCATTTTACAGGATACCCTTGATCAGATTGCCCTAGTAGATATTTTCCTTGAATTGTTTTTGAATTAATTCGATTTTTTGCTGATTTGCAATCAAGGCATTGACACAGTCGATATCCAGCTTTTCACCGGCTATCTGCCTGAGCGTATCAAATGCTTTCTCATTACTCCAGGCATTCTTGTAAGGACGCTGGGAAGTCAATGCATCAAATACATCGGCAACTGCGACGATGCGGGCTTCTAATGGAATTTCTTCGCTCTTCCTTCCGGTTGGGTAACCACTGCCGTTAACAGCTTCATGGTGAAATTCAGCGATATTTTTTAAGATATCAATGCTGCTAATACAATCAAATCCAAAGTTTGCAGCAATATCATCAATTATTTCTCTACCTTTGCGTGCATGGGTATTCATAATTGATCTTTCTTCTTCATTCAGTGGTCCCGGCTTTAATAAGATGCTATCAGGTATTGAAATTTTTCCAATATCGTGAAGCGGGGAGAACATAAAAATACGCTCTATATAGACATCATCCAGCTCGTATTTAGTTACAAGTGATTCGGCGATTAGACGGCTGTAACGAGACATACGATCAAGGTGGCTGCCTGTTTCGGGGTCGCGTAAGTGGGTGATATGGCTGGTGGTTTTGAGAGCGGCGTTCATTACTTTGAAAATGGCAAGCTCATTAATGATCATCAACGATATAAGATGACCAAAAATATCAAGGACATTCAATACCTGCTCGGTAAATACATCACTCTGGTAAGAATTAAAGAATAAAAATCCAACAAAATCACCCGCATGAAAAATTGGCATGGTGTAGCTTGCTGCATAGCCCTGGCGTCCGATTCGCTGCGTGTGTTCATGGGTACCTTTTTCGAAAGTAACTAAGTTATTGATAACGCGGGGCAGGCCTTTGTCGAGAATTGTCTGCAATGATGGGGCGTTCTCCAAAGGCGATTGGTAATGCAGCAGTGGCTTGTCTTCTCCGCTACTATCCAAATAAGTTTTAAGTATTCGCGTTTCGGCATCATACAAGGTGATAGCGATACGAGCGATAAAGGGAAATTTTTGCTGGATAGATCTGTGTGCGCTAATAAGTTTATCTTTCAAGGGAAGTTGCTTATTTAGATCTTCAAGTAAGTCGTGATGGTTGAACATAATCAAAGGCTTCATAAATAGGATAATTGGATGACTATAGCGGATTTGAATGTATTTATTTTGTCAAGTAGATACCCATTCTTAGTTTATTTATTAGCTGCTTAACAACTGTACTACTGATTATCATTGCCTTAACGGTTCATAATATGGCAAAGTCTTTAATGATGAATTCCAATTGGAGTAATTGCTCGTCAACTGATATACTTCAAGCACTTTTTAAGTGATAATTCTGTGTTTGGTTAAATAATCTTTGTAATCAATAGATTTTTTTTCCGGCAGGCAGTTAAACTACAGCGCAGTTATCGTATTAACTCAGATATCGAGTTAATAGGCTTATAGTTTATAAATTTTTTATGGCGGGCCTCCCCGCATTGCAAGATAGTGAATCTGGTCAGGTCCGGAAGGAAGCAGCCACAGCTGTTTATTGCGAGTGCCGGGGGTCTGGCTCGCCACCCAATCGTGCTATTGGGTCTATCTTTGGACTATTGATTAATTTAATAGGTCTAGTTCGTTTTTCCAACACAATCAAAAACGTGTCTCAAACACAAGTCCTCGCGCGTAAGTGGCGCCCAAGAAATTTTTCAGAGTTGACAGGGCAAGAGCATGTAATCAAAGCGCTGACCAATGCGCTTGAACAAAATCGATTACATCATGCCTATTTGCTGACTGGCACGCGCGGTGTCGGGAAAACGACCATCGCCCGTATTCTAGCCAAATCGCTCAATTGTGAAACGGGGGTAACTGCAACGCCTTGCGGTGTATGTCCGGCATGCCAGCAAATTGATACCGGAAGTTTTATTGATCTCATTGAATTGGATGCCGCTTCAAATACGCAAGTGGATAACATGCGTGAGCTGCTGGAAAACGCGTTGTATGCGCCAACCAGCGGGCATTATAAGATTTATATCATCGATGAAGTTCATATGCTTTCCAAGTCGGCGTTCAACGCCATGTTAAAGACACTGGAAGAGCCACCGGCGCATGTCAAATTTGTGCTGGCTACAACCGATCCACAGAAAATCCCGATCACAGTTCTGTCACGTTGTTTGCAATTTAATTTGAAACAAATCCCGCAAACACAAATTGCCGATCACCTCAAAAAGATATTGGCGCAGGAGAAAATCCCCAATGACGTTCTATCGCTGCAATTAATTGCCCGTGCTGCCCAAGGCAGTATGCGTGATGCCTTAAGCCTGTTAGATCAAGCCATCGCCTTCGGTGAAGGCACAATTGAAGAGGCGGGTGTACGGGATATGCTGGGTATCATCGATCAAAGTTATCTGTTTGATCTATTGGAAGCTTTGATGCAGAGGAATGGTCTGAAGTTATTGTCATTGGCAGATGAAATGGAGGCACAGTGTCTTTCATTTGACGCCGCTTTGCAGGATCTGGCAACCTTACTGCATCGTATTACACTGGCACAGGCCGTTCCGCAAGCAATCAGTGAAGGTACTCCAGAACATGCACGTATTTTCGCCTTGGCAAAAGCATTTGCACCCGATGATATCCAATTGTTTTATCAGATCGCATTGCACGGACGCAGCGATCTGAGTTTGGCGCCGGATGAATACGCCGGTTTCACCATGACACTGATGCGCATGTTAACGTTCATGCCGGATGATCTGACAGTAAACCACCAGTCGCTGCAGATTCCGGCAACAGATAACAGACCATCCGGGAAAACCGCTCATAAGCCGCAAGTAAAATCCGAACACACTTTGCAGCATCCCATCCATAGTATCAACGTCGATTCATCCGATCTTGTCTGGCCACAACTGACTCAGCAACTAAAACTGACAGGAATGGCTAAAATGTTGGCGCAACATAGTGAAGCCAAAGCGCTTTCGGCAGAAAACATCGAATTGTGCGTTCCGGATATGCATAAGCATCTGCTAGATAAGAAATATCAAGATAAAATCCAGGCAGCGCTGAATACTTATTTTGGTAAACCTGTCGTGCTTAATTTTTCCATAGGCAGTATTACCGGATTGACGCCGGTGGCGCTGCAACAACGTGAAGAACAAGTAAAGCAAGAAAAAGCCATTGAAGCCATTGAGAAAGATCCAATTGTGCAAGAATTGATCGAACAGTTTGATGCAAAATTAATCATTCCTTCAATTAAACCGACTCAAAAATAAAGGAGACTTAAGAATGAAAGGTAATCTGGGAAATATGATGAAACAAGCACAGATGGTGCAGGAAAATATGCGACAAATGCAGGAAAAACTCGCCACCATCGAGGTGGAAGGTCAGTCAGGAGCCGGCATGGTTAAAGTTATCATGACGTGTCGCCATGATGTTAAAAGAGTCAGTATTGATAACAGTCTTATGGGCGACGACAAAGAAATGCTCGAAGACCTAGTAGCAGCGGCTTTCAATGATGCTGTACGCCGTGTAGAATCCACCTCCCAAGAAAAAATGGCGGAACTTACCAGTGGACTAGGCTTGCCGCCTGGCTTTAAACTGCCTTTCTAAGATAGTGATCTGATTGGTTACATTTTGATAACGATTGGCTGTCTTGAAGTATGGACGAGTTCTTCATTGCATTAGTTTAAGGCCTTTTCCTGTTGATATTCTACGAATAGGTCGCCTCCTTATGCATGATAGTATTGCCGATTCTGACAACTCAGAAATTTAAGAAGCCTCCGCATTCGAGGAGATTCATCTTATAAAGCTAGATTTTAGAAATCTAGCTTTTGTATTTGTAGGCAATATTCTTACATTGTGATGAGAATATTACCTAACCTCATTTAGGCCTAACTTCCATTTACTTAGACCTCACGATGGTTGAAAATCTACACATACGATTTATGTGTTTTTGATGTAAAGATTTTTTAATCTAAAGGAGTATTAAAATGGAATCAGATCAAATTCTAGATGAAATTAAAGACATCAATTTGAGTTATTTGTTGCTTGCTAAGCAAATGTTACGAGAAGATAAGGTGTCTGCAATGTATCGATTAGGTATCAATCAAGATATTGCTGCAATCTTGGAAAAATTAACTTCCGCTCAACTCATTAAAATGGCCGCTTCAAATATGCTGCTTTGCCGTTTCCGCTTTGATGATCGACTAATTGCAGAAATGTTGTCCAATGACACCCGCGATCAAGCGGTAACAAAATCACATGCAGCGTAAGCGTCCAGCGCCACCATCTATCAATTATTTTTTCTCAGCATTTCAATAAATTCAGGTGGTAACGGTAGCAACTCGTCAATTCGACTGTTAGGCCACGTGGGTAATTTTATGAGCGTATCTTTGAGCCAATCAGATGAGTTCAGACCGTTGAGTTGAGCAGTTCCAAATAGAGTTTGAATAGCTGCTGCACGTTGGCCTGCACGCTCTGAACCGGTAAATAACCAATTCTTTTTTCCAATCGCGATAGGTCTAATGACATTTTCTACGGGATTGTTGTCAATTGGCAGGTGGCCGGTTTGTGCATAGCGGATCAGGCTGCCCCAACGTTTCAGTGTGTAATCCAAGGCTTTGGCGGAACCACCCCCATTTGCTGTTTGAGCGCGGGTTTGCACCAGCCAATCGTGTAATGCCTCCAACTCGGGCAGGCTTTTTTCTTCCCGTAGTTGTTGACGTTCTGCGATGGTCAGATCTTTACCTTCTACTTCAATAGTATATAAGTTGCCGATACGCTGCAACGCTTCCAACGCCATCAGGCTGCTATTAGCCTGGTGCAGATCGAAGAATTTACGGCGTGCATGCGCCCAACAAGCCAGTTCAGTGCAGGACTCCGTCTGTTTTTCGGCGAACAGGGCTTTGTAGCCGCCATAGTCGTCGACCAGCAAATGACCATGCCAGTTTTCCAGAAAGCTTTGCGCATGCCGGCCACTACGACCGGCTTGATAGTCGAAGATGATAATGCGCGGCCCAGGTTCCAAGTCGTTGCTGCGATAGGCCCACAAGTAGGCCTTGCGCGTCTTGCCTTTGCCAGGATCAAGTTGCGCTACTGGCGTTTCATCGGCATGCAGCGTGTTGCCTTGCAACAGATGCCAGGTCAGCCGATCCACCAAAGGTTGGAGTGCAACGCCGCTACGACCGACCCATTCCGCCATTGTTGAGCGTGAAAGCGTGACTTGTTCCCGTGCGGCAATCTGTTCTAAGCGATAGAGTGGTAGGTGATTCAGGTATTTACTGGTCAGCACCCAACTCAGCAGGCCGGGTGCGGCCATACCGCCATCAATAATGGCTAACGGAATAGGCGCGGCAGTAACGATTTCACAGGTCTTGCATGCATATTGTGGACGGATGTGACGGTGAACGAAGAACTTTGCTGGCTCCACATCCAACTGCTCGCTAATATCTTCACCGATCTTAACCAGATTCTGACCACATTGACTGCATTGGCAGGATTCTGGTTCGTGACGGTGTTCAATACGTGGCAGGTGTTCTGGCAATGGTTGGCGGCCAGCGCGGGAACGTGTTGATTTAGCCGAATCGGCTTTTGCTGATGGGTCGAGCTGTTCGATTTCGGCATGTACCGCTGCCAGATCAGTTTGTAAAGTTTCCTCGAACAAATCGGGGTGTGCAGATAATGACTCGCTCTTTTTGCCAAAAAGGTTCCGGCGCAAATAGGCCAACTCCATGGTCAGCGCTTGGATTTTGAGCTGCTGAGAATGAATTTCTTTTTGCGATTGCTCAATCAGCATTTGAACCTGCATTCTAGTATCTGCATCAAGATTCAAATGATCTAATTGTGCAAGCGTTTTCATGGTGCCAATTCTACCACAAAACACACTGAAACGCTTATTAATAGAGGCTTATAGATGTTTTGTTAAGCCTTTAAATGTGCCGGTGGAAACGCCGATAATCGCTGCCAATTGACACCGGCTATTAGCCAATTCCACTGTGCTTGCGTCAACGTAAAACAGCGTTCATCTGACTTTGGCCAAACAAATTTACCCTCATGCAAACGGCGCTGGCACAACCACACGCCGGTGCCGTCCCACAGCAACACCTTGATGCGATTTCCGGCACGATTGCAAAACACAAAAGCTGAACCTGCGCAAGGCGCATGCTCCAAAGACTGCTGTACCAGCATCGACAAACCATCAATACCACGGCGCATATCAACCGGCTCTACTGCCAGCCAGATGTTACCCGGATTAGCAATCAATCCAGGCATTTCAGCAATTTCCCCAGCCATTGGGGTGATATCTCTGCTGGTAGTTCTAGCGTATGACCTTGCGGACAGCGTAAACACAGTGACCCGGATGACGAAGGCTCCAACTTGATCTCAACCGGAATCAAAGTCGACGCAACTGCAGCAACTGGTTGAGAACGATAAACCCGCAACCAGTTCGCGAATGTTTTGGAATTCAGCTTGTGCTGACGACAATACGCTACCTGCGATAAACCACTCGACTGCCAGGTCTCTATATGTTTTTGCGGATCTGTCGGTAATGCCATTGGTTATCCTCTCAAAAAATGTTTGAGGATAATTGAGCGCATTAAAAATTGTTAGATGGTGGCGTTGGACGCTTACGGCCAAATTCACGATTGGCACGATAGAAATGGTTTTTTCCTGAGAATCCGTTTAGTCGTTTGAGTGCTGTAGAAGCTGTGGCGTGTCCGCTTTCCAGTGAAGCATAGAAATGTCCCATCCGGTCCCATTCGGCAGCGATCCATTCTGGATGCAAGGTTCGGTCTTTTTTCTCTAACAAAACTTTTATCGGACCATAATCTTTTTCTGTATCAATGCGGAAAATTGCCTGCTTCTGTAATCCTCGTATGCGTGGGACAAAGCGTTTCCCATACATGGCGAAGGCTGTAAAATTCGTATCCGTAAAACCGTGAGTGTCTGTGTAATGCTCTCCACTTATGGTGCGATTGAATGAGATATTGAGCACAGAACAAAATACAGGTATTTGGACACAATCAAAAGATCATATCTTTTAGAAAGAATTTAACTGTTTCCTGGCTCAACCACGGTTTTGTTGTTGTCGTAATCCCATTTTTTAACAAAGACGTTAAGTAGCGGGAAATAAAGTGACGTTTTACTATCATTCGCAAACAACATATAGACTGGTGTTTCATCCACGTGCTTGTCTTGTTTGTAGTATTGAAGCCACATGTATTTCTCTGTGAAGATCATTTTCCATATGGGTGATTGATCATAAAACTTCACAGTAATAGGCCTACCGCGCGCTTTCAGTTGGTTACAAAAATAAATTGTGTCATTTATTTCTTTATTATAATCATCAGGACTGACGCCAACCGATCGAGCACGAGCACTAGCTGCTTTACTTTCCGGCTTGAGTAGTAAAATCTTTATCTCGCCAGTAAAGTTTTCAACCAAGTCATGCAAAGGTGCCTCTCTTTTACCAAATGTATCCCATCCTGTCGCCCCTAGGATTCGCAGTTGTCTTGTTTCGTTAGATAAGATTCTTTGTTGGCAAAATTCCCAATTCTCTTTCTTTTGAACGTCGTTTGAATGATTCCAGAATCCCGATACCCCAACAGTTAAAAGAATTTCTCTATTTCTAATAGCTGTTATTAAAAAGCGATAACCTCGACCTATAAAAAGGATAATAAAACTAAGAAGTAGTACAGTAAATACTACACGTATTGGGTGTGACTCGATATAGCTGATTAATCTTGGTTTATCGATTATTTCTAGCCACTCGGGTATTTTGGCAACCAAAAATAAACAGAAACTAACTACTGGTAATGTAATTAGGTGTCCGAATAAGTGATTTACGAACCAGTTTAAAAACTTTCTCATTGATTTCATGCAAAAAAAATACCCCTTCGACGGGGTATTTTACATTCGGTTTTGAGTTACTTCAATCTAGTCTAATTCTGCTGATTTTAACTTATCACCAGGCTCAAATATCAATCGTTCACAATGAACTTTATTACGTAGGTTATCTGTAACTTTGCCTACTATCCAATTTATGATCTTCCAATCTATGAAACCAGCCAGCGCAATAGCACCTACTGCCCAAAACAACAGGTTGCTAATTTCCATATTTTTTTACTCCTTCACTCTAGCCTTATTTCAGAAATAATACTTTGCGACTATTCCTTTCTATAATATGACTAACGTCATATTTTTAATAAACTTTAAACGGCAACCGAAATTGAACCACTACCTCGACTAAAGCCGGCAGGTACGATTTGGCTAAAGCCAACCATATATCTGCGAACGTGCCACGCACGTGGTTTTAAGTTACCGCAAGAACGCGGTGAACTGAGATCGACCTTTGGCCAATCATGATTCAATAAAGAATGACAATACATACAATCTTATCATTAGTCAACTATCTTATAGAGTCAATAGATTGCCTATTCTAAAGCATAGAAAGAGACAGATATACTCCGACTCCAGTCCTTTTGGCTCTAACAACATCCAATCTAAATAAAGACAACTTGCTAGGGTCTGTTGACATTTCACATGGGTAACCACAGATAACCACAAGCCAAGACAACCATACTCTCATAATTTCTCTTCAGTTTGTCATATCGTGTTGCCACTGCGCGATACTGCTTTAATCGCGCAAAAGCGTTTTCCACTAAATGCCGATATTTATACAAGCCCCAATCTATGTCTGTATTACCTTTCGAGACCTTTGCAAAATCCAACGAATTATCAAATTCGTTACAATTTCTGATTGTTATGTGAATATCAGGGTATTTTTTAGTAATTTCTTTGCTGAAATCACGCGAACAATCACTTTCAAAAGCTCAACAATATAACGGAAGGCAGCTTTATTGTTATGGATGAAGCCGCTTACCCGTGGCCGGCCATCGATCTGAAAGACCCTCCTGAGTACATCAAGTATCTTTCCCAACATAGAAAGCACGGGCTTGATTTCCTGGTTATCACGCAATCGCCCAAGTTTGTGCATCCGTTCGTACTGGAAAACGCAGATGGGCATATTCACCTGAGCCAGGAATGGTCTGGAAATAAACAATATGAATGGTCGGAATACTGCGCTAACCCGAAACTCAAAACCAACAGGGCAAACGCAGTCAAGAAACCGTACAAACTGGAAAAGAAAGCGTTCGAACTGTATTACTCAGCGAGTCTACATGTGGAAAAACCCAAGCGGCAATTCCTAAAATGGTTTATGCGGCAATTTTTCTATTATTCGCGATTCCGACAATGGCAATGATCACTTATGGTCGCATTACGGATCGATTGATTGAGCCACTGCCATCGATTGCAGAAAATAAAGAAACTGAAAATTCAGCCGAAGTTAGCGGAATACCAAATGATGCTGTCGTACCGGTATCTGCAACCATCACTAATCAACCCATCAGGGAATCGCTTTCAATGTTATCTGAGAATGTTGATTGGTCGCAAGTTGCAGCTTGTGTTTCCAGCAAAGCAAACTGCGTTTGTTATGGCCATAAAGCGCAACGCTTAAATATTGTTCCGGATACCTGCAATGCAGCAATCACTTACGGTTGGATTGCGACTAACAAGCTTTAGAGGATAGGGAGTTGAAAATTCTTAATTTTATTTTTTACAAACTGTTAATACCACCTTACGTTTTATTAATTATCTTTCTAAGAGGAAATCGCCTTATTTCTAGCAAACAATTTGAGCGTTTGATATTTGACATACCTGAAAGAATTTCGGAGAAACTTTAAGACTCGCATTTTTGTAGCATACCTAAATCCCATCAGAACAACAGGATAGGATTTAAGAAATGCTGGTTTATGGAAGTTACTTAAATTTAAAACGGATTTTAAGTTTGATATTGATCTTACTTAAAACATATTTACGTATTGCATTAATTATAAAAAGTAGCATACTTAAGGGGTTCTCCTTTAAAAATGTGAACAGCTCGAACTGTTCGGTCAAAAAAGTAGTACTTCAAAACAAGCTGATATGCATTATTTATGCATATCAGCTATTTTACACTTATTTTCTTTATCACTCTTTTTTGCAACGACTCTCGATATCGTTAAACAAAAAATAATATTTGCCAGTAAAGCGCTCAATGCGGGCATCTTTTCTCCATAACACATCACCTATTGATAAATTAATTAAAACTCCTCATATTCTTGAAGTTCTTTCTACGAAAGCAACACTTTAAAATATAATTTCAGGCTAGTAGCAAATCTTGAAAGGAGGCTCCGAGGCTTTGCCAAAGGCAAAATGTAGGAGTTCTCAAGTTTGCGTAAACGGGTAAGTTCCAATTTAGGCAATTTTATAAAGCATATAATAAACATTTCCTTATATTTTGCTAGATAGTGTAGTCATGAGATATTTGTCCAGAGAGCGATGCATCTGATCTGTACAGCGGCGAGGAAAGATGCGGTGTTTTTAGCGTATCTTGTGGCGATCCCACGCCATCTCTTGAGATGGAGGAAAGCATTTTCGACAAGATGCCGTAATTTATAGAGTTCTTTGTCGTAAAACCTTTGTGCTGTGCGGTTTTTCTTTGGGGGGATTACGGCTTTTATACCCTGCCTCCTTGCCTGTTCAATAATTGCGTTGCTGTCATAACCACGGTCTGCCAGCAAATAATCAGCATCAAGCCCTTCGATCAGGCGATCAACCTGTGTGCAATCTGCTCTGGTACCCTCCGTAATAATAATTCTGAGCGGCATACCATGCGCATCCACGGCCAGATGTATCTTTGTGTTGAGCCCCCTTTTGTGCGACTCATATCTTGATTGCCGCCTTTTGCACCTGCCGCATGCGGATGCACTTTGCAATGGCTTGCATCGATCATTAGCCATTCGTAATCCGGTTCGTCAATCAGAACTTCCAATAATCTTTCCCATACTCCCTTATCACGCCAACGGATAAAACGACGGTGAGTGTTACTCCAATTTCCATAATCCGGCGGTAAGTCACGCCATGGCGCACCCGTGCGAATAATCCAGAAAACCCCATCAATAAATTGACGATTATCTCTTGCTATACCGCCCCAACTACCTTCCCGTCCAGGTAAATGCCGCTCCAGCAATGCCCAAACCTTATCCGATATATCGTGCCTGCGATGGACTTGTGTCATATGAAATCCTCCTTCATTAAAAGAATCTCATATCTCTTATCTCATGACTACACTATCTAAACAGTTTTAGCATTGATTGTTCATTTGTATGGTGATTATGAATACGCTATTGAAAATTTATCTTACTCAAGATCGATCATTAAGTGAGTATCGTAATTACTTAAATAGTGTTAATACTTGAAATTGATGATTTTATTGCATTAACTCTAACCACAATATACAGATGATAAGCAATATAAAAATAAAATTTGGCACTACTAGCGAAATAAATAAAACGACAATCGACGTTACTCCAATCACTATTTTTGTTGGGCCGAACAATTCAGGTAAAAGTAAGGTTTTATCTGAGATTTACCAATTCTGTAACAATGGACGTAAAAATGCTAATAACTTTATTATTGATAATATTGAATTAAATGAAATAAATATTAATGAAATTGATGCAATTATTCAAAGTATTATTTTGAAGCCTGAAACAGATGACGTTTTAGAAGTTGATAATATTTTTGTTGGAAAAAAAGGAGACAAACTCGTAATCGGTCAGAATAGTTTGAAAGATAGTTTATTAAAACCAAATGATAGCGGTAATTCTATAGTTGCATGTATGTATTATTTGAAATATAAGACATTGCTACTAAATGGTAAAAATAGAATTGAATTAATAGAGGATCAACACGCGGGTAACTTGCAAAGTGAACCGCAAACAAGCTTTCAAATTCTTTTTCGCCAAGATGAATTGAGGAAACAAGTTCGAAAAATTGTTTATGAGGCTTTTGGTCATTATCTTGTAGTCGATCCAACAGAACTTGGGATGTTAAAATTAAAATTATCTTTAATACCTCCTAAAGATGATATGGAAGAAAGAGGAATTCATGCTGAAGCTGTTGAATTTCACTCAAAAGCTTCGCCGATTAGTCAATCAAGTGATGGGGTAAAAGCATTTACCGGAATGCTCATCGAAATTCTTGCTGGTGATCCATCAATTTTATTGATAGATGAGCCTGAAGCATTTTTGCATCCAGCTTTATCATTTAAATTAGGTAAAGAAATATCTAGACTTAGTACCATTTCACAAAAAAGATTATTAGTTTCAACTCACAGTTCAAGCTTTGTGATGGGTTGTATTCAATCAGGAGCGCAAGTCAATATAGTTAGGTTAACACACCGTGATAATGTTTCTACCGCAAAAGTTTTACCTAATCAAGATATTTTGAAATTAATGAGAAATCCTTTACTTAGATCTACTGGGGTTTTAAATGGATTATTTTATGAATTTGTCATTGTCACCGAATCGGATACTGACAGAGCATTTTATCAAGAAATAAATGAACGACTACTTCAAGATGATAATAGAGGAATTCCTAATTGTTTATTTTTGCATGCGCAAAATAAACAGACTATTAAAACAATCATAAAGCCTCTTCGTGAAATTGGTATTCCAGTTGCGGGAATCGTAGATATCGATATCATAAAAGAAGGCGGTAAAGTATGGACCAGCTTTCTGGATTCTGCCTTTATTCCAAGTATGGAATTAGAATCGTTGGCAACGCTAAGAACGTTAATTAAGAAAAAGTTCGATGAGACAGGAAAAGACATGAAAACAGACGGAGGAGAAACAATATTAGAGAATGGGGATAGAGAAGCATTTAATAATTTACTCAATAAACTAAAAGATTATGGTCTATTTGTTGTTCCTATTGGTGAATTAGAGTCGTGGTTAAGTGATTTAAAAGTGGAAAAGCATGGACCTGATTGGTTGGTTGAGATTTTCGAAAAAATGGGAGAGGATCCTGATATCGAAAGCTATAGGAAACCAACAGATGCTGATGTATGGGCTTTCTTAGATGATGTCACAAAATGGTTTTTAAATACGAAAAGAAAAGGTATTCCTCTGTTACTAAAAAAAGATACAGCCTAAAAATAACTTTTAGCCAGGATCATGCCGAAACGGAGGGTGTCCTTGATTTTGTGTAAACGGCGGTTAATAATGCCGAGGCATTCTTTCTTTAAATTGGATAGTAAACCTATTGAGTGCAGGTTTGCAATCTCTTAGTGGCATAGACCATTTTTTGGCGATATTGAATGAGTGCCAAATAGAACAATTTGATCACAGCTTCATCGTTAGGAAACGATCCACGGCTTTTGCTGACTTTGCGTAGACTCATATTGACTGGCGTTGTTGAATAAATCGAACTGTCGGTAAAAAGATGGCACATCTGGCATAATTCTGCAGGATTTCACCTGCAGAGAAGCCAATGCCTTATAAACACAACGAAAGTCGCCGTCATAAGATCGAAGAATCTCGTTATAAAGTGACGAACTGGCATGAGTATAACAACGGATTGCGGCGACGGGGTGATATCACGATTTGGTTTACGGAAGCGGCAATTGCTGAGTGGCGCCCCACCAGAACGGGAGCTCGAGGCAGGCCGCAGGAATATTCTAATCTCGCCATAGAAACAGCTCTATTTATCCGCCAGGTCTTTCATCTGCCCTTACGTCAAACCGAAGGTTTCATGAACTCGCTTGCCGGTATCATGAAAGTTGACATCACCATTCCTGACTTCAGTAGCCTGTCCAGGCGCAGCATTAAGTTACCTCAGCATACCCTAACCAAAGCGATGGAACCGGGTAGTCTTGTTATTGTTGATTCAACCGGTCTCAAGGTTTACGGCAAGGACGACTGGCACCAGGAAAAGCATGACGTTGCGGCCCGGCGCACTTGGCGTAAATTGCATCTTGCGGTCGATGAGAACCATCACCTCGATGAGCTGGGACATCGAATATGGACCAATTTCACTGGCATGAGCCATGACAGAAGCATAAACTCTCTTGATAAGTCTCAAAAAGGGGTCTATAGTACTCATAATGGGACTTTTTGATAGGTAAGTGATGAGCAGTTCTGCTATTGGTGATGCCCTGTTTACCAAAACCCAACGACGAGTATTGGGTTTGCTGTATGGCAAACCCGAGCGAACCTATTATTTAAACGAGATCGTGCGGCTAGCCGCTGTAGGTAAGGGTTCTGTGAATCGAGAGCTAGAAAAATTATGTTCGGCTGGCCTGCTGACGGTGTCTCGCCAAGGTAACCAGAACCATTACCAGGCTAATGCAGATAATCCGATCTTTAATGAATTAAAGGCAATTACTCAAAAAACGTTTGGGGTCGTGGATATTATCAAGACAGCTTTAGCGCCGCTGTTGCCACAACTAAGCAGTGCTTTTATTTATGGCTCGATAGCCCAAGGCACCGAGCACGCAGCTAGTGACATTGATCTGATGTTGATTGGTGATAATGTGAGTTATAGCGAAATAATGGGGCTTTTAGCACCCGCAGAAAAACAACTGGGCAGGACCATTAATCCGACCGTGTATACGGTTGCAGAATTTACTGACCGGAAAAATAATCATCAGCCTTTTATTACACGTGTTATGGAACAACCCAAGCTGTGGTTGATGGGCGATTACATAACAGTAGGAATGAAAGGCGAGTAGTTAATGGAAGCATTAGATAATCTCGTTACCATAAAAGCGCTTAATCGTGAGCCGCCCAACCAAGTGGAGTTTGATGGTATGGTATTGGCAGCCACCACTAAATTGCAGGATGTCAAGCTGCAAGGTTTGTCATTAGATAGTCAATTTTCTTTGGCTTATGGAGCGGCACATGCATTGGCTTTGGCTGCTCTACGTTGGCACGGCTATCGCTCTGATAAGCGCTATATTGTTTTTCAATGCTTGCAGCATACCGTCGGGTTGGAAAATGATAAATGTCGGGTATTGGATCAATGCCATCGCCGCCGTAACCTTGCCGAGTATGAAGGGCATATGGATATTGATGCACAATTACTTAAAGAACTGATTACTTTGACTAATGATCTGTTAGATCGCGTTAAGGCCTTGGGCGTTATTCAAAGAAGTTCTGATTTATGAAGAGTAAAGGATGGGAATTCGCGTTTTAAGACATTATGACTAAGCATTTAGCCGTCAATGGTTGATCGTTGGGTAAGTCGGAAAACTAAAATCGGGAAGCGGATTTTTATCCTAAAAACTTGTTATATTTTTAGCTTATAGATTATCAAACAACTGGTTATTAATTTATAATCAAATGCTTAGTATCAATAATCTCAATTGCCGATAATCTTTTTTATGTTAAATTAGAAATATAATAGTATTAATATTCAATTACTTACAAAATGGTCTTTTCGGTAACATTCTAACCTACTCTCGACGTGCTGATTTTGTCGGCTACTAAGCGCTCGGCAATAAAGTCTTAGATATTCCATATCAACGCCTGATTCAATCAGGCGTTTTTTTTCCTTTGCTGCATAGCGATAATATTTTCTTTTTTCTGAACTGTTACGTGTATATCGTATGAACCAATAAAAATTGTTAAGTCTCGAAAACATAGGTGTTCATTCAGGAGAATTCAGAGTGTTAAAATTAAAAGGTATTTAGCGGCAGGCAAAAAGAAATATAAACCCGATTATTATTATGGTAACTTGTTATATATTATTTAAAATAATCGCATTCATGCTAAAGCGAAGTCGATGGATAAGCTGCAATCAAACCTTCACGATGTTCTTGAGACATACTGGCTTCCAAATCATCCAGCCATATAAAAAGCTGCTCCCAATTGTTTAGACTAAAAATTTTTGTTCCGTATCTACTTTCTAAATGAATATCAGGATCGGCAACGATAGATGCCATTGCATTATCCATTACAAAAGCGTCACAGTAAGGAGCATACGTGGCAATATGACTAATATCCTTAAAAAAACCCTTAAAATGTGTCAGCGCGCGATCTCGATTTGTGTATGCGCCTTGTTTCAGTTTCTTTTTAAGTACTGCAAAAATTCTCGCAGAAATCCATAGATGCGGTATCTCCGAGAAGTGTGGTGAAATAAAAAAATCAGATATTTTCCTCCATTGCTGATCTTGAGGAATTTCTTTAGAAAAGCAGAAAAGTAGTAATTGAACGACTTGTGAAGTAATTGGCGAATCAAATAGAGCGTTAACATCACCAGATGCAATACGAGCTATATATTTAAAATAAGATTCCATATAGCTCTTTGCAGCCTCCTGCATTTCAAGCTTAACATTTTGATCGAAAGTGGTTGTAGATATCCTCCAGCCGGGGAAAAGGTCGACAAGAGTCTCGACGGACTGATTCTTTAGGCTACGTATTAATTCAATATCACCCAAATAGCGACCTACATCAATTCTAAAGTAATCGTCCCACTCATGAACATCGGGATCAATAGCAATACGCTCTTCAAGATCGAATATCTCCGGCTTGTTGGCAAGAAATACTTGGAATGCTTTAAGAATTTGTGATTCCTCCACGTCATAGGCCAGCTTAAACTGATGGCCTCGTGAAGTGGATTTTATGAATTCCATTAAGTCCTCTTTATTCTTGCCGTCGAAGCCTCTCCACTGATGTGTTTCATCTTCGTGAATTGTTGAGAAAGGGACAACTAAAAGCTGGCTAGCTGAAATCTCACGAATTCGCCCAGCGGCTTTAACAAATCTAGGATCATGCTTCTTGAATGCGCTACTAAAGAAGAACTGATCAAGATAAAGAATCTTTTTTTTAATTTTAGGGAGGGGGATTGTGATACTGTAACTGCAGTTCTCACATCCACGGAGAACACCAAATCCTTTTACAGTTACATTTCCATATTGCAACTTTCCTCTACACTTTGGACAATCTCCCAAAACATGAGTTACCAACATAAGTTATTAATTTTAATAAATATAAAAAATTGCATCCTGACATTACGACCAAGATTGTAAGTACAAATAAGAATGGCCGCGGATTTCTTGAAGCTTGGCATGAATAATGAAAATACGTATAGCAATTTTCTCGCCTGTTGAGTTCCTAATTCGATATAAAGTTGCTTCTATTCTTCCTTCATTGGCGACAGGTTCATATTTTGTTATCTGATTCATAATGCCACAAAATACTCTTTGAAGATCCGCAGGAAATTCGTCAATTCGTAGTGGCAATAAAATACTTGCTACTACTAGCAAGCGGCTTCTGACATTTCCCCTACCGATAGCAAGCTCCCGGACGGCTTGTAAACACGTCCATTGACATTATTCGCTGCAATCAATAAATTATTCTTCAATATACACCTCAATATTGACGGTCTATCAACACGAATAAAAGCACTATGCGTTTAATAATTCCGAAACAATTTCAAAATTATATCTTATAAAAATAAATTTACTGCGTTTAGCAATAAGAGGAAGTCAGGATAAAGAAGAATCACGGTAGGGAACGGGCAACATGCCCCTATTGGGGTCTTACCCTTCGCGCCGGTCGGCGGCGCGACCCTTGGGCTAGAAGACTAGTAAACTAATAATGCTTAAGTGCTTTTTAGGCCTTTAATCGGTTTAAATATGAATTCATTGATCTGGGGTATAGCTTATGCATTATTATTAGAAAATTATTTGTACATTACAATCTGAGCGAAATAAATACTATTTCCGCATTATTACAAATGTTTTAATAGAAATAATGACACTAATCATTGCAGGATACGAAATTAAAGAAGATCCCTGGAGTAAAGTTTGGGGTGATATGGAATCAGAGCTAGGAGTAGATGGACTATTTGCTGTTGCTGATTCTGTAATAACCGTAATGGGCTCAAATGGTGTTACGCCAATACTTAGTGGGCTTCGAAAGATACATCCAGTCGCGATAAAACTATGGAAACCTTATTTTGTTCGTGAAGAATTCCGCGACTATTTTGAAGTTTACCTTGAATCAAATTGCTTTATTGCATTTGCGGGAAGCACACTTATCGCAAGTCACGTTTTAAATAACATTACAGAACATCTTAGCAAGCTACAGATTAGTTATCAATACGGGCCAAATAGTGATGAACCTGGAAAGTATATTGTTCAAATGCATTGTCAGGAAAATATTTTAAAGAGTGCCCAAAATATGACTTGGAGCACTGAGATGTTTCTTGATCGTCATTACGACAAGATTCTTACTGCAGAATATATATTAGACATTATTGAGTACTCAATTAATAAAGCAATATCTTCTGCAAGAAAGTATCAATTAACACCTGAATCGATTAAGAATATGCACACAGAATTCATTGCTGGCGTCCATTGTCCTGCAACTAATCAACACCAATTATATGTTTATAGAATGGATAAAAAATTAGTAGATGGAATGCTAGAAGTATTCGTAAAGGGTGAAAAAATATTAGAAAACAAAGTGGCTGTTATAGGAATGCGGAAACAATTTGAGGATAAGGCACAAAAACACTTTGAGGATGCACTAAACACAAAGGTATCACCTGGTGACGCATTATATAAATTCCTCAATAAAACGATAGATGAAGTCTCAGAAAGTGGTAGTTTCGCAATAGACAAACCATCCGTTTACACTACGTTTAAAGAAGGTATTTTTAAAAAAGATATCGTCACCAGAAACAAATAACGTCAAGAAAATATGGAGAGCATAAAAAAGTGGAGTGTATTTTTTTCAAATCAGGCCGCCATTTTCACTGCAGTACGACATCAGTCTAAAAAACAATGGATTATTTGGATAAATAATCCATTGTTTATCTGTCTTATTAATTTTTAATGAAAATAACTAAAAACATACTCTATATTTTTTGGGGAATATTTTTTTCCGGGTTATTTATCACTCATTTCGCAGAGCACACAAAAGATTTATTCAATGACTCAATCGTTTTTAGTTTTACTCTATTTTTCATAACACTATTTGCCTTATTTAGTAAAGATCATTTAAAAAATCTAACGCAAAAAGAACTTGAGAATGAATACCGGTTAATTAAGGAAACCAGTCACTTAACACCGGCAGATTTTCAGTTTAGAGAGACTCAACCTGGTGAAAAACTTAACAATTCGGATCGCCCCTACTTCATTACGTATATTAATCGCAAGGCAATTCCGTACGACACAATCTCTGAAAATAACGCATTCTATGACGAACAAGATCTAGCCTACTTACTCGAGCAAGACTCCAGCATACTTTTAATCGGCAATCCAACCGAGGGCAAAACTCGCACTTTATTCGAAGTTACGCGCAAATTAAATGATTTTTTAGTTATTCAGTTACTTACAAATAAATCGCCCAGTGATGAGGCATTAAGGTTGCTCGAAGGAAGGAAAGTGCTGTGGCTGTTTGATGATCTTAGTGACTACAACAGCAATACGCATGATTTAAATAATCTATTTAGTCGCCTGAAGCAAATTACAAAGCAATGTGTACTAGCTGCAACATGCCGAAATGGACCAGAGCTTAAAGATGCTATTTCAAATACAGGACAATTGCATAATTTTTATCAGTTATTTGACCACAAATTAACATTAAAACCTGCAGGAAAGGATCAAAAAGAAGAATTAAAGAGAGCCATCGGAGAAACGGAAACACGCGAATTTCCGACTCTCGGCTCAATCTGTATGCATAAGCATTTTGAATTTATGCATATACGCTTTGCTTTTCATATGAATGACCTGGAAAAGAACTGCTTACGCTCAATCATATTGTTGTATGCTGCATTCATAAAACCTTTAACACATCAACGAATAAGAACAGTTCTTAAAGATATATTCGATCATAATGAAGAAAACATTGATATAGCAAAAACACGTGCCTGCTTGAACACTTTGGTCAATAATGGCTTTATCAAGTCTCCAAGAGATGTAGATCCTATCATTCCAGAGGCTGCTTATATTAATAAACCTGAAAGTGAATTTTATTATCCAGAAGGCCGCAGCTTACAAACGGACATGGAAAGACTGGCAGAAAGTCTAACGAAACATAGCGATATAGTAGGTCTTAATCAACTCGCATATGCACTTCGCTTTTATAACAACATGAACTCTGCTGTAATGCTCTGGGAAGAAATAGCAAATAATTTCTTGGATTCACAGGAACTTGTTATGCAGGAGCAGGTTATTATTGCGCTTTTTAATAAAGGCACCACACTTTTTGAACTCAATCGAATCAATGAAGCAATTGAGTGCTATGACTACCTCGTGAAGCTTTTCGGTGATAAGAAAGGATCAGTTTTTCAGGAATATGTGGCCAAGGCTTTATCCAACAAAGGCCTTTTTCTAAGAAATTTAATGCAAATAGACGAAGCTATAAAATGCTATGACACTGTAATACAGCGTTATGCATATGCCCAATATCCATTTTCCGAGATATTGATTGTAATAACTTACATAAATAAAGGCAGTGCATTTGCATTAAGCCATGAATTTCAACTAGCAATAGATTGTTATGATGAAGTCATCAATCGCTTCATTAATACAAACAGCTTTTTGCTCCAAGAACAAATTGCGATAGCTCTTAATAATAAAGGCCTTGCTTTGGTTAATAAATGTCGTTTTCGCGAAGCGATAGATTGTTATGAAGATGTTGTACAGTATCAAAATAACACACAAAAAATCGGAATGCAGGTTCAAATAACCGAAGCACTTATTGGCAAAGGGAAAGCGTTTGAAGAGCTAGATGAAACTGGTAACGCAATAAAATGCTATGCAAAACTTGTAGAGCACTTCGAGGATAATAAAGAACCTGATTTGCAAGAACAAGTAGCTACTGCATTGAATGCTCTAGCAAGAATATTCTTTCATAAAAAAGAATATCAAAAAGGATTTGATTTCATCAACGATGTTTGTCAATACATTACAAAAAACAAGCATATTCCCGGATATAAAAAACACTTTTCCTTAGCACTTTATAACAGTGGCATAACCTTTATACAGTTAAATGAATTTGATCAGGCTCTTGGTATTTTTAATAAAGTCTTAAAGTATTTAGGTAATACAAAAGAACCTAGTCTACAAGAATATGTTGCAAAGATACATATTGAAAAAGGATATATTTTTCATCAGCAAGACCTTCCCAAGAAAGCAATCAAATTCTATAACATGATCATACGGAATTTTAAAGACTCAAGGGAAGAGGATTTGCAGGAATCTGTAGCTAAAGCACTAGTTAATAAGGGTAATGCATATCTAAGTCTAAAGCAAACTAAAACGGCAATTAGATTCTATAATAAGGTCCTTCAGCGATTTCAATCTAACCCAGCTTTTAGTCTACAGATACAAGTTGCCAATGCACTTTTTAATAGAGGCAATGTTCTCTGTCAACAAAATAAAATCAAGGAAGGAATTAATTGTTACGATCAGATCATGGAAGAATATGCAAGTGCACAACATACCAATTTGCAAGAAATTGTGGCTAAAGCTCTGTACAATAAAGGCTATTTTCTCTGTCAGATAGGAGAAAGATTTTCTGCACTTAATACCTTGAATTATATTCTGGATCATTTCAACCATCAATTATCTACGCAAGTATTAACAAAAATAGTTAATGACACACATAATTTAATTAGGTATCTTATCAATACTAAGAATTAGAAAGAATTTTAGTCATTTATATTGTTTAAAATCTGTTTCTATATAAAATTGCAGTCCGAAATAATAAGGTGCGCTGAACATCATGAAGCGCATCAATCGTAGATATTATCCAATAATCGTATTAACTGCTTCAGTTTTTGTTATCTATTCTAGAGAGCATGCAAAACCGGGGGAGGCTAAGCCGCCTTTTTGAGCACGTCATTGTGCTCCACCCGAAAACAGGGATACCACTCTCTAAATGTTTTCTCCAATTCGTCGTTGAGCACCCTGTTTCGCATCTGCAAAAGTAAATGTGCACCCTTCGGGCTCCATTGCATTTGTTGCCGCTTGGCAAAGCGTTTGGCAACGACATAGTTTACGGTTGATTCAACGAAGCCTGAACTGATTCGGTCGCCCTGACGATAGCGCTCACCGTAGTTCGTGATAAATGCTTGATTGTTGGTAATGTACGTATGAAATTCTTCAACCGCTCGCAATAGCTTACGTATAACCGAATTTTTATTTCCCTCATCGACCGCCGCGTCTAGATCAATTTCCAAGCTTTCCAAATGCTGTAGTGCTTCGTAGGTATTGCCGTGCCATAAATACCATTTGATACTTTCAATCGATTTTAAGGTAGGCTCTCTCAATTCGTACCGTTGTTCTTCATCCTCAAACGTCATCGGCAAGCCTTTGGCGATCTGATTAAGTACGGTCAAACGCATCGTGACATGAAACCAATCCAGCAGGTGTTCGGCTTCCGGATTAAGGTAGAGCTGTAGATTACGTACAGTATCGCCGCCATCAGAGAAAAAAACGATTTGCTGATTCAGTTGCATGCCTTGGCCCTTAAGCATCTCGAAGAGCCGTCGTTTAGGCTTGTCGTCATAGGATTGCACGAAGCCAAAACACTTACTGGTACCTTCTTCAGGAATGGATTTACCTACGATCACTTCAAAGTGAGTCTTTTTGTCATTCCAGTTCCTCACGTAACCACCATCAATCCCGACGTTGAGTGGTGCCGCAGGACGAGGCAATGCAGCCCAATCTCGCGGGCAACCTTCGATATATGCAAACCGCTCCTCACCAAGCTCAGCTTCGGTCCGCCTGGCCACGCGTTGCAGATGATTGCGCACACTGGTCGTGCGAACGTGGGTGCCGGCAGGCAATATGTCTTCGAGCAGATTTGCAGCAAGCTCAAAAGATACTAGTGCTGACCATTTCGTTTCCAGATACAAGCGCTCGGGTGAGCAGTGATCGGTGAGCAAATCGACAAGGGGACTGAATGTACGGGTTTTGTGCGGCTTGCAATTACACTGGAACCAGCGCGGGCTGGGAATCTTCAGGTTCCCAAACAACGTGCGAAATACCACCGGATGCTGGCCTTTATGACGGAACGCCTGAGTACAGTTAGGACACTGCTGTCGATTGGAAAGGAAAGCTGCAATTTGTTGTTCAACAACCTGTTTTTGTAGGTTAGCAAGTATATCCTTAGCCTCGGCTAAGGATATACCGATTGCCTCGAGCCCCTCAGTTTCCCGTTCCAGGCAAACCAGTTCATGGATTGTCTCACCTGTTTCACCTTGGGTGATCAATTGAATCTTGAATTTCATGGCTTTCTCCTTTCAGGATGAAAATAGCCAATCGCGGTCGCCCCTCTCGTATTGCTGTAAACGAGCATTAACTTCGCGGCGGGAAAAGCTATCCGGATCAAACGATTGATAGTCCGACAACTCTTCGTCTTCCCTGTCGTTTTCGTCGTCAAAGTCATCATTCATTCCACTGCCGCTAAACAGTGCGCGGTATTTGAGTTCTTTCCGTATTTGCATATAAGCCGGCGCACCACCACAGTCTTCCGGCGGCGCCGCATGTTTGCCATCGATGCAGACCGGGTAAGTTCGCTTAGGATCGAGCGGAAGACGTTTTTCAATACGAACTTCATGCAGCCAAGCATCACCAAAGTCGTATTCATAGAGAAAACGTTCGCGTGTTCGAAAACTAAAAGCGGAAAGAAGCACTTGCTCAGGATTATCGGCAAACCCCATTCCGCCATCATGGTAAACCCCAAAGTCCTTGCCACGGATGTGGAACCGATTCAGATGCACATCATCCCAGCCAATTGCGATCTGAATTATGTAATGGAGATCGGCTATTGTGCTATCACTGCGAACCAACAAGCGCCGCCAAACCATTGGACTAATTTCCTGAATCCAAACTTTCAGTTGATAAACATGAACTGAATCGAGCTCTGGCATAGCTTCACTCTGTGATTTTAACCCGTTTAATTGAATCGATAAAGCCGATCAATTATAGCGCCGAAGGGGATACCAGTCTCACTTTGATGCTTTTACATATTATAAATGAACACAGATAAAATCTAATGAATGTTATTATATTTCTACTACTTGGAGTCTACTTTTATGAATGCCTCCCCCGGTTTTGCATGCTCTCCTTTTTGGTGATCTCGTTTGAGCCATAAGGCCACAAACTCCCACGGATCAGAACAAAGAACCCTCTGTTTTCTAAAGTCAGTGTCAATTAAACTACCGTGTAGCCCAACCGCCTTTCCTGCTATATGTAATTTATGAGAACTCATTCGATTCCATTTCTAATGGGCTCAATGGGATTTTTGGAGTGAGGAACGAACGGAAAAATTAGGATTTCCAATCATTATGATGAATTTTTGCCAAAAGTTCCTCTATCTCACTTTCCTTGCCTGCTAACTCCTCAGAATGCAAGCGATCAATGGCGCTCAATAAATTAGGTTGCGACAGTCCAAGGTCAGATCGGAGCATCTGATGTACCTCCCAAGAAGCTTTCCTAATCTCTTCAAAACTAGTCGTATTTCTGCCGCTAAGAAATCGAATACATTTCTCTCTCAGTCGCAATATTGTCTCACGCGTTTCATGAGTTGCTATCAATCCACATCTGCCGAAAATGTGCGTCTGTAGTGAATTGACTACTTTATTTACTTTTGTCCTCAGAGATTCAACGTCTTGGCCTTGAGTTTCCTTTGAGGAGATTACGCGTAGATCGGCGATCAATTTTTCATAGTATGTGATGCGTTGTTTCACAAGTTCTAGTGCAATTTCCTCTGAGATTCGTCGATCTGCCTGTTTGAATTCTTTTCGAATGCGCCATAAATTAAGCAGTGATGTAATTCCGCCGATCAGAAGCGCAACGACGCCACTGACAATTGCTGAGATAATTCGTGGATCATCCATTATTTTAGTCCTAACGGCCGATTAAATCAGTGCAACAGTAAGCTTTCATAAAACCACCTCCAGCCAGGAAATTATTCCCGTTTTTATAGTTTCCTGGCTTCCTTCATAAGACTTATCCAATCATCAAGCAAATTACCAGAATATCGGCGAGCGATCAAAATCACATTAAAGAAACATATTCAAAAGCATAAATCCTTAAGTTAAAGGCATGCTGTTTTCAGTATGAAGACGATTAATTGCGTTCCGCATTTGCGCTGAATTGTAAACGTTGACTGTGTGAGTAGAGCTCCTACAAGTTCAAATAGCTTTACAGGAAGCTCAGAATCGCTTTAATTCGCGGTACGGATAAGCTTGTCGTTATGATGGTTGATTAAACAGATAAATACCGTGAAACTTTAGAGCATTTTGTTTATTAGCGCCCAACAATTGTCTGGACTTCATCCTTGGTTAACAATGCTCCTGGATCTCCGAATAGGCATGAATTCGGGAGCAACTGTTTAACAGATCCGGCATCAATATGATCAGACCAACAGAAATATTTTATCACTTAATATAGTGCAAGTTGGTAAAAGTATACTGCTGCTGAAATATTACTTTTGATATTACACAAAGATATCAAATGTTGTGTAGGATCAAGCGCAAAACCACGACTGTCTTTGGGCTAACTACCTTAAACAAACCTAACCTCAACCATTTCATTGAGCCGCTTACGCCTCAATACCCAATCCTTCATCACGGCAGTCAGTAATTTATAAAACACCTGGCTGTGGTTACGCTCTTTCAGGTGACAAAGCTCATGCGTAATCACATAATCAATACAATCTTTCGGAGCCGCGATCAGTTCGGGGTTCAGAATAATATTGCCTTTACCTGTACAGCTTCCCCACCGTTTAGGCATAAAGCGAAGATGGATGCTTTGATCATGCTCAATACCAACTTTAGCGACCTCCTGAGTACAAAATTCATAACGTTCTGAAAATACCACTCTGGCTCTCAAGCGATACCATTGCTGCAAAAGCGTTTTTACACGCAATCGGTTTTCTGGATTGTTTGTTTCTATGAATAATTGGCCATACAAAAGTTTGACGCTCTCATTCTTTCCTTCCACCACCTTCAGTCGGTATTGTCGCCCTAAATAACGGTGTGTTTCTCCTGAAACGTATTGCCGTTGAGAAAGAGCAGGAGGATAGGATTCAAACTTCAATTTTTGCTTAAATATCCAGGGCGCTCTTTTCTTAACTCTATCTGCAATAGCTTGCTCATTGGCTGAGATGGGTGCATCAACCATCACCTTGCCATCCGGATAAACATGAATGGCTAATGTCGTACGTTCACAAAAATTAACGACATAGATAATTTCTGTTTGACCAAAGAAAACAGAACGTTGCTTGCCTTGGCTTTCTTTTTCATTATTATCTTTCATCATCAAAGAACCATTCATCGTGCCAATCACCCACGACGCTCAGCGATTGCCATCACTTGACAGGTGATTTGCTCAATCATGTCCATACCCATTGCTAATTCATAACGGCCTTTAAGACTGTAGAGATAATCTTCAATCTCGTTCATCATCAGATTTTTAACGTCTTGGTTCTTAGTCCAGTCACGGATTTTATGATCGCGGATAATGTCTTCTAACCGCACGGCGGTTTCTGCTGCAAGATTCTCAGACGAATAACCGGGCACACTAAAACCAGACATCGGCGCTTGAATAACACCATAATAGGCCTTGGCCTCATCACGATGATTTAAAATATCTGGAAGATCAGAACTCTCTTTTCCACGTAACTCATTCAAAGTCCTGCGAACTCTCTCCAGATATTCCATATCAGAAAGCCGTTTTGCTCGATGTTCGGCTATGGCTTCATCAATCAGCTCAGACAAGCGTTTATACAAGGCAGGATCTTCTTCCATCTTCTCGGTGATGGTTTTCTTAACCCGTGAGGCAATGGCATCAGCCTTAGCAGCGTCACCGTCAATGGATTCAATTTCTTTTTCAAATTCGTCGATGGCAAATACATTGACGGGCTCGATCAGTTGTTTGACTGCATCCGCCCCAATATATTTATTCACCATATTGCGGATTTGCTTTTCATAGGATGAATAATCAACCGCTTCGCCATAGCGTTGTTTTACGGCCTGGCGGAGATTTAAGAAATGTTTCAGATCATCCTTATAACGGGCAATTTTGTTTTCCGGTGTTTCATCCTGAAACCTGGCATTGGCCAGCGCCAATTGTAGGGTTTTAGCAAACAAAGCTAATGCTTCATAAAAACGCTGGCGCCGATCTTCCGGTTCCAAATGGCGTTGCATGGCTTCCAAATCCTTCTGATTTTCAACCTCTTTGAATACTTCCCAAACATTGGTGTGACGTTGCGGCAACAACTTAATTTCTTCGGAAATATCGGTCAGCGTGCCTTCGATATCTTCTGGATCAAATCCTTCGTTTTCAAGTGCCGCATAAGTATCAATGGCGGCATTCAGTTCGCCAAAAATTCCCCGGTAATCAATAATCAAGCCATAATCCTTGCCTTCAAACAAGCGGTTTACACGGGCAATGGCTTGTAGGATGCTATGCTCCTTCAAGCGCTTATCCAGATAAAGTACGCTGTTTCTGGGGGCATCAAATCCAGTGAGCAGCTTATCCACCACAATGAGTATTTCTGGATCATCAGGGGAATATTTAAAGGCATTTATGATGCTTTGCTGGTATTTTTCATCATTGCCATATCTGGCCATCATCGACTTCCAAAAGACTTGCACTTCTTCCAGGGTGTCTTCATCGACCGTTTTATTACCTTCCCGTGTATCTGGTGGCGAAATCACCACTTCCGCCGTTACATCGCCAAACTCATCAAAATATTTTTTATAGCGCAAAGCCATTGCTTTGCTGGAAACAGCAAACTGGCCTTTCTTTCCAATGTTTCTGAAATTATTCTTGAAATGCTGACCAATATCATAGGCAATCTCACCCAAACGTTGTTCGGCTTTACTCAGTTCTTCCTCACGACGGAATTTATTCTTCAAATCCGCTTTCTGTTCTGTGGTCAGGTCTTTGGTAATACGCTCAAACCATTTATCAATCTGGGCTTGATCGCCATGCAGCTCACTCATCCGGCCTTCATAAAGTAAAGGCGTGACAGCGCCATCGGCTACCGCCTGATTCATGGTGTATTTATGTATAAAGCCGCCGAATTTCGTGGCAGTGGCTTTTTCTTTCTTGAGGAGTGGTGTGCCGGTAAAACCGATATAGCAGGCATTCGGAAATACATTTTGCATTTTGGCATGAGATACGCCGTATTGAGAGCGATGGGATTCATCGACCAACACAAAGATATTGCTGCTTTCATCGCTGATTTTGCGTTTACGGCTGGCCGATTCAAACTTATCAATAATCGTGGTGATGATGTTGGCTTTGTTATGGGCGATCAGGTCAATTAAATGTTCGCCGCTTTTGGCCTGTACTACATCTTTGCCACAAGCATGGAAGGTTTTATAAATCTGATCATCCAGATCAACCCGGTCTGTAACCAGAACAATTTTGGGATTGAGAATCTCAGGAGACAATGCAAGCGCTTTGGCTAACATAACCATGGTTAAAGACTTGCCCGAACCAGTTGTATGCCAGATCACGCCACCCGGCCTTTGGCTATCACCTTTTCTGTGTGCGATCCGCTCAAGCGTTGCAGCAACAGCAAAATATTGTTGGTATCGGCAGATCTTCTTTTCTTTATTATCAAAGACAATGTATTGATAGATCAGCTCTAACAATCGCTCGGGCTTAACTAGGCTATGAAGTGCTTTGTCCTGCGGAGAGGGATGGCGCTCACCAGATTGCCAGACTGTTTCCATATACCGACGCTGCCGTTCATCGCGTTCGGTAAAGAGGCGGGCTTTGAATTCCGAACTGGCTGGCATATTAACTAATTCATGTAACTGCCTTTCATGTTCGTCCTTGTTTTCTTCCTTCCAGCCTGCCCAAAATTTGGCGGGTGTGCCGGTTGTGCCATACTGGGCTTTATTCTGGCTGACTGATAACAGGATTTGTGAATAGGTGAACAACTCCGGAATTTCATCGCTGCGCTGATTGCGCAAATGCTGGCTGATGCCTTCTTCAACCGCATTTTTAAGATCTGGCCGTTTACATTCAATTACCGCCAGGGGAATGCCGTTCACAAACAGGACAATATCCGGTCTTCGGGTCAGCTTGCTGTTGCGGCGCTCCAGCACAAATTCATCGCAGACGTGATAGACATTGTTTTCTGGGTGCTTCCAGTCAATGTAGTGCAGGGAAAAACTTTTGGTATAACCGTCAATGGTCTGTTCCAGGCTTTTACCCAAGGTGAGCAGATCGTAAACCTGCTCACTGGTATTCATCAGACTATCAAAAGGAATGCCTGCCAAGGCCTGCACCGCTTTTTGGATATTGCCGTCACTGAAGGGGTATTGTTTGCCTTTAAAGGTGATGGTGTTGAATTTCTGGAGTTGTTCTCGCAAAACGCTTTCCAAGATCAGCTTGGACGTTCTGCCATCCCGCAAGGTTAGGTTTTCTGAAGGGGTGAGATAAGTAAATCCCAGCTTCTCCAGCAAAGTAATGGCGGGCAATAGAGAGGATAAATCTTCCAGATAATCATGTGCGGCCATGATTACGCTTTCACTGCTGCCATCTTTTCAGATTCATCTATTTTGACCCGTTTCTTGCCGGTCAAAAGTTGTTGCATCAGGCCCTTTTTTTGCTCTTTCAGGGTAGATAGTTGTTTTTGGTGATTTTCGATTTCTTTATCGGCGGCGGAAAGGATGGCAGCTATTTTTTGTTGCTCTTCTAATTTTGGCAAGCTAATAATAAGATTTGAGTAAATCGAAATCCAATGCCGTTGATGACCTCCAATTGGGTGATTTAGTATTTGCATTGCCTCGAAAATATATTTAATGGAAACACCCTTTTTTGCAGTCAAAATTTTCATTGCACTAGATTTAGCTTTAAAGGAAAAGTCTACAAACTTACTTGCAGTCGTGAAGTCATCAAAAATGATCACAGGTAAATCTTCTTGATATATTCCAAAATCTTCATTTGTACGGCCTAAGACAAAAGTTTTACCAGCAGTAAGAACAGGCGTTGGATACTCGTCAGAATATTTAGTTGATTTAACTAAAAAAGAGGTTGGCTGTTTATAGTCCAAGAGTTTTCCTAGCTCAATTTTCCTCCACTCCCCCTCAAACCCAACAAACCGTTTCTTCCCAGTCAAAAGCTGCTGCATCAGGGCTTTTTTGCGCTTTTTCTTGGCGGTAATTAGGCATTCCAGTTTTTCAATGGCTTTGTCCCAGGTGGAGAGGATTTGGACGATTTTATGTTGTTCTGGCAGGGGAGGAACCCTTAAAATAATTTCACCACAATCTGGTACTCGCATGTGGGCTACAGTTCCACCATTACTGAAATTTTCAATCTGTTTCTGGCAGAAACGTGTTTGTAGGGAATAAAGAAGAAATAAATTGTTACTTACATGAGGGTCAGAGCGATACATCATCGTTCTTTGGCCTAGAAATACAGAATCTTCACTATCCAATATACCTGATTCTCCGACAGGAGCTTCTCGTGTAAATATTACATCACCTTTTCTTGGAGCACCTCTTCGTATCCAATTAAAATAGGTTTTTTCTTTAACATAACGTACGTGGTGTGTATCTACCTTGCCGTACCTAACATTAGTTGTCCGGATCATTTTATAAGGTGTTTCATATTCAACTACTGGAGCAGTTTTATTTACACAGTCGATGATGCTTTCGCACAAATATTTTATTGGTTGGTATTTCCACCCTTCAGGAACATGCATAACCCAGCTCCTTCAAATATCCAGCCATTTCCTGTTTCACTTCGACCAGTTCACTCTCAAGCTGAACAATTTCTGCCTGCACCCCATCAATATCAATCTCTTCCTCTTCCTCGAAGGTATCAACATAGCGCGGAATATTGAGGTTAAAATCGTTCTCTTTGATTTCGTCGAAACTTGCCAGATAAGCATATTTATCAACGCTTTCTCGTGCTTGATAGGTCGCCACGATCTTATCAATGTCCGATTGCCGTAGCTTGTTCTGGTTTTTGCCATCTCCATATTCCCGGCTGGCATCAATGAACATCACATTGTTATCCGATTTATTACGTTTGAATACCAATACCGCCGCCGGAATGCCGGTGCCGTAAAACAAATTGGAGGGCAAGCCTATCACCGCATCGAGCAGGTTTTCCTCGATAAGTTGCTGGCGAATTTTGCCTTCACTGGAGCCACGGAATAACACGCCATGCGGCACCACCACGCCAACCCTCCCTGAATCTTTGGTGGTGGTTTCGATCATGTGCGAGATAAACGCATAATCACCCTTGGTTCTAGGCGGTAGGCCACGATAAAACCGCTTATACGGATCATTCTCCGCGTTATCATGCCCCCATTTATCGAGCGAGAATGGAGGATTGGCAACCACTACTTCAAATTTCATGGTGCTATCGTCTTCGATGAGCTTGGGACTTCGAATGGTATCGCCCCATTCGATTCTGGCATTGTCCATCCCATGCAAAAACATATTCATTTTTGCCAATGCCCAAGTGGAACCGGTGATTTCCTGACCGTACAAGGCAAAGTCTTTTGTTCCTTTTTTTAAAAGCTGATTTCCGCATTTAATCAGCAAAGAACCCGAACCACAGGCAGGGTCAGAAATACGCTCACCCGCTTGTGGATTGACCAGCTCAGCAATCAATTCGGAAACTTCCGCAGGGGTATAAAATTCACCGGCTTTTTTACCCGCACCGGCAGCAAATTTTGCAATCAGATATTCATAAGCATTACCAATTACATCCAAATTGCCCACACGGGAAGGGCTTAAATCCAGCCGAGTATCGTTAAAATCTTCTAATAAATGCTTTAAGCGGCCATTACGATCTTTGGTCTGACCAAGATTAGCCTCAGAGTTAAAATCAATATTTCTGAATACACCCGAGAGCTTTTGTTTATTGGCTTCTTCAATATGTTCCAAAGCAATATTGATGATTTCGCCAATATTGGACTCGTTACGCTGGTTATAAAGACCTAAAAAACTGCATCCTTCCGGTAAAACAAATCGCTCACGTTGCATACGACGCAAGATCATCTCTTCATCATTACCGTGCTTTTCTTTTAAAGACTGATAGTGTTCCTGCCAGACATCAGAGATGTATTTCACAAACAGCATGACCAGAATATAGTTTTTATATTCTGATGCATCGACAGCGCCCCGGAAGGTATCGCAAGCCTTCCAAAGTACGCTGTTGATTTCGTCCTGATTGATTTTCGTGCTCATGCGTTTTCCTTTTCAGTGTAATGCTCTAAAGTCTGGTCTAATAATTCCTTTAAAAAAACCTAAAGGATTGTCATTCTAGTACGTTTAATAACTAGTTAGCGGTCATATTATTTATCAAAAAATAAAGGATTAATTAGAATGGGAGATTGGTCTGATTATTTCGAGGATTTTCCAGAAGAAAACCCTGCTAATTGGGTTAATGGGCACTTTGATCCTGTATTAAGAGAAAAACTTAATGCGGAGGAAAGGCTACAAGCCGCAGCAAATTCAGAGCTTCTCGGAATGATCAAAAAGGCGAAGAACGAGACAAAAGCCAGATCTTTGCTTATTACCGAAAATTGCCCGCAATGTGGTTTAGATAAGCTAAATACATACAAAATTAGTAAGCATTTTTATTTATGTGAATGCCTGGAGTGCGGCATCTATGGTTCGGGCAAATCACACTATGAAGCTTTAGAAAAAACCAATTCTGCTTTGGGTGAAGGGCTAGATTGGCGAGACAATTGACTCTGCCATATCAAGCGCATCTCCTGAAACACCATGCTTGGCTGCTTCATACTCAGACCGCGTCTCTAAATCACCTAGATTCCCATTGCGTATAATTTCAGGAAAATCTCTCAAATCAACGCGCTCACCGATCCAGATTTTATTCTGCTTGCTCATTCTAAGTCATACAGTCCATTTAATCACTCCAAGTAAAAACCGGCTCAACCACATGTTGAATCTGCGCATGTGCAATCAGCCCAAAATACCGCGCATCAAATGAATTCGGATTGACATCGGACATCAGCAGATATTCCGAATCATTAAGCATCTTCTCTTTCAAACGATACTGAGGCATTTCATGACCATCACCATCCGCGCTGATCTGCGCACTGTTGGGCATCAATTCACCATTAACAACGATCCCTGCCCTACCAATAGAAACCCTGTCCCCCGCTTGCGCAAAAACACGCTTCAGTAACATCCCATAACCCCCCGGACAGTTTCCCGTGCTAATGGTGTTTCGCATCATAGCCATCTCAAAAACTTCACCCCGCGGCGGACAAAAGGAAACATACGCGCCGCGCCCTACCGGCGCATCGATGATCTTGTAAAATCCCACTGGAAAGCTCGGCGTATTATTGTAATAAATACCACTGACATGAAAAACAATACTCAACAGGAATATGCCAGCGCTGACAGACAAAACAATGCCCGCCAGAATACGGAGTCCTTTTTTCATTATTGCTTGACGATTTTGTCACTATAAAGAGGCGCAGCAATCGCCGCGCGCGCCGAGAACACAGGATCCTGGAAATACAACGGCTGCTTCCCATATATGGCCGGATAACCCGCCACATAAATGATCATGTCACCCGCCTTGGTAATCCTGCCGTTTTCATCCTTTTCCGGACCCAGCATGCGTAAACATTCATCCGGAGTGAGTAAAGGACGCTGGATTTCTTGCATAGTCCGAGTCACATTGCCATGCATCATCCCTACCCGTCGCCCACTGGTCGTAATCTGTTCCTTTATGACGGTGGTTTGCCCGGTCAATTTGGATAAATGCTCGGCTGTCTCAATCCGGTTCGGCGGAAAAGCATTCTGGATATGGCAATTGGAACTGATCGCTTCATCGTGTCCGTATCCGGTTTCACGACTTTTAAGCTGATTGATGTCCTGACAAACCAAATAAGCTTTAATGCCGTACCCGGCAATATACGCCAGTGATTCCTGGAAGATTTCCAACTTTCCGAGGCTGGGAAACTCATCGAGCATTAACAACAATCGGTGCTTATAATGCGCGACCGGCTGCCCATTCTCAAATTCCAGCCGATCGGCCAGTTTGCGTACAATCATGTTCGCCATGATCCGCACCAGCGGCCGCAACCGCGTCTTGTCATTGGGCTGCGTCACAATGTATAAACTCACAGGATGCTCATGGTGCATCAAATCACGGATGCTAAAGTCCGAACGGCTGATATTTTTGGCTACCAGCGGATCGCGGTACAGGGTTAAATATGATTTGGCGCTCGATAATACCGACCCTGCTTCTTCACCCGGTCGATCCAGCATATCGCGTGCCGTGGAGCCTACGACCGGATGGTTCTGTCCGTTGACATGGGGATAGGTGGCCATTTCCATCCATAACTCACCGATATCGCGCTCAGGATCGGAAAGTATGGCGTCAACATAAGGTAAGGTAGCGGCAGTACCTTCATTTCTTGATCGATACAAAACATGCAGAATCACACCCACCAGTAACGCCTGACTGGTTTTCTGCCAGTGATCATTTAATCCCCGGCCATCCGGATCAACCATTAAGGTCGCAAGATTCTGTACGTCACCTACTTCAAAACCATCCTGCATGCGGATTTCATCCAATGGATTCCAACAAGCACTACCCTTCGGTGACGCAGGATCAAAGCGAATCACCTTATTACCGGCATGCTCCTTTCTCCAACCGGCTGTAACCGACCACAACTCCCCCTTCAAATCGGTAATAACGGCACTCTGTCCCCATGAAAGCAGTGTCGGAATCACCAGACCGACACCTTTGCCCGAGCGAGTCGGCGCATAACATAAAACATGTTCCGCCCCATTGTGCTTCAGATAGTGCGTAACACCCCGCTCGTCCTGCCATGCGCCCACATAAACAAAATCATTCTGTGGGGATTTCTTGGCAAATAGCTTCTTAAAAAACGAGTCCTTCTTGGGCAACAATCGGGCTGCCTGGATATCGGTGCGGTCCGCCCACCGCGCTGATCCATGTAAGCTACTGTTCGGTCGTGCCGAATTATCGGCAACCATTTTTACAATCAACGTCACAATCAGCCCGACACCCGAAAACACAACTCCCATACTCATCGACAGTTCAAAGATGTCCGGATACTTGAAATACCATTGATCTGCCCAGTCAATAATCGACCACGGCGCATAAATATGATTAAAGTGCGCACCCAGCTGCGGTTGATACTGGAATCGGTAGGCAAAAAACTGCGTTGCAGCCTGCATTCCACCGAGCATAAAGAAAACCGCCATCATCTGAACCAGCCGGTTGTTTCCCTGTGACGCCCTTTTTTCCACAGGGCCGCCAGAATTATGGTTTGAAGTATTCATCGTGACCGCCCTTTCCCCTTTCCTTTACCTTTATGCGTTGATCGGATACTTGTTAAAGGAACATGCGGTTTTACCGAATGATGGATCGAATGATCTTGTGCTTCAAACGTTACATCCAGACCGGCATCCATCGCAACCTGAACCACTTTTTTACGGAAAGATTCCGACCCATTGATTGCCAGCTTGTTACCGTACTGCTGCATGGCCGCCTGTAATATGCCCGCTATTTTATCCTTGGCTGCACCGGCCATAATCACCAGCCCATTACCCCCATCACGAATCGCTGTGGATCCAATTGTGCATATAATCGTGCCCGTTCGGGTAATTGTCTCAATGACATCTGCCTTCGCTGAGTCCGCATGCTTTTGTACCCCAGCTACCTGGTTTTCCGGCACCCTACCCTCTTTTCTGGCGCGCAATATCTCCAACGCTTCCTGGTTTCCCAGTCGCGATTCCTTCACCAGCCAGCTTAACCAGTCCATTCTTCTATTTTTAGCCTTGGAATCTTGATAAGCGGCGGCATAGTCTTTTTTAATCGCTTCAATGCGCAGCTTTAATTCCTGATTAACCGACGCGTACATTATTTTTTTTGATAATCGGCCAGCAGTCACATTTTTGATCAGCAAACGCTTTAACTTGGCTTTGTCTTGGGCTGATTCTATCGCTTGATGTTTTTTATCCCGCAATAGCTTCCATTGCTGCGCACCAGAGATTGCCGCTTCATTTTGTTCTTTCTTGTATTGCGCATAAAGGCGGGCGGTATCATGCTTGTTACGCAGGGGCTTAGGCTCATAGTGCTTTGTCGAGGGTTTGTTTGTTCTGTTTATGCTGGGTGTGCCATCAAGCCCGACATAATCCCCCAACTTCTTTACCAGAGTGGCTTTTGATAAACTTCGATCAACAGAGCTGGCTTTAACCCCAATCCCATTGCCCGAGACAAATACAAACCCATTACCCCGCTCGCGCAATTCCAGCCCATGATCGGTTAATACCTGGTGCAATTCACTCCAGGTTGTCGCAGATTGCATCTGTTCCAGGCATTCCTGCTGCATCCAGCCAATCAGGCTTTCCACACCGGCCTTGAATTCAATATTGGATGACTTGCCCTGCGCACCGCGTTTGATGGTTTCGTGATTGTCAGGCGTCAGTCCATAATCCTGTTCGAGTTTTTCACACAGTTCCGCAATCATTGAATAGTCATAATGTGGGTTATGGATCGTAAGTCTTTCAGGATGGATTTTATTGATCGCAATATGGATATGTAAGTGATCGGTGTCATGATGCACCACACTGAATCGTTGGTGTTCACCAAATCCGAGACCTTCACAGAGTTGATCCTCTATTTTCTGTAATAAAGTGTCAGACAGGTCATCATCGCGGAAACTCACAACCAGGTGATAGGTTTTGTCAGAAGTCGCGCGCATATTCATCTGCTGAGTATTCAATACTTCCGCAATCACGCAGTCCGGCCGGTCCGAATAGCAATTAACCGCCCGCACCATACCGATGCGCTCAGTCTTGTTTTGTGGATCAACAATGTAATTCACCAGTCCGGCAAAGTTGCTTTTGCGCAGTGAATTAATTGGAATGTGTTTGGCGATCATGGTTTTTATTTAATCTATATTGCAGAGTGACTACTTTTTGGAGTGGATGACTTTCATCATGATTTCCGTCATTTGGGTGCGCGTTCTTTCGATATCTTTTAACAGGCCATTAATCGTTTTCTTGTCAAAATGCGCAGATCGCCGATCATCGCTTAGCCACAGTTTTAATAACCCCCCTAGCCTGCCTAAATCACCGTTGATCTTTGCCAATTCATTAACCTTTTGGTTATCGACAATGCTGGTGGGCTCATAGCCCAAACCTAACCTTCTTAAATACTCGGCAGCGCTGAGGCCACATTTCTCGGCTTGGTCTTTGATGACTTCACCCTCCTCCGCCTCAACCGGAACCCTTAGGTGGAGTTTGTATTTTCTTTTTGCTTTCGGTTTGGGTTCTGATTTTGTTTTTGTTTCTTCCATTGGGTTTTGTCTCGGCTTTTTTCTTTTGCTGCCCTTGCCTCGCAGAGCAGGATTATCGTTGAGCACATCGTGCGAATAAGATCGTTGTGATGTTGGATGACAGATTTATCTGTTAGCTAACATCACATATCCTGCCCTGTGTAGTATAAGTATTTAATAGTAAGTATATACTCTTTGTCTGTCGATTAATTACATTTAGTTACATAATAATTCATATTAACTGACACTATATATAGTTTTATATGTATTTATATTGCTTTTATCTCTGCTTTATGGTGTTATAACAAACACTTTTATTCCTCACCTTGCGTGGCACGTCACATATTTATTTGATGAATCTTATCTATCATTCCTAACACTTAGATTAATTACACAATAATATGGACTACGAACTATCCAAAAGACTTATTGAGATTGCAGGAAATGAGAAGAAAGTTAATAGGCGATTTAATTTGGCAGCTTTTATAATTCTGCAGCCACAAATAGATAAAGCTATAAAAGATGGATGGTCAATTAAATTTATTTGGGAAACGCTATCTCAAGATAAAAAGGTGAGTTGTAGCTATAGAACTTTTTTACTGATGGTTAAAAAACAGCGTGATTTATTACATGGCAGCAATAAAGATAACAAAGAAAAACTCGATTCATCATCCGAATCAAAGAATATGGGTGAATCACACAGCAGTACTGATAATGTAATTCCAGAAGATATAAGCAGGTCAATAGACAAACCAGAACTTGAATCAGCTGAGGATCGTATCAAGGTAAGCATTACTCAAGATGACCCTAATAAAGATTACGGGAATCCCAAGGGGTTCGAATGGAGTACCGATTTTGATCCCAAAGATTTTGTTTAGTAAGTGAATGGTAGGGTTAAACGTTTCAATTTTACGGCTGCAATATCTTAAAAAGGAATCATGTAATGGCAAATAAAGTAAATATAGTTTTACAAGGTAAAGGCGGTGTCGGCAAATCTTTTATAGCATCCGTAATGGCACAATATTATTACTCCAAGAATAAAACACCCCTCTGTATTGATACAGATCCAGTTAACGCGACTTTTCATGGATTCAAAGCATTAAATGTGAAACGCTTAGATCTGATGGAAGATGATGAAATCGATCCACACAAATTTGATAGCTTGATTGATTTAATCTCAAAAAGTAAGACGGATGTGATTATTGATAATGGTGCCAGTACATTTGTTGCTTTATCCCATTATTTAATTAGCAACCGCATCCCTGCCCTACTTGAAAAAAGTGGCCTGGAGTTAATCATACATACTGTAATCACAGGCGGACAAGCACTAAGTGATACCTTGAATGGGTTTCAAAAAATGATCAAGCAATTCCCCGAAGATGTTCCTTTTGTGGTCTGGCTTAATCCATTTTGGGGAAAAATTGAACTCGAAGGAAAAAACTTTGAGTCATTGCGGGTTTACCTGGAGAATAAAAATCGCGTGTCTGCCATTATCAATATCCCCAAGTATAAGCCAGAGACTTTCGGCCGTGACTTGGCTGATGCTTTACAAGCCAAGCTGACTTTCGATGATGCCATCAAACAACCCGAATCAACAATTATGTCGCGCCAACGCATTAGCATCATACGCGGTGATCTTTTTGATCAGCTTGAACTGGCATCACCCGTATTAACATGAGTCCGTCAGGCAAACAGGTTGATGAAGTCATTCAGCAAATCGCTTCAGCGCATGGGGTTGTATTGTCCAAAGACGATCCAATCATGATGCTACACACCATGAATGACTATCTTATTAAAGAGAATAAGTCTGCACAGCAGGATTTGTTGGATAATTTCAGGAGTCAAATGGAATTGTTCTCTGACCAATGGTCTATTGAAGCAAAGAATCATTCCGATAGAATACTGAATTCTTCCATTGTCTCAAGTAAGGCCGAGGTTGCTAGGGTAATGGAAGAGCAGTCCAGAGTGATTATAGAACAATGGAAGCATGAATTAAGTTCCGGATTCAGCCAGGTTCACAACACAATCCAGGCATCAAGACAAACGGCGATATTAAATATCATTGCCGCACTCATTACGTCAATTTCTGCCGTCATTATTCTTTATGTATTTTTAACTATGTAGAGGTCGAGTAAGCTGGGGGTGTAATTCCTCCGGCTTACTCGACCACCTATGGGACTTCGGTGTCGTTTGTTTAAACGCACCCTCTCTTAGGCATTCAAGCTATTTTGTCCAACTCTTGCTGATGGAATACTATTTGTTAGGACTTAAAAAGTGATTTAATCTTAAGCCTCTTTATTGATTTCATTGAATGGTTATAGATGCTTTAACAATGTTTTTGAATTTAACAAAATATTTTTCTTTGCTGATGGCTTATAGCATCATAATATCCACATTTTACTTGCTTGGATATTGGGGCTCTTTTGATATAAATATTTTCGAATATATTGAAATATCAGATATTTTGAAGATGTCTATTTATCATCTAATTATTTTTAGTACTCCTTTCATTTTGTCATTTCTCTTAATTGAAATTTTAATAATTCCTTTGAATGCTTCAATTCGCTTTGCTGGAAGTGAAACATCCAAGCTTGCTGAATTAGAATTTCTTTGGAAATATCGCAGATTAATTGCGCTTGTTTGGTTATTGGGTGGCCTATATCCAATTTTATCTATGACTGAGCCAATTCGATGGATCCTCTCTGCGATTTTATTGTTCCCCATAATTACAATAATAGCTCAGAATATCGAAACTGATTTTTTGGTAGATGTTATACAAAATCAGAGACTACGAACAAATGTTTTACTGGCATTAACTTGGATATTTCTGTTTTCCTATCCTTGGGGCACGCTTTCTGCCATTGATAAGAGAAACGCTGATTCGACAATTGAAATAAACGATACTCATCGAGATATTACCTATCTTGGCAAAACTGGATCGCATGTATTCTTTTGGGATAAAAATGATAAGAAGATAGAAATTGTTCGAGAATCAGCAATTGTTACTCTAAAAATAACTTTACAATCTCAGAGCAAATCGTTTTTTGATATTCTAGCGGACTTTCACTCCTTCAATGATAAGAAAGATGTTGCTGAAACAAACTCTATTAAAGAACAGTAATAAACTTAAATATATAAACAAACCGCGAAGGGGGTATGACTGCAAAGCGGTCATACCCCCTTATATGTAGCGGCTTGCAAATGTAATTCGTAGGACTTGCAAGCATCGCTAATTGTTGTTTAAATCGGTGTGGGCTTAATTGCTAACTATAAATTTACTACAAGAATAACTTATACTTATCAACCAATGGCTCGGGTATTTTGTTTAAACAGTTCATCGAACCAAGCAGGCTGAGCACAGGCTCTTGGATTTTCAATCTATCAAAGATAACCAATGAATTGATATCCTCCTTCCCGTCGAAATTTATATGTATAACTTTGAATTCACATTGCTGAATATTATCAATCGTTAGACTTCTATCCCTTGATAATCTCACGAGTTCTCTTTCAGTAATTTCATCTAGCATAATGCCATAATAAAACAGCAAACTTGTACCCTCTGGAACCGAAAGTGTGTTTCTTGCGGAAATGTTATTTTGCGCGTCAGCGTCGTTCATATTACGAAACACAAGCTTATATTCTTTTTCTACTTGGTCATTATCTAAGATGGTAATAGTCATGAATGCTAACGTATTCATCATCGCCATACGCGTCCCTTTATTGGAAGCAATTATTGACACCATAGCATCTGCTCGGTCAATATAAGCTATGGAAATTTCTGAGTTATCAGGCTTAATTGCCTGAAGTATAAGCGGTACCCCCATAGATATTACTGAAACGAAAGCAACAACCAAGGCAAGTGATAGATTCCCAAAATCTAGATGTCTTCTCCAGTTCTGATAACTACCACAATGATGACAGACTCTAGCTGCAGCATGTATTTGCTCATGACAAGTGATGCAATCCTTTTGGGGAGCATGTTTTTGTTTTCTTTCAAATATTCTTTTTAGTATTTTCAATTCCATAGATTTTGTGAATATTATATTGCAGTTAATTTGAGTTCTAGCGGATGTTTGCAAGCTGTTACACCTAAGCCTGACTCACTGCAATATCTAGTCGTGGCAAATTCTTAACAATTTCCATCGTTTTCAGACTGACAGTAATCACGCGCCGAAATAATATGAGCGGATAGGCGGCATCGTGCATGGTTTCAATTGCCCAGTTGTTTGCATCGTTGACGATACCGCTTTCTTTATGTCTGGTCACTGCTTGACGTTCCATCACCCACTCTAAGGCTGGCTTGCCATTCACTACATATTCATAGGCATCTAATGGAATATGCGTCATGGTAATCTTGTGGTTATAAATAACCGTGGATTTGTCAGTTTCCTTATTTTTCTTGCCAAATTTCATTTGTTCTACCCGGTAATCAGCATCGCTAAAATTACCCATGAATAATTCACCGCCTGCAAAATTGACGGGGTAAGATTCTACCGATTCATAATTGATATGCAGCTCTGCCAAATCACGGCCTGCTTGGCTGAATGTCCAAAAATCACTGGCCTTTTTCACACAAGGAATACGCGGCAATTCTTTGCTGAGATTATCGGCATAACGCTTTTTGTAATCTTCAGAATGTAATAATCCATAGATGTAATAAAAAACATCTTCTTTATTGATGGGTTCTGTTGGATAAGCTGATTGGAAATGTATCAGCCCTGCATTGGTTATACCGTCTTTTATGGTGTATTCAGCATCAGTGTTAATTGATATTTTTTGATTTTTTTCAAACAAATCATCATGCACATCACCAGAATTTAATGATTCATCTTGTGCTGAGTTTTTTTCATAGAGTTTGAGGGGGAAGCATTGACCTGATGCAATGGTGTGCAAATTTGGGAGCTTATCTACGATCAACGCGGAAAATCCTACGGTTTCCCCCCTCCCAGTCACACAAATCACCCGATTATCAGCCGTTGCATCGGGAAAAATGCGCGGCATTTGATAAATCATGTCATTCATATGCTTGCTGAAGTAAACATGATTTTTTGTAAATGGTCGATATACACCTGTAACTAAACCATTTTCTTGATATTCATGAAAAACAAATCGGGCAAGATCATTCTTAAAACCACGATTCCAACTAATTTTCGTTGAATCTGCATTTATGAAGTCATTAATATCTGGGTATCTTTCTTCTGTTAAACCTTTGCAAGCCGCTTTATAACGCAGCATTTCATGGTTATAAAAATCAATCATGTTCTTCATGTTGTGTACTAGACTATTCTTAGAAAAGTTATAACACCAGGCATCACGATTAGTTTTAACTCCACTTGAATAATTCTCAAAAACCGTCACCGTACCTTTATCCTTCTTATCCCCCAAACTAATAAATTCACTAAAACTACTATCACGCTGCCCTACCCAGTCATGATGCTTATCCGGTGTAATGGGTAGCCAACCATTCGCTTTTGTTATTCCATCTATGCTTTTGAATGCATTAACTTTGGCAAGCTTATCTTCACGGCTTAAATAATCACCAATGTCGTGCATATAGATTTGTCCATGCTCAGCAGCTTTGGGATTTTTAATCAAAATACTGATAGCAATCGGTGCCCGGCTACCACTTCCAAAAATCTTGCCGCCTTCTTTACGTGATAATTCGCCCGATGTACGCTGATTCCCACGTAAATGAAACACATAAACCCGACTAAATTCTTCGGCCAAGCATTTCCTTAACCCATCGGCTGTATTGGCTTCGATAAATCCCGCATTGCTCACAAATCCAATCTACGCCACTATCCCCAATTCGATCACTTGCCCATCGCATTGCGCGAATATAGGAATCATACAAAGCATTTTTATTGGTAGCAGTTGAATAGGCAGCATAGGTATCACGGATGCTCTCATCTAACTTAGGATAAGCAATATTGGCGTTATTATCATTGGCACTGGTTTGCCCTGCTGAATAAGGCGGATTGCCCATAATCACTCGTATATCCAACGCCTTTTGCTTCTTCCTTCGGGTGCTATTAGCCACCAGCATATTGCTGACTAAATCGTCTTTTTCGTGAAGCTGGAAAGTATCGGTCAAGCAAATGCCATTGAAGGGTTCATAATCTCCGCCCATTATGCTGTGATAAGCCGCTTCAATGTTTATGGCTGCGATGTAATAAGCCAGCAACACGATTTCATTGGCATGGATTTCATTCTCGTATTTATAGGCTAATTGTTGCCGATCAATCAATCCACTTTGTAATAGCCGGGTGATGAATGTGCCCGTTCCTGTAAAGGGATCAAGTATATGCACATTGGGGCTGCCCAGTGTTTGATTGAATTCTTGCTGTAATGCGTCATTGATACTGTGAATAATAAAATCCACCACTTCAACCGGGGTGTACACAATACCCAGCCGGACGGTCATTTTAGGGAAAGCATTTTTAAAAAACTTGTCGTATAACTCAACAATGATGCGTTGTTTGCCTATGGCGTTATCAATTCCAGTCGCCTTCATTCTGACGCTGTCATAGAATTTTTGTAGCGTATCGGTTTCTTTCTCAAGGTTTTGCTCTTGTAAGACATCCAGCACGCTTTGCATGGCCTGTGATACCGGGTTGTGCTGGGTAAAGCTGTAACCTTCAAACAAAGCATCAAATACCGGCTTGGTGATAATGTGCTGTGCCAGCATTTCTATGGCTTCAGTCTCGGTGATGCTCTCATTCAAATCATCGCGCAATTCTTCGAGAAACTTTGCAAAAGCCACATATTCCCGGCCATTCTTGTCTTTCAATAAAGCCGTGATGCGGGTCACGTGCGTTTGCGCAATACGTGCAATATCATTAGCCCAGTTTTCCCAATAATCACGCTTGCCGCATTTCTTTACGATTTTCGCGTATATGGCTTTCTGGAATTCATCAAAAGCAAAGCTGGTTTGGTTTAAGGTTTTATCTTTGCTGATTTCAAAGGATTCATTCTCATTGCTCTCATAGCCACCAGCCCCAATATTGCTGCCTTCCTTTTTTGTGCCTTGCCGATCGGGTAAAGTATTGCTGACCGCAATGATTTCTATCTTGCTGCTGACATCAGCGCCCAAATCCAACTTGTTAATCGTGGCATCAAAGCGGTCATCATGGGAACGCAAGGCATTTAAGATTTGCCAGACAACTTTGTATTTTTCATTGTTTTTTAGGGCTTCTTCAGCTGGCATGCCAGCGGGTACGCCAATGGGTAAAATCACATACCCCATGTTCTTGCCCTCCGCTCGGCGCATGACACGGCCAACCGATTGCACTACATCAATCTGTGATTTGCGCGGGTGTAAAAATAAAATGGCATCTAGTGCGGGTACATCCACCCCTTCCGATAAACAGCGGGCATTGCTCAATATTCGACACGTGTTTTTATCAGTATCTTCTTTTAACCAGCTTAACCGGCTATTGCGTGCCGTGGCATTGAAAGTGCCATCCACATGATCGGCTTCACAATTAAGGGGCTGAAAATCTTCGGGTAGTGATTGGTTTTTGAGATATTCATTAATGACAAGGGCGAATTCATCCTTTATACGCTTTGAACTTTTAATGTCTCGGCAAAATGCCACTGCCCGGCGCATAGGTTCTGAATCAGACACTACATCCGCTTTGATATCCAGTTTGCTTAAAGCGCGATAACAGCCAATGATTTTGGTGGCATCATCCAGTATTAATTCGCTGTCCGTATCGGTTAAACGCTTTTGCACGCCTTCACTTACCAGCGTTTCATCAACGGCCAATACCAGCACTTTATAATCGGTCAGTAATTGTTTTTGTACTGCATAAGAAAAACTTAATTCATACAGCGTTTCGCCATATAAAGCAGGGTTATCCATTGATGCGAGAACGGCATCAACTTCCTTGGCTTTGGTTTTGATGGCATCACCAAAGATGCGCGGGGTGGCTGTCATGTAAAGACGCTTTGCACCCTTGATATAATCTGAATCATGAATCTTTACAAAATTTGATTCATCTTCACCATCTAAAGTGGCACCCGTGGTGCGGTGCGCTTCATCACAGATAATCAGATCAAATGCAGGTAATCCATATTTCATTTGTGCTTCAGATATAACCTGAATAGATTGGTACGTCGCAAAAATGACGGTCATTTCACCATCGTGAGGATGCGCTATTTTTTCAGCTAGCTTTTTTGCATGGGTAGTGGCCGGGTAGGCAAGATCATGAATATTGATATCTGCCAGATCATCGCTGCTTTTGCGCTTGCCAACTTGCACATCGGAACATACGGCAAAAGAACGTAACGGAAGGGCACTTTCAATTGTCCATTCCGTAATGATTTGTGACATTAAAGACAAGGATGGCACTAGAAATAATACTTGCTTGCCTGCACCTGTGATTTCTTCGGCAATCTTTAAACTGGTGAAGGTTTTACCCGTGCCACAAGCCATAATCATCTTGCCACGGTCTGCGAGCGCCATACCTTCTTTAACCGCTTTTATTGCGGCAATCTGGTGATCTCTCGGTTTCTTCTTAGGCTTAAGTTTAACTGTGCTTGGTGTGTATACACTCCAATCAATCGGGCTATTTTCTAGTTCAGATAAGCCAATGCGCAGTGTATTGGTCGATTGTCCACTTAGGGCACTTTCTGCGGGTTCACTCCAATTGCGGCTGGTAGTGTCTACGATCAAACGGCGTGTGAATTCTTTTTTACCGGAGGCGGTAAAGAATGAATCCACGTCAGATTTTTGCATTCGATAGTTTTCATCATAGAATTTGCATTGAATTGCACAAAATCCATTTTCTTTAATCAGACTAGCAACCAGGTCTATACCATCGTCACGCTTTCCTATGCCTTGTTGATCTGCCCATTCCGAATACGTCCATACATCAGAATATTGGGCAGATTGGATAGGATCCTTCTTTATAAAATCCTTAATCAGTAATTCAAAGTACGTGCCTTTTTCTCGTTCGGTGCGTGATGCGCTTCGATAGCTTGCGAGTAGTTCCCGTAAGGCTGACATACTTTCCCCTGAAGTTTTTTTTAGTCGCACATTTTAATCATTATTCAGCTTTTAATATATTGTTTCAGGGTAAATTACATGCCGATTTTGGGGTTTAGGGAACAATGGAACATAAAACTCGGGCATACAACGAGATGATCTTGTCATCAAAGCCCACCCAGCGGGTTTGATGCCTGGGAATGATTTGTGGCTCGAAACTGCCTTCACGGTCACGGGGGATCTCGATGGGCAATTTACCGAATTCACCTTTTAGGGTCTTGCGATTTTTACCATTTCTGACATTGCCGGTGGAATTGGTTACAGTTTCGTGCTTATCGTGACCAAGATGCCCGGCCATTTCTGCTTGCAAGGCACGTTCACTCAACGCTTTGGTGAGTTGCTTGAGAAGACCATTCTCACCGATTAAATCTTCTGGTTTTTTGTAATCAGCCAGCAGGCTATCAATTAAGTCGGTCGGTAGGGATTTGCGTGTAGTCATTTTTACTCCAAAAGCATATAAGCAGTTTCCTGCTAAATGACCATTTACACAAAATTATTTACACCCCCTGCAAAAAATAAGGCGCGTCCATATTGTCTTCGCAACCAATAGCTCTTCAGATTTCTTTTAGATCCACATTTCTTCAAAAATCATTTTTTGCAACAGAGCCTTAATTCACGATTCATTTTTATGGGCTTCGTAAAAGCTTCTCAAAATAGTATTCATTCTGGTTTGGTAGCCTTTACCTTGATTTTTAAACCATTCAACCATATCCGCATCAAAGCGCACCGTTAAACGTTCTTTTTTCTCAGGATGCACAAGTACTGCATTTTTCCAGAAAGTCTCGTCAAGTTCTGGAATGTCGCTGCAATCTATATCTTCATCCTTAATAGCTTTAATTTCCTTAAGACGTTTTTTTAATATGCTCATTGTACAATCTCCTTTCTTTCATCTTGGCCGGTCTCGCTGAAATAATACGCGTTAGACCATTTCTATCTGTGTGAACAACAACGATGATGATTTCCCCGTCAAGCGAACCAATGCTTATTTTTCGCGTCTCGTTGTAATTTTTACGATTATCAATCCATGTAAAAACATCGTTTTTAAAAATTTGGCACGCTTCATTAAAACCAATGCCATGCTTCTTTAGATTTGCTTTGTCTTTATCTGGATTCCATTCATAGCGCATTTGTTATATGTACAATATGTATGCACAAATGTCAAGCAATGTATGTTTCGTGAAATTTTACCAAAAATTCCTACTAAAACCCCCTTTTGACTGTTCCAAAAACGATCGTTTGTGGAACAACAGGCGCCCTACCCTAACTCGATATAAAAACTCCTGATAATGTGTTCCAAAACATTGTTCCGAATAAATCGTTCTGTTAATATCTTAAAAAACCGTTTTAGGAACATAAAATATGTTGATTGGCTATGCACGAGTTTCCACTCTTGATCAAAATCCACAATTACAGATTGAAGCGCTAAAAGAAGCGGGATGTAAAAAGATATTTACTGAAAAAATATCAGGAGCAAGTACAAAACGATTTCAGTTGGAAGATGCTCTTAACTATATGCGTGAAGGCGATACGCTGGTAATCTGGAAACTCTCCCGTCTTGCACGATCGCTGACTCAAATCATCAATACCGTCAAAAGTCTCGAAGATCGCCAGATCGGACTCAAAGTCATCACACAAAATATCGATACCGGCACACCGGAAGGTAGATTGTTCTTTCACATGAATGCGGCTTTTGACCAGTTTCAACGCGAAATCATTGTTGAAAATACCCGAGCAGGTCTGCAATCCGCACGCAGGAACGGTCGTATTGGAGGTAGGCCCACACTAATGACAGTGGATAAAATACGTACGGCACAAGCCATGCTCAAAGATACCGAGAATTACCCATTTATCTCCGACATCATTAAAACCCTTGGTATCGGCAGAACAACCTTCTATCGCCACTTCCCACCCGAGAAAATTGAACAACTCAGACCACAGCAATAAAAATCTATTATAAATGATCCCGATTGTAGACCCGCAGAAAGATCTTGATAGGGTATTCTTTTGGAGGTATTGTAGTGGTATATATTCATACCATACTTGGAGGTAAATTTATGGCCATTGTAAAAACAACGCTGAGTCTTACCGATCAAGACCGGCAATGGATGAATGAAATTATTGCAAGCGGTGAGTATGTGAGTAATAGCGAATATGTTCGTAATCTGATTCGTAGAGATAAAGAGCAACGTACCGAAAGCCCCGCTGAAATCAAGCTTATCCGCGCTAAATTGATTAAAGCCGAACAGAGCGGTTTTACGAATAAGAACCGTGATGAAATACTGGCAGATATTAAAGAAAAAGCGCGCCGCGATGGGGTTTTATAAAATAACCGAAGACGCGCAAGCAGATTTAAATAGGATTTGGCGACGAGGTTTTAAAGAATGGGGAGAATGTCAGGCTGACAAATATTACAATGCTTTTTTTGAACGCTTTGAATTGCTTGCAGAACAGCCCCTTTTGCATCCATCTGCTGACTATATCCGCAAAGGCTACAGAAAAAGCGTTTGCGGCGTTGATACTATTTATTACCGTGTTGTAAGTGACGCGGTTGAAATTATGAATATTCTTGGTCGACAAGATATTGAAAAATGGCTTTAAAAACTACAGCTAATTACCACCAAGTAGCTATCTAAATTTACACTTCGAATTTAAATCCATCATATAGATTACACCTTTACAAAACCTAATTCAGGAAATCATTATTAAGTTAATACATAGTATTGCAAAAACGTAATGCACTTTTGTAAAAATCTCAGTTTTATTAATCTTTTTCCAAAACCATTATTTGTAACAGAATCACCAATACTATCTAACAGATAACTAACAGTTAACCATATCTAACAGATATCTGTTAGATATGGTTAATAACAATTCTGCATATCTTGAAAATATTTCGTGGTAAATAAGAAAATTATCAGGCAACACTTATTACATTAATTTTGTGTAGGAAGAGAAGTTTATATCCATATATGTACTGTCTTGGTGATGACGTGTCTAGGAAAATTTTATTAGTTTTTTTTAGATTCATGTAGGTGCTTATTAGTAATAACTTGGGTGCTGTTTTTTACATTGCCGAAGTAGTTAGTACACACAGTATAGAAAATGTTTTGGTCATTGCAAGTTCTCGATGATTGTTTCTGCCCCCACTAATCTGACCTGATCTATGATTTTCGATTCCTTTTTCATTACTGTTCCGTAAGCTAGCTCTGAAATCAGTTAATTCATAATGCGTTATCCCGAGTTCTGGATGTAAAGATTTCGCATTTTACAAGATTAACTAAAGATAAAATATCATTCATTTAAGCGCTAATTTACGGGACAGGAACGAATCAATGTGCTAAATATAATCCACTTTCTAATTAGTTTAATGTTAGTTATAGTTATTATAAGGTTATCTATAAAATAACTATTAGTTATTTTTATGTATAACATATATTAAACTAATAGGTATATAATGTATAACTTATTGTTATATATATTTTCATGTAGTATATACAATTAGTTGACGAAGATAGGTATAACTAATAGGTAACTGAAATTATAGTTATTTATAAGTTATTTGATGGTTAACTATAGAATAACTATTATTTCATATAACAAAGGGTTATCTAAAAGTTGCTTATTTAGTAACTATAATATAGAGTAACTGTTAGTTATCTATTAGTTAAGGTTATCTATTTAATAACTATTAATATAGGAGTACAGTTATATGCCCGTTATAGTTTTTGCATCAAGTAAGGGAGGAGCCGGTAAGACAACAGCTTGTGTTGTTCTTGCTTGTGAGCTTGCCAGACAAGGTTTTGACAAAAATATAGAGGTTTCTTTAATTGATGCAGACCCAAACCAACATAGCGCAGCATGGGCAAAGCTAGAAGGTAAACCCAGTAATATACGACTTTATGATAATGTTACTGAAGAAAATATTCTAGATGTTATTGATCAGGCACAGGAACAAACTCCATTTGTTCTGGTTGACTTGGAAGGGGTTGCAAGCAGTGCAGTAGTTGGTGCAATAAGTCGTGCAGATCTTGTAATAGTTCCTTGTCAAGCTTCACAGAATGATGCCAAGGAAGCTGTTAAAACCATCAAGACTATTAAATATGGCGCGAATATTGCTCGTCGTGAAATTCCTTTCTCTGTTATGTTTACTCGGTTAAGTGCAGCAATTTTTACTAAAACAGGGAAGTATCTTACACAATCATTTAATGAGGCGGGTATAGATATACTTAAATGTTCTCTAATTGATAGGGAGGCATTTAAATCAATCTTTTCTTTTGGTGGTTCTGTCAATGCGTTAAAGACTGAAAATAAAAAAGAACAAATAAGCCTCGATAAAGCAGCCAAAAACTCTGAGAATTATGCTGAAGAAATTAAAAGGTTATTGAAAAAAGGTATTGAGCAACACTCTGAAAGGAGCATTACAAATGTCTAGTGAACGCGCATCATTGGGTTTAAATGAGGAACAAATAGACCTTGAAGAACTTGTAATTAAAGGACAAAAAGCGCATAAGTTAACCCTGGATCAACAAATGGCAATGGAAAGAGAAGGGGCAAAACTTGGTTTTGTTAGTCGACAGCCAAAAAAACGTCGAAGAGTTTCTCCTTATACTGCACAGTTTGGGGGAAAGTGTCGAGAGGGTATCAAAACTTTATTTCAGGATATAGGTGAACATTTGGGTTGTTATGATACTGAAACCCTTGAGAAAGCTATATTGGCATTAATACAAAAAGAAGGTTTAGACAAATTAGAAAATCGTTTCTATGAAATAACAAAATAATTTATGTTCACAACTTAATAGTTTGATTGAGTTTTTTTGAAACTTCTGTTGTGCTTACTTTGTTGTCTTCATATCTAATATTCATTAAGTGGCCTGGTTTTGGGATTTGGTTGAAGCAGCTTAAATCGTGCTTAATATATTGAGTTTGAGATCCTTTTTGTTGATAAAGCACATTTTCTATTTTGTCGATATAGATTACTTCTCCAATATTATCTTTTGAAAGGTCTGGATCAACTGTATTGTATAAATTATATATTCCGGGTTTGATGCCTTCAGCTTTACTTACTTTTTCTGTTTTCCATTCGCCAGCTGTTTCATTTTGAACTAATTTTTGGCCGTTCATGACGAGTAATCGTTTTTTCATAATATCAAACCTTCATTTTTAAATATAACTAGTTCAGACATCGAAAGTCATGTTTTTCATTTTTTCTTGGCGTTAATTTCTTTAGATTGTTTTTATGGTTGCAATCAAAATTGATTTAAGGTTATTTTTAGGTAAAAGAATATGAATAGTAGGGGGGTATACCCTTATTCGATTATTAATTGCCTTAGAAGTGCATGAGAGTGATTTGATGGGGTTATCTGCTATTTGGATAATGAACCTTTGTTGGGTAATATTATTTTTGATATGTATCAATCTGGAAGTATTTTAAATAATATTGATGTGGATTAAAAGTTAAATCATATAAAAGTCTTGTTTATTTATATGATTAAGAGAAGAAAAGAATAGGAAGTTATCCACAAGATAAAAGTGATTAAATATCAGTATGTTGTATGGTTATTCTTGCATTTAGTGTGAGTTAAACCTATAACATGGTGTTTAAGTGTGGGCTAAACCTATAAGTTATTTTGTTTTGTGTGAGTCAAACCTATATCTTTATTGCTTAAATGTGGTTTAAACCTATATCTTTTGTTTTTATCTGTGGTTTAAACCTATATCTTTTTAATTATAGTGTGAGTTAAACCTATGACTCTTAGCTTAAAGGTGAGTTAAACCTATAACGTAGTGTGGGTTCAACCTATAACATGTATGAGTCAAACCTATAACATATGTGGGTTAAACCTATATCATGTATGAGTCAAACCTATAACATATGTGGGTTAAACCTATATCATGTGTGAGTTAAACCTTTAACTATGTTTTTTGATAAAACGAATACCTGATTTCTGGGCTATTGTTTGTGTATCGCTAGCGCGTTTATTAGAAGCTATTTGTTCTTTAATAAATTGTTGTGTTGCTTTAATTGTATATTTTACATCTGTAATAGCTCTTCCAGTTTTACGTTCGTCAATTTCATAGGCAAGAATTATGCCTTTTTCTTGTAATTCATTAAAAGCAGATCGTATTTTTCTTCTGTTATCAATCTCACGTGTTTGTTGTAATAACCCGCTTGTCTGTTTTATATCTGAGTACATACAAGAATACGTTGTTGTTTGGCTGGCTTGGGTAAAGCGGTTGATAAGTCGTTTGTATATCCAACGGGTTAATTGCTCGTCACAACTCATTAAACGGTCGTAATTAAATTGTCTGTAATCTAGGTTGTTGATACTGTGACTGATGAAAAGGGGTAGCCTTGCGATATGATGTGTATCAGTAGAAGCAAGGTATTCATCACGACCAACGGTTACCAAATCCTGTAAAATAGCTCCTTTCCAGAGTTCTTTACCTTCTTTGCTAAATGTAAGAAGGCAAGAACTCATTACGTTGATAGCATGTTTTATTTCATCAATACTTCTGGCTCGTCCTTTTGTTTTAAGTGCTTTTTGTATCATTCCTAAAGTAAATTTAATCCAACTTTCTGTCTTTTCAGGGTCATGAATAGCATATTGTTGATCACTAAATATCTTCTTTAGTGCTTCTTCTACAAGTTCTTCTGTAACTCCAGGGAAAAAAGCTTTGTATTTTCCTTGTTTTTGTTTAACTAATGCCGGTTGAAAAGAGACCGTATATTCCTTTCCATTTTCTGTATAGGTCCATTCGTAAGGTTTTGCTAGCCCATCAGTAGTACGCAGCTTTTCAACTTGTTTAGCTGTAAAGAAATACTTCGGTATGCGCTCCCAAAGTTCAATTGTGTTAGAAACTTTACTTAGATCGTTGGTTACAAATTGAGAAAATAAATCAAGCTGCAAACTTTTTATAGGATCTTTTGGTGGTTTCTTCATTGGAGGTCTGTGGGTATTTGATGTATTAGATTTGCTGTAAATTATCGGCGAGTTAAGCATGTCTGACTACCCCTTTGACCCAGAAAATAAGTTAAAACTCCTATTAAGAGTTCTATTACAAAAAAAAGAATATTGATATATCGGTTATTTATTAGATTAAAACATCTTATATATCTTTTTATCATTTTGCAAAATTAACTAATTTATCGAGTAAAATTGATAGATTGTTTCGTTCTTGTTGTGTCAAGTTATCAAGTGCTTTAACTGAGCTATCATTTCGTAAGTCAATGCTTTTATGAAACTGACTTAAAAGAGATAATAATTCAACATTGGAGTATTGATATTGGCTTGCCTTCTTGTTGCTTTTCGCAGTTCTAGCACCTAAAAAATCACTTTTAGCTTCTGTCTTCTGCCTTTCTTCAGTCTTGATAAATTGGCGTAAAAGATTGACGGAACTTCGCGTTATCTCTTGTTTTGTGTCTGTAACCCAATCAATAACGATCTCAGGGGATTCTTTAAAGGCCCTTACAAGATCATTGATAATTACTACATCCCGAACTTTTCCAGCATTAAATATTGTTGCAATCGTGCTCGGTAGATTTAGTAATGTGTGATGTTGTGATACATATGCTGGAGATTTGCCAATCATCTTAGCGACTTCCGTATTTTTGAATCCTTTAGAATATTGATAACCGATGAAGTCAGCGATTTCTCTTGGAGTTAAAGCATCTCGTTGTAAGTTTTCAATCATTTGATCGACTTTAGAGTAATCGGTATCTATAAAAGCGGGAATGGTTTTTTTCTTGGCGAGTAAGGATGCTCGAAAGCGTCTAGCACCGTGATTGATGATAAAGCGACCTTCCGATTCTGGATTAGGATGGACTGATATCGGGGTTTTTACACCCCGCAAGCGGATAGTATCTGCAAGTTCTTGTAACGTAATAGGGTCAAATTCCGTACGTGGCTGGTCAGGGTCTTCATCAATCAGGCTTAGATCAAGTTCTAATGAAGTAACCGTATTAAATTTATCCTTTTTTATATCTTTAGTTGTATTCTTCATTTCATTTTATAAACTATTAATCTCTAATTAGGTTACTTAAATATATTTGCTCTGCATAATGAATGTAGAGCGGTATATCATTGTATATTTAAGAATATATTAGTTAAAGTTAAATATGATGCGCATCAATTACTGAATAGTAATTCCACAAACATATTTTTTACCAGATAAAATCTTTCAATACGACCCAAACCCATCGAAACAAGTCTAACGCAGGAGAAAGTAAGCTTGTATAACCAGATATTTTTAACAAATGTAATACGAGTACTGGATGAGTTGAACATGACAAAAGTAGAATTAGCTGAAAAAGCTAATATCTCACTATCTTTTTTGTCCGACCTGACAAAAGATAGGGCCAATCCATCATTAAGAATCATGGAAGCTATTGCAAATGCTCTGGAAACACCACTTCCTATTCTTTTGGAGCAAACAAATCTTTCTGAAGCAGAAATGAAGGAGCTTATGAGCGTTATACCAAAATCAAACTTACCTGAAGGTTTAGTGCGTGCATGTGGAACACTCACGAAGTTTCAAGCTTATCAGGTTCATCTTTGGGACACTGAAAACAAGAAGCAAGTATTAATCCATAAAAAAAGAAAAGAGAAATAGTTGTTGCTTTAATTAGTATCCCGTTATATTGTAAATATAGTTAAACAATAAAACGGGATATATCCATGTTGGAATCTGAGGAAAGCTGCTCGACGCTGAAAGACAGAGCCAAGCGCAAGCTGGATCGTGACATGGGACCATTATTAATCGATGCGTTAAATGATCCCCAAACAGTTGAAATAATGGTCAACGCCGATGGCCGAGTCTGGCAAGAAAAACTTGGCGTACCAATGGCATGTATCGGCAATCTGCGTCCAGCCCAGGCTGAAGCCATTATCAAAACAGTGGCCGGATACCACGGCAAAGAAATCACCCGGTTAAAACCGATTATTGAGGGCGAGTTTCCACTCGACGGCTCGCGCTTCGCGGGTCAACTTACTCCCATCGTGACATCCCCAACATTTGCTATCCGTAAAAAAGCCATTGCGATATTCACGTTAGAACAATACGTTGAACAAAGCATCATGACCCAAGCGCAGTACCACAAGCTTAAATCAGCAATTGCAGCCCACCGTAACATTCTGGTTGTAGGGGGTACGGGTTCTGGCAAAACTACTCTGGTTAATGCCATCATCAATGAAATGGTGCTCAATGACCCATCCGAGCGCATTTTCATCCTGGAGGATACCGGCGAGATTCAATGCGCCGCTGAGAATTTTGTGCAATATCATACAAGTCTTGATGTATCGATGACCCAATTACTCAAAACAACGCTGCGTATGCGACCGGATCGAATATTGGTCGGGGAGGTGAGGGGTGAGGAAGCATTGGATCTGCTCGATGCCTGGAACACAGGGCACGAGGGTGGGGCCGCCACTTTACATGCCAATGATGCATTGTCTGGTTTAACCAGACTCAAGTCACTGATTACCCGAAATAAATCAGCACCAAGAGATATTGAATCACTCATCGGCGAGGCCGTGCATCTGATTGTACATGTGACACGCACTCCATATGGACGGCGTATTCAAGAAATCATTGAAGTTCAAGGTTGTAAAAAAGGCAGTTACCAAATCAAGAAACTATAAACAAAGGGTCACAACATGAATTATCCGCTTGTAACTGTTAAATCTCCCGCCCACCAACTGTCTTTATGGGTCTTCTTTTTGTGTCTTTTGCTGCTCCCTGAAGTCGTTTTTGCTTCGATTGGTGGCGGCGGGGGTCTGCCCTATGAAACATGGCTGGTGAGTTTAAGAAACTCGGTTACTGGACCGGTTGCATTTACGTTATCCATTATCGGTATTGTCGTTGCGGGCGGTATTTTGATCTTTGGCGGGGAATTGAACGCGTTTTTTAGAACCTTGATTTTCATTGTGCTGGTCATGGCACTACTCATTGGCGCACAAAATATCATGACAAACCTGTTTTCTGGCGCAGTCATTACCCCATCCGCGCAAGAATCTCCGGACGTATTGTTTAGACCAGAAATCAAAATAATAGAGGGTAGGGGATAGTCATGGCGCTTCGCACTATTCCTATCCGTCAGGCCGCTAACCGCCCTAATCTTTTCATGGGGGGAGACAGGGAGATGGTGATGTTCTCCGGCCTCCTGGCTTTTACCTTGATATTCAGTGCATTTGAATTTAAAGCATTTGTTTTTGGCGTAATTTTGTGGACTTTCGCTCTGTACGTATTACGCCTGATGGCAAAGAATGACCCGCAATTGCGCCAGGTCTATTTGCGTCACCGCAAATATAGGGAGTACTACGCGTCACGTAGCACTCCTTTCTATAACAACAGCGCAGCGCAGGAGAAACAATACCGATGATAGAGGTCCTGATCTTCTTTTTTTCCGGTAGTGGAATGGTGCTGCTATTTGTTCTGATCATGCGCATACGTGCAGTTGAGAACAACCACAAACTGGACAGACACCGCTCTAAAACACCCGGTTTTGTTGATCTGCTTATCTATGCGTCGGTCGTGGATGATGGCGTGATTGTCGGCAAAGATGGGTCACTGATGACGGCCTGGATTTATCAGGGTTCTGACACAGCAAGCAGTACCCAGGCGGAACGTGAGCATGTTTCTCTACAAATCAATAATGCTTTATCGCGCCTTGGCGCCGGCTGGATGATCCATGTTGATGCGGTTCGTAAATCCGCAGAAGGCTATTCCGACAAAGGATTGTCGCATTTTCCTGATCCAGTTTCAGCCGCCATAGATGGCGAGCGGCGCAGAACTTTTGAGAGCACTGGTACTTTGTATGAGAGTTATTTTGTTTTGACTGCAACCTGGTTACCGCCCATGCTGGCAGAACGACAATTTGTTGATCTCATGTTTGATGATGGAGAAGCTGCGCCAGACAATAAAGCGCGAACCTTTAACCTCATTAACTATTTCAAGCGCGAGTGCTTGAATATTGAATCACGATTGTCCGGCACTATCGAATTGACGCGGCTACTCAGCCACAAAATAACCAATGAGGACAATTCAACCATTACCCATGATGATTTTTTGCGCTGGATACAGTTTTGCATAACGGGTATGGATGACCCAATGGTTTTACCTAAGAATCCCATGTACCTGGATGCGCTGCTAAGTGGACAGGAGTTCTGGGGTGGGGTCGTGCCTAAAATTGGCCGCAATTTTATCCAGGTGGTATCTATTGATGGTTTCCCCCTTGAATCCTCACCAGGAATCCTCAACGCCTTGTCTGAATTGCATTGTGTTTGCCGTTGGTCGACGCGCTATATCTTCATGGACAATCACGAGTCGGTAGCCCACCTGGAAAAGTTCGGTAAAAAATGGAAGCAGAAAGTGCGTGGTTTTTTTGATCAGGTATTTAATACGCATAGCAGCCATATTGATGAGAATGCCTTGAACATGGTGAGTGACGCACAATCAGCTATTTCTGAGACCAATAGTGGCCTGGTTTCACAAGGCTACTATACCAGCGTAGTCGTGTTGATGAGCCAGAGCAGAGAAATACTGGAAGCATCTGCGTTGCAAGCTGTCAAAGCGATTAATCATTTGGGATTTAAAGCGCGTATTGAAACCATCAACACCATCGATGCGTACCTGGGTAGCTTGCCCGGGCATGGGGTTGAGAATGTTCGCCGCCCCTTGTTAAACACCATGAATCTTGCGGATTTAATACCGCTCAACACGATTTGGCCTGGAATGAATGCAGCGCCCTGTCCGATGTATCCGCCGATGGCACCACCGCTCATGCACTGTATTACGCAAGGGGCAACGCCTTTTCGTCTCAACTTGCACGTTGGAGACATTGGACACACTTTCATGTTTGGCCCAACCGGTGCTGGTAAATCAACGCATCTAGCCCTCATAGCTGCGCAACTGCGGCGCTACAAGGGCATGTCCATTTATTGCTTTGATAAAGGCATGTCGATGTATCCACTTACCCAAGCCGTTGGCGGCAAGCATTTTTGCGTGGCCTCCGATGATGACGCGCTGGCGTTTTGCCCCCTTCAATTCCTCGAAACAAAAGGAGATCGCGCCTGGGCGCTGGAATGGATTAGTACCATCATCGAACTCAATAATATTGCCATCACCCCGAATCAGCGCAATGAAATCAGTAGCGCACTGACCAGCATGCATCAAAGTGGCGCTAAAACCTTATCAGAGTTTTCGGTAACGATTCAGGATGAGGCGATTCGTGAAGTGATGCTGCAATATACTGTTGACGGCATGATGGGGCATTTGCTCGATGCCGAAGCAGATGGACTCCAACTGGCTGATTTCACCACATTCGAGATTGAAGAACTGATGAATATCGGCGAGAAATATGCGCTGCCAACCTTGCTCTACCTGTTTCGCCGCATTGAGCGTAGTTTACACGGCCAACCAGCGGCAATCATACTGGATGAAGCCTGGATTATGCTCGGTCATAAGGTATTCCGAGAAAAAATCCGCGAATGGCTGAAAGTCATGCGTAAAGCCAATTGCCTAGTGCTTATGGCGACGCAAAACCTGTCAGATGCAGCCAATAGCGGGATTTTGGATGTGATTGTTGAATCCACCGCCACAAAAATATTCCTGCCGAATGTGCATGCCCGTGATGAAGAGGCATCCGCACTTTATCGGCGCATGGGACTCAATACCCGCCAGATTGAAATTCTCGCAACAGCCAAGGCCAAGCGTCAATATTACTGTGTTTCCGAGAATGGCCGAAGGCTTTATGAGTTGGCATTGGGTCAGATTGCCCTGGCCTTTGTCGGCGCATCGGACAAAGAATCCATCGCCACCATTAAACACTTGATTTCAAAATATGGTGATGATTGGGTTAAGGAATGGCTCGATATGAAAGATCTGACGCTAAATTTTAATGAGGGTAGGGCATGAGTACCATAAAAGATTTTTTCCTGCGCAAGCCGGGCACCGATGAACGATTAAGTGACGAGATCATCGAGGATGGCCGTAGGGCAGGGGAGAATCAAAACCCTTACCTCAATGCGCGCAGAACCTGGAATGATCACATGGGCTCTGTCGCAGCATCGCGCAATATGTGGCAAATCATGGCCATACTCAGTTTCATGATCGTTTTGGCGGCAGTGGGCGGCGTTATTTATATCGGCAGTCAGTCCAAGTTTATTCCCTATGTGGTGCAAATTGACAAAATGGGCGAAGCGGTCGCGGTATTACGCGCGGATATTGCATCACCGGCTGATCCGCGGGTAATTCATGCGTCGGTTGCCGCATTTATTACTGATTTACGCATGGTAACGCCGGACATTGCATTGCAGCGCCGGGCTATTTTCCGGGCATATGCAATGCTCTCACCCAATGCCCCAGCTACTGCTAAAACAAACGTATGGCTCAATGGGACAGAGGATAGCAGTCCTTTTAAGCGGGCGGCCACAGAAACCGTCAGTATCGAGATTATCTCGGTCATACCCCAAACTCCCGAGACATGGCAGGTCGATTGGAATGAAACCACCTATGATCGGCAAGGCCATATTGCAATGACTCCTTTTAAAATGCGCGCGCTGTTAACTATCTATAGCGTTGGATCGACGGCAAATACAACGGAAGAACAAATACGAAATAATCCATTGGGTATTTATATCAATGATTACTCCTGGTCGAAGCAGATTTAGAGGTTAAGGGGACCATAATGAACACGCTCGGAATAATATTTACTGCACTATGTGTCAGTTTCCTTTCTTCGGTTGTTTTGGCAGCGGGCAGTAATTTTCCGGATGCCTATTTTGCAAAAGATAATCCAAAGCTCACGCCACAGGAAAGAGCATCGATTGAAATAGCCCGGAAATGGCAGCAATCCAGCGCCACGGGAATCAAACCGGTTGCCGGACCTGATGGCACCATCCGTTTTTTATTTGGCGCACAACAACCCAGCATTGTCTGCGCAGTGTTGCAGGTTTGCGATATACAACTGCAACCCGGCGAACAAGTCAATTCTATTCACCTGGGCGATCAAGTGCGCTGGCAAGTCGAACCGGCAATAACCGGGCGCGGTGCATTCGAAGTACAACATTTAATCGTCAAACCGCTGGATGTCGGACTGGAAACCTCACTGGTCGTGACCACCGATCGGCGCACGTATCACATGCGCCTTCGTTCACACCGGCAGGAATTCATGCCGCGCGTGGCCTTTATTTATCCCGAAGATGCCCAGGCCAAATGGGATGCCGTCAAACTGAGAGAAAACCGCGCAATGGCCATTAAACAAGCCAGAACCCTACCCGCAACAGGAGAGTATTTAGGCGATCTTGATTTCTTGTATAGCGTGTCAGGCTCGGCCGCCTGGAAACCGCTGCGCGTCTATAACGATGGCAAAAAAACCATTATTCAGATGCCGAGCACATTTTCGCAACAGGAAGCCCCGGTTTTAATGGTGGTACGCAAAGAAGGAGGCTTTTTCTCAAAAGACACGCAGGTCATGGTGAATTATCGTTTGCAGCATGACCGGTACATCGTGGATGCGGTTTTTGATAAAGCGTATCTGATTGCGGGTGTAGGCAGCGATCAAAGCCGCGTAACAATCACCAAAACACAAGGAAATTAATATGTTTCGGTTATCAATGCCTATTTTGCTATTCATGCTGGCTGGTTGTGCCACCACACCATACGGCAATTTTGTGGCGGCGAACGATGAAGCGCACAACAAAAGCATAGCTCATGATGTGACGCAGCAACTGATAGCGCTTTATCCACCGGCTACAACACAATTCAAACTGCAACACCCAACGGCGGATTCATTTGGCGATGCTTTAGTGGATAGTTTACGAACCGGGGGCTACGCCATCATTGAGCATCAAAAGCAGCGCCTCAACAAAGCAGCAGAACCAACAATATCGGATGGCATGACCCTTGGGTATATCTTTGACCGCATGGACGGCTTATACCGCCTTACAGTCCTGGTAGATCAGCATGTGCTGACTCGCGCGTATAGTTCCAAAGAGAACACCATAAACCCTGCAGGTTACTGGGTGCGCAAGGAGTAAATGATGAATATGGCTGCTGATACATCCCCTGATACCGTCTCGTCATCGGGCGTGCGCCGGGTTAACAATCTACCGATTTATATTGTTGTCGGCATTATGTTGGTCTTTTTGTTAATCATGATGATTGTTGCGATGAATCGCTCAGATCAGCAAAACTCTGAGAGTAAGGAAGAAAGAACAGAAGTAGGGTCGACTAATTTATTAGCGGCAATGATCACGGGTGATTTTAAGGATGGGATTATTGAACCCAAAATACCACCCCCTAGAATACCTGACATCCCACAGGAAATACTCATTGCGCGTCCTGATAATCTTGATTTGCCGCCATTGCCTGCAGTAAACACAATGCATCCCGTGATGGAATCACCCGAATATCAGCATATTCGTCAGCTTAAGATGCAACAATTTGAAGAGGCAGTCAAAGCCAAAACAAACGTCACCATCGCAGCACCCAGAAGCGCAGGCTCTGCACCGAGTGCCACACCCAGCCGAGAGGAGGCATTGGCGCGCATAACCGCAGTCAGACAACAAGTCGATGCACAAGTTAAAGACGATCCTACTGCCACTTATTTGGCGCGATTGCAACAAATCAGGGACAGTGGATTGAGCGGTGACCGGAATGGCCTGGATGCCCTGGATAATTTACCGACGGAATTAATCGATGCGGATTCAAAAAGACCCAATAACGATTATACAAATTTTGATGTAACGGGGCAGGGGAGTCGTTGGGAACTGGATAGCAAACCAGCAGCACCCGAAACACCGTATAGCCTGCTGGCGGGATTTGTCATCCCGGCGGTGCTTATTTCCGGTATTAATTCAGAACTGCCCGGCCAGATCATGGCGCAAGTCAGTCAAGATATTTATGACACGCCCGTGGGAAAACACCGTCTGGTACCCCAAGGGGCGCGGCTGGTAGGGGAATATTCCAGTGATGTTGCCTATGGTCAATCGCGTGTACTGGTTGCCTGGCAGCGGATTATTTTCCCCGATGGCAAGACCATGGATATCGGTGCGATGCCGGGCGCTGACGGTATCGGTCAGGCGGGATTCAAGGATCAGGTGAATAATCATTATTTACGCATATTCGGATCGGCATTATTGATGTCAGCCGTGATCGCTGGAGCCACGTACAGTCAGCGTGATGCCGGGGGAGGGGGTGTATTCGGGCGACAAAATGCCGGTAGCATCTTGAGTCAGTCGCTAGGCCAGCAACTGGGCCAAGCCACCACGCGTTTAATGATGAAAAACCTGAATATTGCGCCCACACTGGAAATACGCCCAGGCTTTAGATTCAATGTCATTGTGACCAAGGACATGGTGTTTTCTAAACCGTATCAATCGTTTGATTATTAACTCAAGGAGCATCTAACATGATAAACCGTAAAAACATAACCGCCCTTGGGGTAGCAATACTGCTCGTAATTATTAGCGCTGGGTATTCCTCAAAAAGCCACGCAGGGGGGATGGCTGTGATTGATCTATCGAATATACAACAGACTACGGTCACCGCTTATGAGAGTGTAGAAATGCGGCTCAAGCAGATCGATCAGTATCGAACGCAATTGCAGCAATATGAAAACATGCTCAGAAACACGGTAGCACCGGCAGCTTATGTTTGGGCAAAAGCGGAATATACGATGAACCGGTTAGTCCAAGCATCGAATACACTTAAATATTATCAAGACCAGGGCGGTGTAGAAAACTATCTGAACCGGTACCGAAACGCGAGTTATTACAGTGGTTCACCCTGTTTTAATCTGGAGGGCAAATGCTCAGACTCAGCCTGGGATTTGATCAAGCAAGGGCAAACAACCAGCACCAGCGCGCAAAAAAGTGCTAATGATGCATCATTGCGGGGCCTGGAAATACATCAGGATGGAGTGCCTCTCGATGCCGCGCATTTGCAATTGTTGCAATCACGGGCAGAAACAGCAGGCGGGCAGTTGGAAGCGATTCAGTACGCCAACCAATTAGCTGCCTATCAGTCCAACCAACTGTTGCAATTGCGTACCATGATGATTGCACAGTTTAATGCAGAGAATGCCAGAAATCAGGCGCAAACGGATCGAGAAGCCATGCAGCAAGCCGCACATCAGGCCGCAACCAAACGGCTAAGTCCACAAACTTTGCCACCGGCAAAAGCATGGAATGTTCGAGATATATTTTAATTTAAACCAAAGGAATCAATTATGAAAACCAATCAAACGCTAATTATTACGATAGCGGCTGCATTACTTTTTACACTGATAGGCTGTGGTGATCACGTGGATGGAGACGGAAAGATTGTCCTAAAGGAGCCTAAGCCAGAGCATGTGGATAGAGGGATACACTTTAGCGTAACCCATGGACTGGTTGATCAAGATGGCAATCCTGTCGCATCTGACGAAGCACAGTAATCATTCAATCTAATTGTTAGAGGATCAACCCTGTGAATCAATCGAATCTATGTCTCTTTTTTAGTGCCTTAATTTTGATGTTGTTTTCTACAGCCGCATTTGCGGAGTTGGCCTATATTGATCCGGCAACGAACCAAAGCGTTCTGGAACAGGTTACTCAAAAGTTTTTTAATAAGGCCAAAAACTGGCATACCGCCCTGGAAGCGGCAGCAACACGTCTATTCTGGACGCTGGTGTTAATTTCGATGGTGTGGACGTTTGGCATGATGATTCTACGCAAGGCTGATCTTGGAGATTTCTTTGCGGAATTTACTCGATTTATAATATTTACGGGATTTTTCTTCTGGTTACTGAGCAATGCTGTGTCAGGACACAATATTGGTGGAACCATTATTGAATCCATGCAGGTATTGGGTAATCAGGCTTCAGGGATGACTGGGTCAGGGCACGGTAATGTAATGGATATAGGCTTTCAAATATTTAGACTAGGGTACGATAATTTAAACGTTCTAAGTCCAATTGACAGCCTACTAGCCATCATTCTTTCACTCATTATCCTAATTATTCTCGCGGTCATCGCAGTCAACATGTTGTTGCTGCTAATTTCTTCCTGGGTACTCTTATACGCAGGTATTTTCTTATTAGGTTTTGGTGGCTCGCGCTGGACGACTGATTTCGCCATTAACTACTTTAAAACAGTTTTGGGGATCGGTATTCAGTTAATGGTCATGACTTTGATCGTTGGGATTGGTAGTGATTTTCTGATTAACTATTATGGAAAAATGAATCAAAACATCATGAACTTTGAAGAATTGGGTGTCATGTTAATTTTTGTGATTGCGTTTTATGTTTTGATTTCAAAACTACCGCCCATGATAGCCGGAATTATTACCGGTAGCAGTATTAATGCGGGAGGGGTTGGTAATTATGGTGGAGGTCATGTCATCGGTGCGGCAGCCACATCGATGGCCGTTGCTAGCATGGGACTCTCTAAGGCAGCGGGAGCGATATCGTCGGTTGCATCAATATTAGGTGGAGGCAATAGTGCAATAGATGCTGTTAAGTCGGCAGCTTCGGTAGCAGGAGAGGGAGAATTCAGCGCACCAAGCAAAAGTAAGGGCGTATCAAACTATCCTTTTAAGTCACCAGCACAGAAATCCTACTAATACCCTCAAACAAAGGGAATATAACCATGAAAAAATTACTTACATTTTTGGCGTTACTGTTTTTTCTGGGTGGCTGTGCCACTATGAGCGAATCCCAGCAAAGCACAGCAAAAGGCACCGCCATGGGTACGGGTGCAGGTGCCGCGGTTGGGGCCATTATCGGCGCCATAGCCGGAGACCCGGCGCTGGGTGCAGGAATTGGTGCGGGTGTCGGTGCAGTGGGGGGCTATATCTGGTCCAACCGGATGGAAGAACAAAAAAGGAAAATGGAAGCGGCGACCGAAGGCACAAAGGTTTCTGTGACTCAAACCGCTGACAATCAGCTAAAAGTCAATGTTCCCAGCGATATTTCCTTTGATACCGGGCAATCCACCATAAAACCCGAAATGCATCCGGTACTCAATAGCCTGACCGCAGGACTCATAAGTAATCCAGATTCTCAGGTAACCATTATCGGTTATACCGATGATACCGGCAATGATGCCATTAATAACCCCTTATCGGTCAATCGTGCTGCCAGTACACGTGAATATCTGGTAAGTCAGGGCATTACATCCAATCGTATCAGTATTGATGGTCGCGGTTCTGCTGAGCCGGTGGCACCCAACACTTCCCCTGAAAACAGGGCAAAAAATCGTCGTGTCGAGATTCTGGTGAAAGAAGCGCAACCACAGCCACCACAACAGCAGCCACAAGTACAAGAACAAGAACTGCCGCAGGATCAGGATCAGCAACGATATATTCAGCAACCGGCGCATTAATCCATGATGGATCTGCCACCCGATCAGCAGGATAGAATCGTGTGTTCAATCACGGCGGCGATCAAGTACGAAATACCGGCCAATATACTTTTGGCCATTGCGGAAAAAGAAGGAGGCAAACCGGGACAATGGGTGAGTAACCGCAATGGAACCCATGATGTCGGTTCGATGCAATTCAATACGGCCTATTTGAGCGATTTAGCACGATACGGGATCACTCCCAGTGATGCAGCACTGCCTGGTTGCTATCCCTATGAGCTGGCCGCCTGGCGAATCCGCCTGCATATTAAGCAGGATAAAGGCGATGTGTGGACAAAAGCGTCCAATTATCATTCACGTACGCCAAAAGTCAATGCGACCTATCGGGCTGATTTGATGGCTAAAGCCACTCAATGGGCTGATTGGCTGGAAGATCGTTTCAGGGCACCGTTAAACCCAAAAAAATAAATTACTCACAAATCCTGTGGATAGAACTGTGAATAACCGGCCTATGTTACGCAACGCTAATGTCATTTGAGTTCCGCCTAAATGACAGGCAAAAATCCTATGAAATCTTTGTGGGAATAGAGCAGAAATGAAGGAGTAAATGATGAACAAACCCGAAACCCCAGCATTGGAAACAGATCTGAAAATAATGGACTCCGTGATAGACGAAAAGCTGCAAGATATGGAAACACCCGGTTTTCAGGCTGAATTTGACCCTCAGGAGGCTGAAAGACTGGGAGCTTTTGAGGAAAGTGCTTTAAGTGAACAAGACGCGCTGGATAGCACTATGGATCAACTGCAGGTGAGGGCGAAATGAAGCCAATTAAGAAAGCTTTTCATGAACAAGTGGCCGAAAACCTGATTGAGCAATTAAAGCAGGGCACCGCACCGTGGCAAAAGCCATGGAAGCCGGGTGATCCGCTTTTGACATTACCCCACAATCCCACCACAAATAAGCGCTATCGAGGCATTAATACCCTGAACCTGATGAGCCGATCCTATTCTGATCCGCGCTGGTTGACGTTCAAGCAGGCAGTGAGCATTGGCGCCCAGGTGCGCAAAGGCGAGCAGGGCACGCAGGTACAATATTGGAAATTCACCGAAGATCGCACCCAAAAAGATGCCAACGGCAATTCTGTTCTCGACAGTGAGGGTCAGCAAATTAAAGAACAGGTAAAACTTGAACGCCCAAGAGCGTTTTACGCCACAGTATTTAATGGCGAGCAGATTGATAATCTGCCCCAGCTTGAAATTAAAACACCGGACTGGAATCCGATTGATCGGGCTGAAGAGATATTACAAGCCTCAAATGCGGTCATCAAGCACGGGGAATCCGATCGTGCATTTTACCGTCCGGCCACAGACAGTATCCATTTGCCGCACAAACACCAGTTTCCAACCCCCGATCGCTATTACGCCACAGCGCTACATGAGCTGGGTCACTGGAGCGGCCATGAATTGCGCTTAAATCGTGACTTATCTAACCCATTCGGCAGCGAAGGCTACGCGAAAGAAGAATTACGCGCTGAGATTGCCAGCATGATTTTAGGCAGTGAACTGGGAATCGGCCATGATCCAGGGCAACATGCTGCTTATGTGGGTTCATGGATAAAAGTACTGGAACAAGATCCGAAAGAGATTTTTCGTGCGGCAGCTGATGCTGAAAAAATTCAGGATTACGTACTATCATTATCACGGACGCAGGAAGTGGTTCAGGAGCAAGACAATTTGGACCAGCCCATAATGCTGGCGCAATCATTGATAATGGATACAGAGCAGAATTTACAGAGTAAGGCGAACGAAATGGACAAAAACCCCTCCAGTGAACTTGAATCGAAACTATCCAGCAAAGAAGCTCCTGAAAAACAAGGCATAACTACACGCCAATATCTGGTCGTTCCTTTTAAGGAAAAAGACCAGGCCAAAGCGGCGGGTGCGAACTGGGACAATGCCGCCAAATCCTGGTATGTAGGCAAGAATGCTGACATAAGCGCATTACAGCGCTGGTTGCCGGAGAATGTATCCGCACAACAGGAACCCGCCTTGAATCCTGAAGCGGAATTTGCTGAATTGTTACGTGCCAACAATTGCATTATTGACGGTAATCATCCTGCAATGGATGGCAGCACACACAGAATCAAGGTTGCCGGTGACAAGGCGAGCGAGAAATCCGGTTTCTATGTCGCGCACCTGGATGGTCATCCTGCCGGTTATTTCAAGAATAACCGAACCGGTATCGAGGCGCACTGGAAGGCCAAAGGATATTCGCTCACAGACGAACAAAAAGCAGCCTTTGTGACACAGGCCGCGATCAAGCAGCAAAACAGAAAAGTCGAGCTGCATGAGCAGCAATTGAAAGTGGCTGCAGCAGTCAAGGAATTGCTGCTAATCGCACCAATTGCAGACCCTTTCCATCCTTACCTATCGGATAAGAATGCGCGCCCGTGGAACTTGAGAATCGTACCTGAGAATGCCGATGCTTTGCCCGCGGATTCTATGATCAAAATTGCTAAAGACTGGAAGGAAGCCAAGGCATTGCGTGAAGAAAACCCCAGTAACATCGTTTTAACAGCCGGTGATTTATTACTGTCGGCGCAAGACATCAATGGACAAACCTGGACAGTGCAAACAATACAACCGAGTGGCGCCAAGTTTTTTGTAACGGGTAGTAAAAAGGAGAGCCATTTCCATGTGGTCGATGCTGAGAACAGGGGATTGAGCGCACTGGATGCAGCACCTGCCATCGTGATCTCAGAAGGCTATGCGACTGCAGACACGCTATCCCAAGCCCTGGATGCTCCCGTAGTTGCCGCGTTTGATTCAGGCAATTTGTCCAAGGTGGCTCAAGTCCTGCATGAAAAATACCCGCACAAACCCATTGTGATCGCCGGAGATGATGATTTCCTCCAGGAATCAGTCAATGGCATCAATCCAGGCCGAGAAAAAGCCATCGAAGCTGCAAAAGTGGTGAATGGTGTGGCAGTTTTTCCGACTTTTGCACCTGATGAGCAAGTGTCACTGAAACTCAGTGATTTTAATGATCTGGCCAATAAAAGTACGCTGGGTATTGAGGCGGTTAAACGCCAAGTTGGATCGGTTGTTGAACGAATCATTCGGCAAAACATGGAACAAATGTCGCAACTTCGTACAGATATTGCACAACCAGACGTGGAAGGAAAAAAACAAAAACGCGCACTGACGCAATAACCGACAGGAACACAGCACAATGCGCGATGATTTACTAAAAATCCCTGTAAACCCATCCAGTCATGATGAAGGTGATCTTTATGAAAAAATTGAGACTCGTCCTGACACTACCGAAAAACAAAAGGAAGCGGGGCGATCTGCCTATACAGAACTGCTTGAAGCTCATGCTCGATGGGCCGGTGGCACCTTACTGGGTTGTGATTTCCCGAAAGACTTCCGAGAAAAAGGCGGCACCACTTTCCTGAACCAATCCATTGCGTCTGGTCGGGATCTGGCAGTAATGGCGCAAATATTGCGCGATCCGCGTTATGAAACGCTACGAATCTTCTACACCCGCATGAATCGCATCGTTCATCATACGGCTGTGAGTTCCCGATTACCGGGCTCAGTCTATCTGGAAAGAATCGGACGTGGCAATGATGATCTGGATGTTTGGGTAGAAAAGACCAAATGCCAGGTTAAAGCGGATGGTTACTGGATATTGCACAATCATCCATCGGGCAATGCTACGCCATCGAGTCATGATATCAAATTTACACAAAAACTTGCGTTACTCGTTTCAGGATTCAAAGGCCATATCGTGATCAATACCAGCCAATACAGTGTCATTGATAATATGGGCAAGGTGGATTTTGTGGATTGGATGGGTGATCGGGCAGGGGGTTATCAAAGTAATCATTATAAAAGCCATGAATTACTTCTGGAAAAAATAGCCGCACCGCAGGATCTTGCGAAGATTGGCCATGACTTAAAACAACGGGATCAGTTTTTTAGTTTGGTCGGTATCAATGCAAAAGGTTTTGTATCATCGCTAAGTGAGCTGCCGCTATCTGTACTTAATCGCCCTCAGAATCTGTTACTGGCACGATTACAGAATTTTGCACGCAATTCTGGCGTCAATATGGTATTTGCCGTCACCAATGTTAATGATTTTAGACATCCCATCTTATTTAAGGCATGTGAAGCTGGCATATTAAGGGATGTGATAGCAACGGAAGGGCTGAGTTATCGTTCTTTGAGAGAAGAAAGGTTATTGGCATCGATACCCGAGGAAGTAAGTGCCATTTCCAGAAAGCCCAGAGCCTTTGTGACGGAAGAGGGCGGTTTAACCAAAAACACAAAGAACAAAGGGCGCAGTCGATAACGGACAGGATTCGTATGTGTGGCGGCATTGAATACCAGGACCAGAAGATTTATTTCCCGCAGCCAGGGGCAAGTTTGCCTGTGCGGCTACGAGATGGCAATGTTACCTGGGTAACCTGGGGTAGACGCAAGGATGAAGCTATTGGTAAATTTCCCAATGGTGGCTGGGCACGACTCAGTTCCATTAAAAGCGGCAAATGGAAACCCTGGCACCCAAGACCGGTATTAATTGTTGCTAACCGGTTCATGGAGAAAGATCAGAATAACGAATCCCACTGGATACCCTTGGATACAAGCATGGTGATTCAAGGGTTACTGGCAGAAAGAGATAATGAGCTGCGGGTTTACGTGGTGACCATTGCCACACCGCTTGAATATGCCTGGATACATGATCGTTGGCCGAGGTTGGTGCGCGATCCGAATCCTAATTTTTGCAGCGGTTCCAATAACTGTAACTACTCACAGATCAGCAACAAACGCTCTTGATTTTTCTTCTTATCTTATCCAGAAATATATTTCATTATAAATATATATCCCTTTTTATAAAAAGGGTATATTCTTCATTTTGCCAATCTAATTTTGTAAGATGTAAGGATGTAGCAATAATCGTCGCACGTAATATTTCAATCTTGCGTTTGCTCGCTATTGGAGAAGATCGTGGCCAACAATCTTTCAAATCGAAAGCCTTCCCCCACTAATCCAGAGATTGGGAGCGCATGGCAAACTTCAATTTTAGTAATACTTCTCATGCTGCTCCAAGCGTGCACTCACTTTGCACTTGAGGACTGCGGTGGACAGGTTCTTGGAGAAAATGAAGCTCGTATACGTTCCTCACACTTCAGAATGGTGCTTGAAGATAGATCTGCAGCTGCAGATCGATTTCTTCCATTCGCTGCAATGTCCACCCTGGCATATGCAGAAGACAAGAATTGTGGCAATGAGACTCCAAAGGTCGCTGTTGGCGAAAGGAAGCAATTAGAAGAACTTCTTCATACCAGAGGTTGGCAAGAAAATAATGAAGTCGAATGGATCCCGGCTTGTGAAGATGATACCGGTCTATTTTATAGGGTATATACCAAGGAGTCGGATGATTTGATGCAAGTAGTAATTGCATTCCGGGGAACCTGGGGAGTTAAGGACTGGCTTTACGGAAATCTTTATTGGTTGGTGCGACATTTGCCAATGGGAAACCAATATTCATCTGCAAGTAAAAATACGCAGGAAATTATCAATCATTTCAGCAAATCGGATAAGCCAGTTCAGTTCTATTCAACAGGACACTCACTGGGTGGTGGACTGGCTCAGCAGGCCCTTTATTCACATCCCAAGAACATACTTCAAGCTATCGCATTCGATCCCAGCTCCGCGACAGGTTTTCGCGAGCAGTCACCAAAGAATCAGGTTTCCGCATGCGAGTGCGATTCATCAGAGTTAAAAGGGGAGGCCAGGATATATCGAGTATATGACGCCTATGAGATTCTGGCGAATCTTCGCATCTTTCATAAGATGTTCTTTAATCCGGAACGACATATTCAGGAAGTGCGTTTTCCCAATAAGGCATCTCATTCTATGCAGGGACTTACGTTTTATTTGTTAGATTTATTAGATAAAGAAAAAACAAATGATTCCCATGAATATACTCAACCTTGGTATGCAGGAAAAGGCAATTATGGTGATTCAGGCGAGACATGCACGGTTGCTTTTGAAAATGCATTAAGAGATAGCTGCGGGGTTAAGGTGACAACCGATCAACAGGACAGATGTCCGCAATAATTTTTTGAGGTCTACCAATATTTCTTATCTGTAACTAATCTGTAACGCTGTTGCTGATAAGATATTTATAAAGAAATATTAAAAAGCTTTTTAAAAGTGTTATTTAACACTGAATAGTGATTATCAAATAATAAGGAGGAGGAAAAAAGGGTGCTGAGTATTTTCGTCAAAAAATATATGTTATGAATAGAAGATCATAATTACACGTAAAACCGATAGGGGCTTACTACAATATTTTAATGTTCTAGATCAAATGCCTTTATTCTGTCCGAGGTAGAAAACCTGGCGTCAGAATTTGAAAAAAAGAATTTATTTTTCTCATACATTAAGGGGGAGTCATCATGGCAGTTAAACTTGTTACTCAAGACTTAGGGATTCAAGCAGGATTGTCTGAGGGATTATCCGGAGTTGCGTTTGCCAACTGCTGCGACGGAGTAGCGGTTGGAAGAGACGGCGCCGTGATGACAACCAGCGACGGGGGAGTTTCATGGACTTTCCAACCCTCCGGGTTTAAAGGACATTTTCGCGATGTCGCCTTCGCTGAAGCAAACCGTATGGTTGCCGTCGGGGACGAGGGTACGATTCTTATATCGGATGACAAAGGTGCCACATGGTCCTCGCCTAGTACCATTTCATCCTTTCCCGACCCGACAAACTTTATGCTGCTTGGTGTCGGGTTCAAGGACCAAACCGGTTACGCGGTCGGAACCACTACGGAAGGCATTCAAAGGGCGTTAGTATTAACCACAAACGATAGTGGCGATACTTGGAGCTCTCAGATTGTGTTGCCGGAGTCTGCGACTTTGATGGCCGATGTTACCTTCAACATTATGGACGATGTCCCACACGTTGTCGCCGTAGGTCAGGGAACGACAGGAATCATCGGACTAATTATCCGCGCAGAAATCGGCACAACAAGTTGGAGCATTCCGCAAGTATTGCCTTCGCCAACGACGGATCCACTTTATGGCGTTGATTTTGCTAAGACGCCAAATGAGCGGCACGGCTGGGCAGTTGGCCGATCAGGTGCGATCGTGCATACCACAGACGGTGGACAAACCTGGGCCTTTCAGACTTCTGGAATACCCAATGTAGATCTGCTGCGCGTCGCCGCCATTGATGAAAAGCGCGCCTGGGCAGTCGGCTCTGATGGTATGTTGATCGCAACCAGCGACGCCGGGGAAAACTGGATGCAGCACGACACCGGCCTTGGTTTTCTTCTAAGTGACCTCGCGTTTTGCGGACCTTGTCTTGGCACTATTGTTGGTGGCCCATCTACTGTTTTAACGGTACTCGGACAAACTAGCTGTGGTAGCTTCGGAATCGTCGAGTAGCACAGAAAATCAAACTTGTTATTAGTACTTTATTTAAAGATAGTTTACTTCATAGACTGATTGACAGAGAGATTTAAACGTAAGCGTCCAGCGCCACCATCTATCAATTATTTTTTCTCAGCATTTCAATAAATTCAGGTGGTAACGGTAGCAACTCGTCAATTCGACTGTTAGGCCACGTGGGTAATTTTATGAGCGTATCTTTGAGCCAATCAGATGAGTTCAGACCGTTGAGTTGAGCAGTTCCAAATAGAGTTTGAATAGCTGCTGCACGTTGGCCTGCACGCTCTGAACCGGTAAATAACCAATTCTTTTTTCCAATCGCGATAGGTCTAATGACATTTTCTACGGGATTGTTGTCAATTGGCAGGTGGCCGGTTTGTGCATAGCGGATCAGGCTGCCCCAACGTTTCAGTGTGTAATCCAAGGCTTTGGCGGAACCACCCCCATTTGCTGTTTGAGCGCGGGTTTGCACCAGCCAATCGTGTAATGCCTCCAACTCGGGCAGGCTTTTTTCTTCCCGTAGTTGTTGACGTTCTGCGATGGTCAGATCTTTACCTTCTACTTCAATAGTATATAAGTTGCCGATACGCTGCAACGCTTCCAACGCCATCAGGCTGCTATTAGCCTGGTGCAGATCGAAGAATTTACGGCGTGCATGCGCCCAACAAGCCAGTTCAGTGCAGGACTCCGTCTGTTTTTCGGCGAACAGGGCTTTGTAGCCGCCATAGTCGTCGACCAGCAAATGACCATGCCAGTTTTCCAGAAAGCTTTGCGCATGCCGGCCACTACGACCGGCTTGATAGTCGAAGATGATAATGCGCGGCCCAGGTTCCAAGTCGTTGCTGCGATAGGCCCACAAGTAGGCCTTGCGCGTCTTGCCTTTGCCAGGATCAAGTTGCGCTACTGGCGTTTCATCGGCATGCAGCGTGTTGCCTTGCAACAGATGCCAGGTCAGCCGATCCACCAAAGGTTGGAGTGCAACGCCGCTACGACCGACCCATTCCGCCATTGTTGAGCGTGAAAGCGTGACTTGTTCCCGTGCGGCAATCTGTTCTAAGCGATAGAGTGGTAGGTGATTCAGGTATTTACTGGTCAGCACCCAACTCAGCAGGCCGGGTGCGGCCATACCGCCATCAATAATGGCTAACGGAATAGGCGCGGCAGTAACGATTTCACAGGTCTTGCATGCATATTGTGGACGGATGTGACGGTGAACGAAGAACTTTGCTGGCTCCACATCCAACTGCTCGCTAATATCTTCACCGATCTTAACCAGATTCTGACCACATTGACTGCATTGGCAGGATTCTGGTTCGTGACGGTGTTCAATACGTGGCAGGTGTTCTGGCAATGGTTGGCGGCCAGCGCGGGAACGTGTTGATTTAGCCGAATCGGCTTTTGCTGATGGGTCGAGCTGTTCGATTTCGGCATGTACCGCTGCCAGATCAGTTTGTAAAGTTTCCTCGAACAAATCGGGGTGTGCAGATAATGACTCGCTCTTTTTGCCAAAAAGGTTCCGGCGCAAATAGGCCAACTCCATGGTCAGCGCTTGGATTTTGAGCTGCTGAGAATGAATTTCTTTTTGCGATTGCTCAATCAGCATTTGAACCTGCATTCTAGTATCTGCATCAAGATTCAAATGATCTAATTGTGCAAGCGTTTTCATGGTGCCAATTCTACCACAAAACACACTGAAACGCTTATTAATAGAGGCTTATAGATGTTTTGTTAAGCCTTTAAATGTGCCGGTGGAAACGCCGATAATCGCTGCCAATTGACACCGGCTATTAGCCAATTCCACTGTGCTTGCGTCAACGTAAAACAGCGTTCATCTGACTTTGGCCAAACAAATTTACCCTCATGCAAACGGCGCTGGCACAACCACACGCCGGTGCCGTCCCACAGCAACACCTTGATGCGATTTCCGGCACGATTGCAAAACACAAAAGCTGAACCTGCGCAAGGCGCATGCTCCAAAGACTGCTGTACCAGCATCGACAAACCATCAATACCACGGCGCATATCAACCGGCTCTACTGCCAGCCAGATGTTACCCGGATTAGCAATCAATCCAGGCATTTCAGCAATTTCCCCAGCCATTGGGGTGATATCTCTGCTGGTAGTTCTAGCGTATGACCTTGCGGACAGCGTAAACACAGTGACCCGGATGACGAAGGCTCCAACTTGATCTCAACCGGAATCAAAGTCGACGCAACTGCAGCAACTGGTTGAGAACGATAAACCCGCAACCAGTTCGCGAATGTTTTGGAATTCAGCTTGTGCTGACGACAATACGCTACCTGCGATAAACCACTCGACTGCCAGGTCTCTATATGTTTTTGCGGATCTGTCGGTAATGCCATTGGTTATCCTCTCAAAAAATGTTTGAGGATAATTGAGCGCATTAAAAATTGTTAGATGGTGGCGTTGGACGCTTACCATGCAGCTATTTTAATGGCTGGAAAACCAGCAGAAGCGATAGCATAATTGATATCCAAATGAGGGGTCTATAATGCGCAATAAAAGCATTCTAACCGAAGCCAAGCAAATTCAACTCGCAACCGAGCTCATCACATTGGGTGCGCGATTGCAGGTTCTGGAAATGAATACTGATCTGAGTCGCGAGCGACTTGTTAAGTTGTATAAAGAAATCAGGGGAGTATCTCCCCCTAAAGGCATGTTGCCTTACTCGGAAGATTGGTTCATGAGCTGGCAGCCCAATATGCATTCTTCGTTGTTTATTAACATATATCATTATGTTACAACGAATGCCGGCATCGGTGGTATTGATGCATTGATTAAAAGCTATCGTCTATATATGGAACATATCAAAGTAAACCAGCAGGAAAAAGTCTTAAGCCTGACCCGGGCATGGACTTTGATACGTTTCGTCGATAGCGGTGTATTGTGTATAGCGCCATGTGTCAGCTGTCATGGCCAGTTTGTTGTGCACTCTTTAGAGATTCATTCTAATCATGTGTGCGGTCTATGCAATATACCTTCGCGAGCCGGGAAAACCAAGAAAGCTGCTGTAGCCTTTCATTAGTAGCCCCGGGAATTAAGTGATTATTTAAGTAGGTTTTTAATACGGCTTAATGCCTGCTTTAGGTTTTCTAGTGAAGTAGCGAAGGATAAACGCATATATCCTTCACACCCGAATGCGGAGCCTGGGACAACGGCGACACCGGCATTCTCCAGGAGATATTCGCTAAACGCGATATCGTTCTGTGTGCTAATTAATTTTCTTTTATAAAGATCATCCATCGCTTGGCGGACATCCGCAAACGCATAAAACGCACCATCAGAAGATAGGCAACGAACACCGCTTATCTGATTCAATTGTTCAGTCACAAAAACATTGCGTTCTTTAAACGCAGATACCATCGGGTTAATACAAGATTGGTCACCATTGAGTGCCGCTTCTGCGGCTGCTTGGGAGATGGAGCTGGGATTTGATGTACTTTGCGACTGAATGTTTTCCATTGCAGTGATAATGTGCGCAGGTCCGCCACAATAACCGATGCGCCATCCGGTCATTGAGTAAGCTTTGGATACGCCGTTCAGGACGACAGTTTGCGGAAACAAATCCGGGCAGGCATTGACAATATTAGTAAATATTTGATCCGATAGAAGAATATGTTCATACATGTCATCGGTAGCGATCAGAATTTGTGGATGTTTGCGTAAAACTTCACCCAGCGCTTTGAGTTCATCCATGGTATAGACAGCACCGGATGGATTGCTGGGGCTGTTGATGACAAACATTTTGGTTTTTGGGGTAATCGCTGCTTCCAGTTGCTTTGCCGAAATTTTGAAATGCTGTTCGATGCCGGTATTAATAAAAACCGGTTTGCCCTCAGCGATTAAGACGATATCAGGATAAGAAACCCAATAAGGCGCTGGAATAATGACTTCATCGCCTGGATCGATCACTGATAAGACTAAATTAAAGAAACTCTGTTTACCACCACACGAAACTAGAATTTGCCTGGCTTCAAAATCAAAATTATTTTCACGTTTGAATTTCGCCACAATGGCATTTTTTAAGCCGGGTGTCCCGCCGACGGCGGTATATTTGGTCAATCCTTTATTGATCGCAGTTATGGCAGCATCTTTAATGTGCTGAGGTGTATCAAAATCAGGCTCGCCTGCTCCCAATCCAATGATATCTTTACCTTCGGCTTTTAGTTTCGCGGCACGAGCGGTTACAGCAAGGGTAGGGGATGGTTTAATGGTTTGAACGCGGTTAGAAAGTTTCACAAAAATCCTCGCACTAAAATAGGGTGATCAGCATGTTAGAATGACACGAAGAAGCAATTCAATAATGGAATTATACTCGTGATCGTAACCTTCCCCAATAGTCCATATCAACTACATCAGACATTTGAGCCGGCAGGAGATCAACCGGAAGCCATTGCACAATTGGTTGAAGGTATTAGTGATGGCCTTGCCTATCAGACTTTATTGGGAGTGACTGGTTCAGGAAAGACCTACACGATCGCCAACATGATCGCACGCCTTGGCCGCCCGGCAATTTTAATGGCACCGAATAAAACGTTGGCGGCGCAGTTGTATGCTGAAATGCGCGAATTTTTTCCTGAAAACGCGATTGAATATTTTGTTTCTTATTATGATTATTATCAACCTGAGGCCTATGTGCCTTCACGAGATCTGTTTATAGAAAAAGACTCCAGCATCAACGAACATATTGAACAGATGCGTTTATCCGCTACAAAATCTTTATTGGAGCGCGACGATGCCATCATAGTGGCCTCCGTATCGTGTATATACGGTATTGGCGATCCGGTGGATTATCACGGCATGATCTTGCATTTGCGCACTGGTGAGAAAATTTCTCAACGCGATATTATTAAGCGCCTGACTGAAATGCAGTACGATCGCAATGAATTGGAATTCAAACGCGGTGTATTTCGCGTCAGAGGCGATGTGGTGGATATCTTTCCTGCTGAAAGCGCTGAAGCAGCGGTACGGGTGTCATTATTTGATGATGAAGTCGACAGCATGTCGTTATTTGACCCACTGACCGGTCGTATGCTGCAAAAATTATCGCGTTTTACTGTCTATCCTTCCAGTCACTATGTCACACCGCGAAGTACTACGTTGCGCGCAATGGAAACCATCAAGGCTGAGTTGCGTGAACGCCTGGAATACTTCTATCAGGAACACCGATTGGTTGAAGCGCAGCGCCTGGAACAGCGCACACGATTCGACCTGGAGATGTTGAATGAATTGGGTTTCTGCAAAGGCATTGAAAATTATTCACGTCATCTTTCCGGTAAGAAACCCGGTGAGCCGCCGCCAACCCTGCTCGATTATTTGCCGAAAAATGCATTGATGATCATTGATGAAAGTCATGTTACCGTGCCACAAGTTGGTGGGATGTATAAAGGTGATCGTGCGCGTAAGGAGAATCTGGTGAATTATGGCTTTCGCTTGCCATCCGCCTTGGATAACCGCCCCTTGAGATTCGAAGAATTTGAAAAAAGGATGCCGCAAACGGTGTTTGTATCAGCAACGCCAGCCGATTACGAGAAATTACATAGCGGACAGGTGGTGGAGCAGGTGGTCCGGCCTACGGGCCTGGTCGATCCAATCATTGAAGTACGGCCGGTGACAACCCAGGTGGACGATTTAATGTCCGAAGTCAATTTACGTACAGCCAAGAATGAGCGCGTGCTGGTCACCACGCTGACTAAACGCATGGCCGAGGATTTGACGGATTATTTTTCTGATCACAAGATCAAAGTTCGTTATCTGCATTCGGATATCGATACCGTTGAACGCGTTGAAATCATCCGCGATTTACGTCTCGGTCAATTTGACGTGCTGGTTGGCATTAACTTGCTGCGCGAAGGACTGGATATTCCTGAAGTCTCGCTGGTCGCCATACTGGATGCCGATAAGGAAGGTTTTCTGCGCTCGGAAAGATCGCTGATTCAAACCATAGGCAGGGCCGCGCGTCACATTAATGGCACCGCAATTCTTTATGCCGACAGAATAACAAAATCAATGCGCTTTGCGATCGATGAAACACAGCGCCGACGCGATAAGCAAATGCAGCATAATCTACAAAATCACATTACACCGCGATCTGTCCATAAACGCATCAAAGATCTGATCGATGGCGTCTATAATTATGAATCCGCGCAACAAAACCTCAAAGCCGCACAAGTCCAGGCACGCTATGACGTCATGAACGAAACGCAATTGGCCAAAGAAATTCAGCGCGTTGAAAAGAAAATGCTGAGTGCCGCCAAAAACCTGGAATTTGAAGAAGCAGCGCAATACCGGGATGAACTGAAAAGCCTCAAGAATAAGCTCTTGATTGGTTTTACTGATGTGACCTAAGCTAGCACGCTTTATTTGAGATGTAGGATTGCGTCGATGACATCGTCAAGTGGCTTTTCGCCATTTGATGCGGATGCTTTAAAGTGGGGGGTGTAGCTTATTTTCCTGCCATTCCGCTCGAAAACCCAGCTATTTGGTTCTCCAGTAGAGGAACCGTATTGTACTAACTCAACGTTCTCAAGAATTACAGTAGCACCTGATTTAAAGATTACTTGATAGGTACCTATACTACCTACCACTGCTTTTAAATGCTTTTCCATTATTTTTCCCTTTAGAAAGATTTCGTAAAAGTTACATATTGTAAAAACACATCAACGCTCAGCCGCAATGTTGCTTTGTTGCAGTATTACCCCGGTTGCTGGTAGCTAATAATAGGGGCGTGCCTCATAACAACAGACATCTTCGCGGATGTTAACCACTCAAACCAATCGTCCATAGAATCTACAATCATTGTTTCACAGCTTGACTGTTTTTTAGAAGAATATTCAGTTCCGATAGGATCTCAAATTGTGTGAGATAAGCTATTTTCCTATTTTTATATCTTTTATACTGATTGCTTCCAAAGCGTCGAATTTTTTGGGATCCATCATCTCTTCCAATAATTTTTTTATGTCTGCAACACTGATTTTATATAGATTTATATCTAATTCGATCGTGACTTCAACTTTCATCGATCAGCTCCTTTTAGCAATTACCCTGTCGTAGCATACATAGTTTGATTCTAAAATAATATTTGTTTGTACTGAATTGTAAATTAATCCAGTGATTCAAAATTAATACCTATTGATACGATCAAGCTTATATGAAAAACTATATTTGTAATTATGATACGTCATACGTTTGCCATGATGTTTGCTATAAAATAAATTAACTTTTAGGAGGTTGCCATGAAGATAAGTCAATTACTGCATGTGGGGGTACTTTTGCTTATAATTCCGGTGCTATCTGGCTGTTGGCTGCTCGCAGCGGGAGGAGCAGGGGCTTACGGCGGCTATAAAGCGAAGGAAGAGGGGTACACATTGCAGAATCCAGTCACAAAAGAACAGGAAGAAAAGCCAGCCAGTGACAAGAAGAAGTAATGGATCTATAAAAACGCTTGGTTAAGGTACTAAGATGGCGGTATTGATTGTCTGTATAACTCCATTAAGAATGGCGTCGGCGGCTTTATCGTTAGCTGGGAGATAGTGTGAAAAGAATTATGAAGAATGAAAAGTTAAGTTTGTGTGATTGGACATCAAATTTCATGTGGCATGTCTTGCAACGAAGAACAGCAACGCCAAGCTGCTGTTCTTCGTAATTTTTTGGTTAAAGCTGAATTAATGCATGCGCCATAAATAAAGGCGACAGTATTTGTGGTCTAGATTCTAAGAATAGGGTTTTGCTAATTTCCTCAGGAGTTATTTTTTTACTTCCGTAGAAGTAACGAAAATCAGTGTGCTGAAGGTGCGATTCAGTGTTTTGCTGGTGAAGTTGGTCATTACCATATTTTCAATGAAACGGATATGATCGCCTTTATTGACTTTGGTCGTGGGAGCGGCAATCCAGAAGCGATTGCCGCCATTCTCTAATTCCATATAGGTATAACCGGTGGTATCAATAATATCGATGACTTTTCCTTCATTGTTGGACATTTTTCCATCGGATTCCTGTGCATTTTGTGGTTCATGATGCAGTGCCATGACACTGGCAGAATTAAATAGCAAACATCCAAGCAAGATGATAAGAGACATAAACGAGATTTTCATGGTACTCCAAAGATACTGTGTTGTTCGGTGCAGTATGATACACCGCTATATTATTTAGTTCCAATATCGGGATGCAATGCTGATACTCTATCTTGGCGTACTTTCTCAAAAAAACAAATAGCGGCAGCAGCAGCGGCATTCAATGATTCGGTTTTGCCGGGCATGGGAATGGAGATATTCTCGTCGGCTGCTTGTATTATTTCTTTCGACAATCCTGTCCCTTCGTTACCGAATACAAATGCTACCGGTCCCACCAGTGAAATTTCAAACAGGTTTTTACTGGCTTGAATGGATGTGGCAATAACAGTTCCGGGAGATTGTTGTGCAATCTGATGTAAATCGCAATTTTCATGGATATGCAAGAAAAAATGCGCCCCCATGGCAGCCCGTAGTGTCTTGGGCGACCAAGCATCGGTACATTGTTTGGATAAATAGATATTTTTGATATTAGCCGCGGCTGCCGAACGTAAAATAGAGCCTAGATTTCCAGGATCCTGGATTGTTTCCAACAAAACACTAGAAGTTTCTTTCTCATTGCCGGATTCGTTCTTCAATTCGGGCTTTGTAATAAGCGCGAGAATACCTGTCGGTGTTTTTACAGGGGATATGGCACGAAATAGTGCATTACTGGCGACGATTATTTTAGGTAGCGTATTGCCAAAAAGTATATTGAGAAAACGTTTATTTTCGGTAGTTTCGAAATAGGATTGGCTGACAATTAAACTTTCAGGTGTACCCAGTACTGAACCGTAAATTTGAACGAGATGTATGCCATCCAGCAATGTTAAACCTGTTTTCTTACGATATTGTAATGATCCTTCCAGCTTAATCAATTGCTTAATGAGGGGGTGATCACGTGAGGTAATAATCGTCATGATTGAATCCCACAGTCATCGATAAATTGTCGCAGTAATAATTCAGGATCTTATCAATCTTTATAGCGATATTCTGCTGATAGGGCATGTGCCTGCAATCCTTCCCCATAGGCCAGAACAGAGGCAATTTTTCCAAGTTTTGCTGCACCTTGTTGAGAAACCTGAATGAGACTGCTGCGCTTCTGAAAATCGTAAACACCCAATGGTGAGGAAAATCGTGCTGTTCGAGATGTAGGTAGTACATGATTGGGGCCGGCGCAATAATCACCCAGGGCTTCACAGGCATAGCGGCCGAGAAAAATAGCGCCGGCATGTCTGATTTTATTGACCCAGTGCTCCGGTTGATCAATCGATAATTCCAGATGTTCGGGTGCAATTTTGTTGGCGATTGCGCAGGCTTCATCCAGATCTTTTACCTGAATCAAAGCGCCGCGATTTTGCAGCGAAGCTCGAATAACATCTTTGCGTGGCATTCCGTCTAGCAGACGATTAATACTTTGCATCACCTGGTCGAGAAATGCTGCGTCGGGAGATAGCAAAATGGATTGGGCTAGTTCATCGTGTTCCGCCTGAGAGAACAGATCCATGGCAATCCAGTCAGGGTTGGTTTTGCCGTCACAAATTACGAGAATTTCAGAAGGACCGGCAACCATATCGATGCCGACGATGCCGAATACCCGGCGCTTGGCAGCGGCGACGTAGGCGTTCCCGGGGCCAACAATCTTGTCAACTTGCGGTATTGTTTCCGTGCCATAAGCCAATGCACCAACAGCCTGTGCGCCTCCGATCGTAAAAACCCGATCAACCTTGCTGATTGCTGCGGCTGCCAGGACCAGGTCGCTTCTTTCCCCATTCGGTGTGGGAACAACCATGATCAATTCTTTTACCCCCGCTACTTTTGCGGGAATGGCGTTCATCAACACAGAGGAAGGGTAGGAGGCCTTGCCGCCAGGTACATATAAGCCTACACGATCCAACGGCGTGACTTTCTGGCCGAGTAGCGTATCGTCTGAATCCGTGTATTGCCATGAACTGAGCTGTTGTTTTTCATGGTAGCTGCGGACTCGTTCAGCGGCTTGCTCCAGTGCAATCCGTTGGGGCGACGGTAAAGCTGCCAAGGATCGCTGCAGATGATCTTGTGTGAGCTCGAGATCTTTGGCGGACGCTGCGGAAAGTTTGTCAAAGCGGTTGGTATATTCGATTAACGCAGCGTCCTTGCGGGTACGGATATCGGCAAGGATTTTGGCTACTGTCGAATCGATCGCATCGTCTTGTGCATTTTCAAAGGCCAATAGCTTGTCAAGATTGGCATTAAAGTCAGAATCGACTGAATTAAATCGTTTGATTGGAATCATGGTGTGAAGTGAATTCCTGCTGAGGCGACATTGGTGGCCCTACTGTTTGATAGCATCAGAAAACGCATCCAACACCGGTTGAATGATCTCTCTCTTAAGCTTCAGTGCGGCCTGGTTAATAATCAATCTTGCCGAGATCGGCATGATTTCTTCCACCGCTTTAAGATGATTGGCTTTTAATGTATTGCCGCTCGATACCAGATCAACGATCGCATCAGCTAAACCCACTAATGGCGCCAATTCCATTGATCCATACAATTTGATCAGATCGACATGGACACCTTTGTCGGCAAAGTGTTCTCGAGCAGTCTGTACATATTTGGTCGCGATACGTAATCGCGCACCTTGGCGCACGGCAGAGTCGTAATCGAAACCTTCAGGTACGGCTACCATCATCCGGCAACGCGCAATGTTCAGATCCAGCGGTTGATAAAGACCGATACCACCGTGCTCATGTAACACATCTTTTCCAGCAATACCCAGATCCGCTGCACCATATTGCACATACGTCGGTACATCCGATGCGCGCACAATAATCAAGCGTACATTGCTGCGATTGGTGGTGAGAATTAATTTGCGTGATGATTCTGGATCGTCCAGCGCGATAATTCCTGCTGCTTTTAGCAGAGGTGCGGTATCTTCAAAAATTCGCCCTTTTGACAGGGCGATGGTGATATCAGTCATAAATCGGGAGATTATCCAAGATTGGCCGCAGCAAAATCCCAATTGATCAACTTATCCAATATGGTATTCACGTAATCTGCGCGGCGATTTTGGTAATCTAGATAATAGGCGTGCTCCCATACGTCGATGGTCAATAATGGCCGGATATTTTTGGTCAATGGAGAGTCGGCGTTGCCTGTTTTTGCGACGGTGATCTTGTCTCCATCCAGCGCCAGCCATGCCCATCCGCTGCCGAATTGCGTCATGGCCGCCTGGGCAAATTCCTTTTTACATGCATCGATACTGCCAAACGAGGCTTCAATTTTTTGCTTCAGTGCTGCGGACGGTTCGCCACCGCCATTGGGTTTTAAGCTATGCCAATAAAACATGTGGTTCCATACTTGCGCAGCATTATTGAAAATGGCGGCTTTGTCAGCCTGCCCGGCGGTTGCTTTGATAATGTGTTCCAGTGATTGGCCTGCCAGATCGGTATTGGCCACTAGATTATTCAAATTATCCACATAAGTTTTGTGGTGCTTGCCATAGTGAAAACCGAGTGTGTTGCTTGATATCACGGGCTCCAATGCGTTATTTGCATATGGCAGCGGTGCCAGTATGTACTGTGAGCCCGATTGAGCACTTTTAGAAAAGTTTTCAAGATTGCTACTAGACATTATTTTCTCCTTAAAGAATACGTTACTGATACGACGAATGAGTGATGTCATGTTATGTTGATAAATTGTATTTGATTTGACTGGTTATTTGGCGCTGTTTGTTTCAGTGGTAAAGGTAATTTTATTGTGTCCTGCCAAACGAGCAGCTTCCATAATAGTGATGACCGATTGATGAGTAGCTTTTGCGTCCGCATTGATAATGATAAATGGATCCGATAGATCCTGGGCTGCAGACTGTAATGCATCACGCAGGCTTTCTATACTGGAAAATTTAATGGGCATCCGGTTGATCGTGTAGTCACCCGCAGCGTTGACAGTAATATCGATATTATTGGGTTTCTCGACATTTTTGTCGACCTCTTCCGCATTCGCTTGCGGCAAGTTGATTTCGAGTTCAGCAAATTTTGAATACGTGGTGGTAACAATCAAGAAAATGAGTATCACCAATAACACATCAATCATCGGAACCAGGTTGATTTCTGGCTCGTCGTTTTGTTTTCCGCGCTGAAAATTCATAAAAACTGTTTTTGTAGATAATTTAATGAAAACTGTTACGCTGAAATATAGGCCATTCAACAGGGTGATACTGAGTACGGCTAGTATAATACCAATTGCATTTTTATCGAAGCTATCAAAATAAATCACACGATTATTGCACAGACTTATAAAATAGCCAGCCGTGTTTTTATAGCTTGATTATGCAAGATTCTGTTCATCGTTATTCTCAAATTTATAGCAGACTGAAGTTAAATGATTAAACCATTAATTAGCGTAGTGATGGGTAGTAAAAGCGATTGGGATGTGATGCAGCATGCCGTTGCGATACTGGATGAATTTCATGTTGCTTATGAGGCCAAAGTGGTTTCAGCGCATCGTACACCGGATTTGATGTTTCAATTTGCCGCAGAGGCCAGAGCGCGCGGCATAAAGTGCATTATTGCAGGGGCAGGGGGTGCCGCGCATCTGCCGGGCATGATTGCCGCAAAAACCACGTTACCGGTTTTGGGTGTTCCAGTGAATTCCAAGCATTTACAAGGACTCGATTCACTGCTGTCGATTGCTCAGATGCCTAAAGGCGTGCCCGTTGCGACGTTTGCTATTGGTGAAGCAGGCGCAGCTAATGCGGGGTTGTTTGCGGTTGCGTTATTGGCGGTAGATGATAACGAATTGAATGTGCAATTGAACGAATTCCGGCAGAAGCAGACCGAAGCGGTGCTGGCTTCTGAGTTACCGCGATAATGCGCATTATGCCTGGAGCCATGCTGGGTGTCCTTGGAGGCGGGCAGCTGGGACGCATGTTTGTGATGGCGGCTCAACAAATAGGATACCGGGTGACGGTATTGGATCCCGCCAGTGATAGTCCAGCCGGGCGGGTTGCTGATGATTTCATCTGTGCGGATTATGCGGATCAAGCAGCACTGGAAAAACTCAGCAGCCAATGTGCCGCCATTACCACCGAATTTGAAAATATTCCTGCGAAATCATTACGAACGCTCGCTAAATCTTGTGTCGTCAGCCCGGATGCCTACAGTGTTTCCATCGCACAAAATAGGATTGCAGAAAAACAATTCTTGGGTATCAACGGTTTTGCCGTTGCACCGTTTGCGGTTATACAGCAACAGAGTGACATCGCAACGCAAGATGTCGCGGACTTGCTTCCCGGCATCCTGAAAGTCAGTCAGTTCGGTTATGATGGCAAGGGACAGAAAGCTGTTGCTGATGAAGCAGAATTACTGGTCGCCTATGCGCAATTGAATCATCCGGTTTGCGTGCTGGAAAAATTCATGCCGCTCAAAAATGAGATATCCGTTGTGGTGGCACGCGGCTACGATGGAGAGTTAAAAACTTTCCCGGTTTCTGAGAATCACCATGTTAACGGCATTCTCGATATCAGTATCGTGCCAGCAAGAATCTCGCAGCAATTAGCGCAGCAAGCGCAAAACGTTGCCTGTCAGATTGTTAAAAATCTAAGTTATCAGGGCGTGTTGTGCGTGGAGTTTTTTGTGTTGCAAGATGATGAGTTATTGATCAATGAAATTGCGCCGCGTCCGCATAATAGCGGACATTATTCGATCAATGCCTGTATCACGTCACAGTTTGAACAGCAGGTGCGTACACTGTGCGGTTTGCCGTTGGGAGAAACCGCGCAACATAGCGCTGCCGTAATGGTTAATCTGTTGGGCGATTTGTGGCAACACGGCGAGCCTGATTGGAATCTGGTTCTGCAACATGCATCGGCCAAATTACATTTATACGGTAAGACCGCAGCACGATCGGGTCGAAAAATGGGTCATTACACTGTTTTGGGCGAGAATGTTGACACAGTGTTACAAGAAGCCATCCACATTAAAAATGCTTTAAACACAATTGAATCCAATGCTCATGATAAATCCATCCGCCTTGTTTGAAACCAGCATCCAAAGCCTGCCATTGCTACATCGCGGCAAAGTCAGAGATATCTATGCCGTGAATGGCGATAAATTGCTCATCGTGCAAACCGATCGCTTGTCGGCATTTGATGTGATTTTGCCAACTGCTGTGCCGGGCAAGGGGAAACTGCTGACGGCGCTGTCCGATTTTTGGTTCAAGAAACTGGCGCATGTCATGCCCAATCATTTGACCGGCATTGCACCGGAATCCGTGGTTGCGGAGAACGAACGCGAACAAGTACGTGATCGCGCATTTGTCATCAGGCGCTTAGAGCCATTGCCGATTGAAGTGATTGTGCGCGGCTATGTGGTTGGATCGGGATGGAAAGACTATCAGCAAACCGGCGCCATTTGCGGCATTCAACTCCCTGCTGGATTGAAGCTGGCCGAAAAACTGCCGGGTGGCGCCATATTTACACCGTCAACCAAAGCCGCAGCGGGCGCGCATGATGAGAATATTTCCCTGGCGGAAGTGGAAAACCAACTCGGGAAAGCACTGACTGCAAAAGTCAGTGAAAAGGCTATCCAGCTCTACACAGAAGCATCTGATTACGCAGCGCAACGCGGCATTATCATTGCGGATACCAAGTTTGAATTCGGGCAAGATGACGCAGGCGAGCTGTATCTGATCGACGAAGTACTGACGCCGGATTCATCACGATTCTGGCCCGCCGATCAATACCAGGCCGGGCAAAACCCGCCCAGTTTCGACAAACAATTCGTGCGCGATTGGCTGGAAAAACAGGATTGGAACAAAAAAGCCCCAGCGCCTGAATTACCCGATCAAATTTTGCAGCAGACAATGGAAAAGTATCAGGAAGCACTGCGGTTGTTAACGTGACCATAAATCTTACAAAAATTGATGTTATTTTTGACATAATTTATTGCGTTATTTCGGAGGCTTAATTGTAGCCGGGTGGAAGGAGCGAAATAGATAAAAACAGACTGAAACGTTTAAAAAGTTTGGATATCTTGTTAACAAATTTAAACTACTAGCTAGTGAGGTGAAAAATGATATGGTTTAAGATCTGGCGCTCTCAATAATAAATCATGCTTATAAACTGTATTCAGTTTGATATTTTTGGGGAATAATAAAAGCAATTTAATTGTGACTTATCATGCAAATTTCTGCGAGTTTTTGTGCCTCATCTTTCCTGCTTAAAATAGTATAGAGGACATATAAGTGGCTTAAAACTGATGTCAGTCCGAATTCTGTTCGTTGAACAATGATAACGCTAGGTTCTTATGTTGTATTATGCATCCAAAATTCTTATCTCTGCGATTGTAATCGTGGCTATCGCAGAAGTTGCAAAGCGGAATACCGGCTTTGCCGCACTTATAGCAGCTCTACCTCTTACATCATTGTTAGCGTTCGTTTGGCTCTATGTTGAAGGTTTCCCGCTATCGGAGATTGCAGACCTTTCAATGCAAATTTTCTGGCTGGTGTTGCCTTCACTGCTATTATTTCCAGTCTTATCCATATTACTTAAGCAAGGTATGGGTTTCTGGTTTAGTTTCAGCTTATCTGCTGCTATTACCATTGGCTGTTATTTTATTCTCTTCTATCTTTTGCGTCGGATGGGAGTGCAACTGTAAAAAATAATGTTGCCGTAGTAACGAAGAATTGATGCCGTATCGTGCCATCCCTATCAAATGTTAATGAGCTTACTCGCAGGAAAGCCTACTTAATAAAAATCACTGGGCCTGCGAAATAACTATCCTAGTTTAAAATTCGATGTCCGTAACAGAATGTCAGTAGTATCTTTATCATCGAGTGGCAACTACTCGAAGGCGGCTTGAGAAGCCAAAGCCGTATAGTTAGCCAAATATTATCGCTGCGCCCAGTAGATCGAGAGATTTCATATCCAGATTTCTCTGTCCGATTTTGTTTGATCACAACAAATTTCATACGGAATATAGAAAAAATATTACAGACCTACCTATATAGATTTTTGCTATAGAATGGCGAACCTTAGAATTACGTGTTAGTGATTATTTTCCACAGTCATTCAATTTAATAAATTTATACTGGAAAGGATGGGCAGTTTCATGCAGACAAGAAATAACAGCTTACAAGCAGAAATTAAGATTACTAATTTATATCTCACACTCCTAATCGTTTTTCTCTTGTCTGCGTTCCAAGCAAATGCGATGGACGTATCGATGCAACCACTCTCAGACAAACTCAAAGTGCAAACCAGTGAGACGAGATGGATTAAATTGGGAGCTGGTTACCGAGGAACCGGGACGTGGATGGAAAATTCAAACGGAAATTTAAATAACGGCACTTATAGTAACGATAATGCGCGTCTTTATCTGAATGGACAGTTGAATCAATACCTTAAATTTGAAGTCAATACCGAATGTTTTTTCTGTAATAATACAAGCTCCGGCGATAATCCCAAGATGTCTTACAACATCCTTGATGCCATTGCTAAATTCGAATACAACCGCTATCTCAACATTTGGGGCGGGCGCATGCTAGTACCTACAGAACGTGGAGAATTAAGCGGGCCTTTTTTCCAAGCGACGCATGATGCTTTCAGAACCCCGTTCTTTTCTCAGGATTTTAGTACACATTTCGGCAATGGAGGCGCAGGCCGTTATGGTCGTAGCGATGGCGTGACTTTCTGGGGCAATGCAGAACCGGGCTTCATTCCCGGAACGCTGGGTTATGCCATGGGTGTTTATCGCGGATTGGAATCGTCGCGCACCGTGGGGCCTAATCAGAGTGGCACTGTACTAACGGCTGCGCGCGTCACTTATAATTTTCTGAATCCGGAAAAAAATCCTGGCTATTACACTGCAAGTACCTATTATGGCAAAGCGGGAGATATTTTAGCGCTGGCATTTGGTATGTCTTATCAAAAGGATGGTGCCGGATCGTTTGCGAATCGTAGCGATTTTTTCGGTGCTACAGGTGATTTGCTATTTGAAAAGGTATTGCCTAGAAATATGGGCGTCACTACTTTAAATGCTGAGTATAAACAGTTCTATGCTGACTATTCGACTGCCGCATTTGCTGATCCTGGTTGTTTTTGTATGTTTGATGGCAAGTCGTGGACAGTAACCGGTCTTTACATGCTTCCAACTAAAATTGGCATCGGGCACTTTCAACCTTATGGAAGATTTACCAGTGTTCAGCCTAATAAAAGCAGTAACCGAGAAGAAATTGAAGCGGGTTTGAATTATATTATTGATGGCTTTAATGCACGTGTTTCAGCCTACTATCAACATGGCGACCTCTTGTCTAAAGGGTTGAATTATGCGCCTGGAGTATCGGGTCCAACGCAAGATATTTTCAGAATTTCTTTCCAGTTGCAGATTTAATAACTCAGAGATTATTACTCCTGATAAGGTACTATGAAAATGTCTCTGTCCGCACCAAAAGATGAGTTAACCGTTCAGCAACGGAGTTCCACTATCCTGACCTATCCCAAACAACCCGGTCTGCAAGTGCCTGAAATGTTGATTGATCCAGCGTACAAGCCACTGCAAGCGAAGCTGTCACTCAAATTTGCTGCAATCGATGAAACCACTAGACTTGTCGAGCGGGATCATTTCGGTCCTCTGTTAGTGCAAAAACCGCTTTACCCTGAGGGACGAAAAGTTTGTCATGTGGTCATTATCCATCCGCCAGGTGGAGTCGTCGGTGGCGATCAACTAGAAATTTCAGCACAAGTCGGTGCTTCTGCGAATGCGCAGATTACGACACCGGGAGCTACCAAATGGTATAAAGCCAATGGACACACTTCGCATCAAAAGATCAGAATCGTTGTCAATAAAGGCGGGGCACTCGAGTGGATGCCACAAGAAACCATTTTTTACAATCATGCCAATGTAGATATCGATCATCAAGTTATGCTTGAGGATGATGCTGTTTATGTAGGGTGTGAAATATTATGTTTTGGCCGGACAGCATCGGGAGAAACGTTCGATCAAGGTCAAATCAAGCAGCGCACCAGTATTCGACGCAATGATAAATTAATTTGGCTTGAGCAAATCTGCCTACTAGGTGAAAGTTCCGCAATGAATGGTTCTTTGACATTATCGGGCAACACAGTCTGCGCTTCGCTTATTTTGACGGGGAAGATGTTACCCCAACCACTCATCGATTTGGCACGTGAAGAAGCAGAAAAAATTGCTAATGGTGCAGGCCAGGTGGGTATCTCACAGCTTAAATCAATCATTGTAGTTCGTTATTTAGGCCATTCGAGCGAAGTGGCTCGGCAAATCATATTGCATGTCTGGGGTTTGTTTCGCCCAGAAATTCTTGGAAGTGCTGCAATCGTGCCACGTATGTGGAGTACTTGATTAATTATGCTGTTGACTTAAGGTAGTTTTCTAAAAAATATCAGATGCTGCAGTTATTTTTATAAGTTGTAAATATTTTACCAGGAGAGGAACTATGGACTTAACACCTAGAGAGAAAGACAAACTAATGATATTTACGGCTGGATTATTAGCTGAAAAACGTAGATCCCGTGGTCTACGACTCAACTACCCAGAAGCTGTTGCACTAATTACTTGCGCGGTATTGGAAGGTGCCAGAGATGGTCGAACGGTTGCCGAATTGATGGCAGGCGGACAAAAAATATTGGCTCGCGCTGATGTCATGGAAGGTGTCCCCGAAATGATTCCAGATATCCAAGTCGAAGCAACGTTCCCAGATGGAACCAAGCTGGTGACTGTTCATAATCCGATAGTTTAATCATTAAATAGGAGATCATCATGAGAGTACCAATGATTCCAGGTGAAGTGTTTACTGAATCTGGTGAAATTGAATTAAATGTCGGCAGAAATACTAAAACCTTAGTTGCTTCCAATGGAGGAGATCGTCCAATACAAATTGGTTCCCACTTTCATTTTTATGAAGTGAATTCTGCCATGAAATTTGATAGAGAAGCTGCCTATGGTATGCGTTTGAATATTATGGCAGGAACGGCTATTCGCTTTGAACCTGGACAAGAAAGGACCGTTGAGCTGGTTGACCTAGCAGGCGATCGAATCGTTTATGGATTCAATCAAAAAGTGATGGGCAAACTGAAATAGTTTGTATCGCAATAATTTTACAGGAGTAGCAAAATGAGCGTAAAAATTTCCCGTCAAACCTATGTTGAAATGATGGGCCCAACAACTGGCGACCGTGTTCGTCTAGCCGATACAGAGCTTTTTATAGAGATTGAGAAAGATTTCACCACCTACGGGGAAGAAGTGAAGTTTGGCGGCGGGAAAGTGATTCGGGATGGTATGGGACAATCTCAGCATAATCATGCAGATGTCATGGACACGGTAATTACTAATGCGATCATTATTGATCATTGGGGAATTGTTAAAGCCGATATCGGTATCAAGGGCGGCAAAATTGCTGGCATCGGTAAAGCTGGGAATCCGGATATTCAACCTAATGTTACGATGATTATTGGATCTGCCACCGAAATCATCGCGGGTGAAAATTCGATTGTTACTGCGGGTGGTGTTGATACTCACATTCACTTCATTTCTCCGCAACAAGCTGAAGATGCCATGATGAATGGTATTACTACCATGCTTGGTGGCGGTACTGGACCTGCAGTGGGAACAGCAGCAACTACTTGTACACCGGGCCCTTGGCATATTCATTCGATGCTTAGAGCGTCTGACGGGCTTGTGATGAATACAGGTTTTTTTGGTAAAGGTAATACCAGTTTACCAACTCCACTTGAAGAACAAGTTTTTGCTGGTGCTTGCGGTCTAAAACTCCATGAAGACTGGGGTACGACTTACGCCGCAATCGATAACTGTTTGAACATTGCAGATAAATATGACGTTCAGGTTGCTATCCATACTGACACCATTAATGAAGGTGGCTACTTGGAAAACACCATTGCTGCCATGAAAGATCGAACTATTCATACTTTCCACACAGAAGGCGCAGGTGGTGGGCATGCTCCGGATATTATCGCAGTCGTAGGTCAAGATAATGTTTTGCCATCATCGACGAATCCAACTCGTCCCTATACAGTGAACACTCTTGATGAGCATTTAGACATGTTGATGGTATGTCATCATCTACATGCCAATATTGCAGAAGATCTCGCTTTCGCAGAATCACGTATTCGCAAAGAAACGATCGCAGCCGAAGATATTTTGCATGACATGGGTGCCATCTCGATGATGTCCTCAGACTCCCAAGCAATGGGACGTATTGGTGAAGTCGTATTACGCACGTGGCAAACCGCGCATAAGATGAAGATACAACGCGGCACTCTGCAAGAAGATAGTTCAAGAAATGACAATTTCCGTGTCAAGCGTTATGTTGCCAAATACACAATTAATCCGGCCATTACACATGGTATCTCACATGCGCTTGGATCCATAGAGGTTGGTAAGTATGCAGATCTTGTATTATGGAGACCTGCTTTCTTCGGTGTAAAACCATCCATGATTTTAAAAGGCGGAATGATTGCTGCATCTTTGATGGGTGATCCCAATGCATCGATCCCAACACCTCAACCGGTACATTATCGGTATATGTTTGGTGGATATGGTGGGGGAATTAAGACATCGTGCTTCACATTCGCTTCGCAAGCAGCATTGAATGCTGATTTAATTGATCAACTGAAGCTCGACAAACACATTATTCCAGTCAAAAATACTCGCAATCTGCGTAAGAAAGACATGATTCACAATAGCGCAACACCCAAGATGGAAGTTGATCCGGAAACCTATGAGGTACGCGCGGATGGCCAGTTGTTGACATGTGGCGCGGAAGATGTATTGCCGATGGCACAACGGTATTTTCTATTCTAGTAATAGCGTTAATAAAGTAGACCTTTTCTTTCTAGGAAAATAGTTCATTTCAGGGAAAAGGTCGCTATTGATCAGGATCGTTATTACAGTATTCAATACTGTGATAACGATCATCCGGAATATAACTAATTTTAAGAAATAGATGCTTACACTGAACACTAAAATAGATCATGCTGAACATGTTTTTGCTCAACTCATTTTGCCCTATGAGATGCGTGAGAATAGTCGGCTGAGAACAACACTTGCGTCCGGTGAGGAGGTGGCTATTTTTTCCCTACGAGGCACGACATTACGCAATAACGATTTGCTCAAAAGCGACGATGGGCGTGTGGTGCAGATTATCGCAGCCGACGAGCCAACTTACCGAATCACCTGCCGTACATCCCATGATTTACTGCGTTGTGCTTTTCATTTGGGCAATCGTCATACACAAACACAAATTGGTGAAGGCTTTTTGCGCATTCATCAAGATACTGTATTGAAACAAATGTTGGAAGGATTGGGCGCTGAGGTTACAGAAGAGAATGCTCAATTTGAACCAGAATCTGGCGCGTATGGAAGCGGAACACATCATCATCATGGAGATGGTCATTATCATGCCCACGGCCCGCTAGCTCCAATACCCACAAGACAGAAGATTCATCGGCCTTCCGATACAAAGGAATAATCTTGCAATCCACGTTACTGCTTCGCTTGCTGCAGCTCGCAAGCCCATCGCTACCAATCGGTGCATACACTTATTCGCAAGGCTTGGAATCAGCGATTGAGAAAGGAACAATCCATAATGAAAGCACGGCACGAAAATGGATTGCCGAATCTCTAAGTATCGTCGCAGACTTTGAAGCGCCGATACTGTGGCGCTTGCTTAAGGGTTTTTCTGAACGTGATATTGCAGCTGTCAATTATTGGACCGAGTGCTTTATTGCAGCTCGCGATACAGCTGAATTTAGAGCAGAAACGATCCAAATGGGATACTCCTTAGGCAAGCTGATCACTGATCTAAGAATTGCAGACGATTCGTTGCAGGCGATATTGAACAGCCAATCAGAAATACCATTGCCCACTGCCTTTGCTTGTGCTGCAGTAGCGCTTGCCGTGCCGCATGAAGCAGCGTTGCTGGGAATGCTGTTTTCTTTGGTTGAGAATCAAGTATTGGTTTGTGTTAAATCAGTTCCGCTCGGTCAGGTTTCTGGGCAAAGCCTGCTACTTTCCTTGCATCCTGAAATTGAAGCAGTGTCACTACGCGCACAACGACTCGATGATAATGAATTATCTAATTGGGCGCCTGGTTTGTCATTGCTGTCAATACAGCATGAAACACAATACAGTAGAATTTATCGATCATAATTTTGAGGACATTAACGTGAACAAACAATCAAATCCTCTGCGAGTTGGAATTGGTGGTCCAGTCGGATCGGGGAAAACAGCTTTATGCGAAGCTCTGAGTAAAAGAATGCGCGATCGCTATGAGATGGCTGTGATCACAAATGACATCTATACCAAAGAAGATATGGAGATTCTTTTACGCGCCAATGCGTTGCCTCCTGAGCGACTGATGGGTGTAGAAACTGGAGGATGCCCACACACCGCAATCAGGGAAGATGCTTCCATCAATCTCGAAGCGATTGCACGCATGACGGCTGATTTTCCTAATCTTGATCTTATTCTGGTTGAATCTGGAGGCGATAACTTAGCTTCAACATTCAGTCCTGAGCTGTCGGACTTAACTATTTATGTGATAGATGTTGCTGCCGGTGAAAAGATACCTCGCAAAGGCGGTCCCGGCATAACTCGTTCGGCATTATTGGTGATCAACAAAATAGATCTTGCTCCTTACGTAGGCGCAAGCTTGGAAGTCATGGCACGAGATGCCAAAAAAATGCGCGGTGATCGACCTTTCGTATTTACCAATATGCATACGGGTGAGGGCGTCGATCAAGTTGTAGATTTCATTGTAAGACAAGGATTGTTGGAAGAAGTCAAGCAGCAGGTAAGCTGATGAATGTTTTACGAAATATGAATTAATAATTCGAATCCGAATTGTTATAGTGTTGTTCTAGTTATTTTAGCTATTTTTTCCACACAAACTTTAGGAGCTAATCACCATGGATTGGTCATTATCAATTGACAAAGCGATACCCAAGCCTCTGCGAGTCATTCTTCGTGGCGTAGGACAAGTGTTTTTCTGTTGTAACGCAGTTACAGGCCTTATTTTTTTAATAGCCTTATATGTTGGCGGAGTCACTGCAGGGCTTGCTGCTACAGTTGGTGTCATCAGCAGTACCGTTGCTGCTTATTTACTGGGGTTCTCGGAAGATGACATCGACGCAGGATTGTATGGATTTAACGGCACACTGGTAGGCCCTTGTTTGTTCCTGTTCCTCGAAAACACCCCCATACTCTGGTTATATGTGGTACTCGCATCAATATTGTCATCCGTCGTGTTGGCAGCGCTGATACGAATTCTACAACCTTATAAAATTCCGGCCTCTACTTCTCCGTTTGTTCTTACATGCTGGATGTTTATGGTAGCGGTGTATTCTTTTGATGTATTTTCACGCGGCCCGGTACTGCCGGCACCAGGAATTCCTGCCGATATAGCTGCAGCCTCAGTGGTCACAACAGAGTTCGCCACTTTGACTCAAGATGCTGCTGTCACCTGGTACACAGCCGTCACCAAAGGGATTGGCGAAGTCATGTTTGCTGATAGCGTCATCGTCGGCATTCTATTCCTCGTTGGTATTGCAATCACGTCGCTGCGTGGCGCATTGATGGCATTATTTGGTGCCATCGTTGGAGTTGCCGTGCCAGTTTTACTCGGTGCAGATAAAACGTTGATTGAGATGGGACTCTATGCATTCAACCCGGTTCTGACTATGATGGCAGTCGGATGGGTTTTTCTAAAACCGTCCAACGGTACTGCAATTCTGGCTTTACTGGCAGGTATTTTGACTGTTATCTGTCAAGCAGGTTTGGCTAATTTCCTTGCACCAATTGGATTACCGACGCTGACGTTTCCTTTTGTTTTGGTCATGTGGATGTTCCTGTTTGCCGCCAGCAAGTCCAAGTATTGGGACAATACGAACTAAAATTAATAATGTTCTAAAAAAAATCCCCGCTTAAGCGGGGATTTTTTTATTTCCAATTAAACAATATTAAGTCAACGGGCTGCTGTGCGTGTGTGGTACTGTAGAGTGCGCATGCAACTCTTGTAAAAGTTCAATCGGCACTATATTTAATTTGCCATGCCGCACGCCATTGGTAGCGATCACTTGGTTGGCAAAAAGCCTGACATCCTGAATGGTGCCTCGCAAAATAACGACTTCCAGACAATTGTCATGATCCAAATGGACATGCATGCTCGATAAGGTCAAATCATGGTGGTGGTGATGCGCCGAGGTTACCTGGCTGACCAAATCTCTTTCATGGTGATTATAAACATAACTCAGCGTAGCCATGCAATAACCCTTGTTGTCCTTCTTCAGGCGGGAAGTTTCAAGGTATTCGCGAATAAGATCACGAATGGCTTCCGAACGGTTATTATAACCACACGCATGTGCAACCTTATCGAATTGTGCAAACAACTCATCATCCATTGAAATCGTAAATCGTTCCATAAAAACTCCTGGAAAATGATCGCTAAAGATCAATTATTTAAATATTAAACATAAATCTGCCTGGTGGCAAACAATAAAACACAAGAGAATTTACGATAGCCGTTAAAAATTTGCGACCAGATTAACCCGTACTGAGCTCGTTTCGATCGGATGAAAATGCACGTCATTCACACCAGCAGCAGGTTCGCCAGGAAGTCTGGAAGTATAGTAGTAATCAATCGTGTGCGCGTGCGTGTTCAACAGATTAAATCCTTGTATCATCGCGCGCACATTTTTGCTGATCTTGTAACCGATCTGACCATTCAGCGTGACGATATGATTGGATTGCACGCTGCCATCCTCGGTCAGCGGGCGCTTACCGAAATAGCGCCACTGCATGCTGCCAAAAAGTGGACCAATGTTGTCAACTGAAACTGCTAACTTTCCTACCCCTTGAATCGCTCCCGGAATATGATTACCACTCGGATCGGAGCCTGTGAAACGTGCACGTGCCAAAGCATAATCGACATCGACTGTTAGCCAATGGGTTGGCATATAAAACAGCGACGCTTCAAATCCTTCACGTTTACTCGGGCGGCTGGCTTCTGTTGTTCCGGCATCGCCCACAAACAACAATTCCGAATCCAGATCGAGTCGAAATGCTGCGAAGGAAGCCTGTAAACCTGGGATGATGGCACTGCGAACGCCAACTTCATAACCGGTTGAACGCACCAGGGGATTGACATTGTTAATCGGGTCGCCTGATTTCGGATCGATGGTGGAAGTGGTGCCGCGAGCATCATTGCTATGAAATCCGCTGCCGTAATTAAAATAAAATTCGGTTTGAGCCCAGGGTCCAAAAATCAGGCTTAACTTGGGATTGGTCATACTATCGTAACGATTTCCAGAGTTGGCATTGAGGTTGCTCTGAACATTGAACCAATAATAATCAGACCGCACGCCCGCCACACTGCGAAATTTCTCCAGCCACTGTATGCTGTTCTGATAAAAGATTCCGACGCTATTCTGATTAATATGATCCTTGCGGGTAGTCGATAAAGTTTGGCGCTCTTTTGTACTTAATAGCCCATTGTCTATGACATCGTTTTGAAACTGAACGCCCACCTTATTTTCCACATCAAATCCAGCAATCTTGTTTACCCAAAGATGGCTTAGATTCATCGCGGACTGAAAGCGTTTATCGACCTGGGAAAACTGATCTCCATTCACAGGATCATCCAGGAAGTAGGTGAAATTCGAAAATAATGCCAGGTTATTATGCAGCGTATACACGTTGAAATGAGTGGCACCGAAACGTCCCGTGTGCTGCAAGGCACTGGAGAGACTAAAGCGGTGCGATTCGCCGCCATCACTCGGGTCAATGGCACCCAGCCGAGGAATTAAACCGCTTGCGACGGCTCTTTGCGGAATCTGGTCGGTTGAATTCCAGTTTCCGCCATACCCCATCGCTGTAATATTGAATTTAGTCGGGCCGGTATCCTGACTGTAACGCAATACCGCATTAAATTTTTTGAAATCTTCATGCTTGACCCAGGGGCCATCTTTTGTCAATAGCTCTAATGCATATAAAAAATTTCCACGTCCCACTTCGTGCGATTTGGCTACCAAGCCGCGCATGAACCCTTGTTGTCCTATACCCCAGGTGACAATGCCTTTTGGCAATTTGTCAAGGTAGTTCATACTGACCGCACCCGCTGAGGAAAAATCACCTTGACTGGCATAGTAAGGGCCTTTTTGGTACTGCAGGTTGCTCATTAACTCCGGAATGAGGAAATTGGTATCAGCCCAGCCCTGCCCATGTCCATGCGAGCGCTGATTGACCAGCATGCCATCGACAGTAATCCGTAAATCCGTGCCATGATCGAGATTAAAGCCACGTAGAAAATATTGATTGGCCTTACCTTCTCCACTATGCTGCGTAACGATGAGTCCCGGCACAGTTTCAAGCAATTCTCCGGGTCGGTAAACGGTGCGTGCATTAAGCTGCTCTTTAAGGACAGTACCTTCATTGGCGGAACTTGCAGTGCCGATCAATTCCTTCGTATTGGCTCGAACCTTAATTTCATTCAGTGTCGGCACACCAGCCGCATTGGCAATTGATGGCAGTGCTGTTAGTGCAAGAACAATGTAATTGTTGATGAGTGCTGTAATGATTTGGCGAGTATTGTTATTATTGTCACGTTTATTGCCCTCTAAAAGCACATTTTTTCTTTCTTAAAAGTTGTATGAAATTTAAATCGGGATGTATGATAATAGGTTTTTTTTGTGTGCACAACATTGAGATAAATCAAGGGGGAGGGGATTGATATGGGGAGATTAACTGATAACCACATTGCGATAAGGTTATTATTGTGTTTATTAACGCTTTTCTTTCAGGGTTCACTTCTCGCATCCGATGCGAATGAGAAACTTAAAATCGTAACAACCGTTTCTCCGATTACGAATATGGTGCAAAATATTGGAGGGATTCACACCAGTGTTACGGGCATTGTTCCGGATGGAACGGATTCTCACACATTTGAACCCATCCCTTCGGATATAAAAATATTACAATCGGCTGATTTGATTATCGTTAATGGCTTGGATCTCGAATTGCCCACATTAATACTCGCAGAGAAGGTAAAAAAACCTAAGACTCGCATTCTGCAATTGGGAAACCACGCATTGAAAGAAGACGATTGGCAATATGATTTTAGTTTCCCGCGCGAACACGGGCATCCCAATCCGCATTTATGGCTGAATATCGAATTAGTCATGCGGTATGTGGAGATAATCAAAGAAAGTCTTATCGCGCTTGATCCCATCAATAAAAAAAGCTATCTGGAAAACACCACCATTTATCTCGCCAAGCTGCAGAAATTGGATCAAGCAATATTCAAATGTATCGAAACGATTCCTCAGAATAACCGCAAGTTAGTCACCTATCATGATTCTTTTGCATATTTTGCACCCCGCTATGGCATGACCGTGATCGCCGCCATACAACCCTCGGATTTTTCCGAGCCTGGTCCGCAAGAAGTCATTAGTATCGTTAAGCAGATCAGAAAGACTGCTGTGCCCGCAATATTTGGTTCAGAAGTTTTTTCTAGTAAAGTGATGGAACAAATCGCACGCGAGGCAAATGTCAAATTTATTGATCAGCTTTCAGATGATGAACTACCTGCTCCACCTAATAACTCTTTCATTGGCATGATGATGAACAACATGGTTATCATGACCAAAGCACTGGGAGGCAATTCAATCTGCATGGCCAATATTGATGCAAGCAACATCACTTTTTAATGTGCAGCTCAGCGCTGCCGTCCAATTGAGCAATGTCGTGGCCGGCTATGAACAGAATGTGGTATTTTCTGATTTGTCATTGGATATTGCTGCGGGTCAGTTTGCTGGTATTGTGGGTCCCACAGCCTGTGGCAAAACTACACTGCTTAAAATCATTCTAGGCATTCATCCGGTGATTTCTGGAAAGATACAGTTGCACAATAATCCAATAAGCCAGGTGAAGCCAGGCACTGTCGGTTATGTGCCACAACTTGGCAGCGTCGATTGGAATTTTCCGGTTACTGTCGAAGAAGTCATTGCGATGGGACTGTACACCAATGGGCGCATTTTGCCTTGGCTCAGCAAAGAAGAGCGTAAAAATGTTCACGATCTTGCTCATCGGTTGGGTGTTGAGGGTTGCTTGCAACAGCATATTATCGATATATCGGGTGGTCAACGACAACGTGTGTTTCTTGCGCGTGCATTAATCAGCAACCCTAAGCTTCTGATTTTGGATGAACCCACCTCAGGCGTCGATATCAAAACCCAGCATGAAGTATTGCATTTATTGAGCGACCTCAATCGAGAAGGCATGACCATTCTATTGACCACGCACGATCTGAATGCCGTGGCTTCCCATCTACCTTGGGTTATTTGCTTTAATCGAGGTGTTGTCGCACAAGGTCAGCCGCATGATATTTTTACCAATGAAATCCTAACTCAAACGTATGGCGGCGACATTGTGATCGTTAAGTACGAAGGACACCTGTTAATCGCCAACAGTACTCCCCTTCATTTTAGGGATGAAAAGCACTAATGGAATTTCTCCTCGAGCCACTCGAGTACGAGTTCTTTCGTCGCGCCTTGCTGGCTGCTTTGTTAGTCGGTGCATCCGGTGGCATGATTGGCGTATATGTCGTGCTACGTGGCATGAGTTATGTCGGGCATGGATTATCTCATGCCGCGATTGGTGGCGCCGTGGTGGGCTTTACGCTAAATCTGAATTTTTATGCCGGCGCTTTTGCCATGGGTTTGTTAGCCGTATTGGCCATCAACAAAATCACACAAAACAACAAGATCAAATTAGATGCCGCAATCGGTATTGTAACAACGGCTATGTTTGCTTTGGGCGTCGCGATTGTTAGTAAATTGCGCAACTTTAAGCAGAACTTTGAGGCCGCCTTATTTGGCAATATTCTTGGAATCACTGATCATGACTTGATGGTTATTGGATTGGTAACAACCATCACACTGGTCACCATGTTTTTTTCGTATAGAGCACTCCTCTTTTCTACATTTGATAATGAAGCTGCACGCGTGTTTGGCATCAAAACCGAGTCGGTACAGTTTTTATTTTCTCTTCTGCTAACCTTTTCCGTCATCGCATCCCTTAACGTAATCGGCGTCACCATGGTAGCCGCCACACTGATCGCACCCGCTATGACGGCAAGAATGCTCACAGACAGCTTTAGCAAAATGATCATTTATTCAACCCTGATAGGTTCCATAACCGGTGTAATCGGTATGTATCTCAGCTATGTTTTTAATGTAGCCTCTGGAACAACCATCGTTTTGTTCAGTGCGCTATTGTTCAGCTTGTCATTGCTGGCAAAACCGATTCATAGTCTCTCAATAAACCTAAGGAGGTGAATCGCCCCGGTTTTCCGGAGACTGTTTGGTTTGAGTCAAGCTGCATTAGCTGACTCCTTTAATTGGCGATAATATGCCATTTCAAATTCTGCTGGTGGTCGGCTCCAGTAACCAGCGACTATTGAACCAATCCACCCATTCCAAGGTAGCAAACCCCACTTCTTCGATACTGCGTCAGGAGCCGCGATGTTTTATGACCTCAGTCTTGTATAATCCATTAATCGTTTTGGCTAGTGCATTGTCATAAGAGTCGCCATCACTTCGGTCGGCGGTCGAACATCCTTTCGCAAAATATGCCGATGCCTTACGTAATATTTCGCTGGCACGTTTTAATCCCCGATTTTCTCGCCCCATTCCTTGAACATTGCCAGATCCGATGTCGATATGCCTGCTCGAATCCCAATCTTACCGATCGTTCTCGTACTTCCGCGGCGAATAACTGATTTGATTTTTCATCTTCTCCTCCTCTCAAATCATTTTATCTCCGAAAAACCCGGAACGTTTTACTTTCATATTTTTACCAATGATGCGGCGGTGTAGCTGATCGGCTTGAATGTAACGACGGATTTTGCTTAAAGAACTGCAAGTAGATGATTGATATCGAATTCGATTAAATTCTTTACTGATAAAAAAAACCCTAACTGGAGGGGGGGCAGTTAGGGTTAGAATTCACCGGAGGAAGAGTAAACGGTGAATTAGAGATTAATATGATTTTTCTAAGGTTATTACTTATATTGATTTCTTATCAGGATCATAGGTTGAGAAAGACTGAGATTTTGGTTCCCCAACAAAACAAGCTATTAGCAAATAGTTAACAAATAAGGCTATACCTGCCCATACATCATCACTTAATGTAATGTTTATACTACTGGGATTGATAGCAGGTTGCTTAGTACCGATATACATTGCTAAAAAAACCACCAATATCATCATTAAAGAAAGAATAAAATTCCTATGACTTACCATCGTATTACTTATTTTTAGAGTTAAGAATATTGCAGTTATGAAAATTACATTCGATTGGCTCTTACTAGCATAGCTGAGCAACCTGATTGCCTAGTAAATCCCTCGTGGTTACCCACCAAAAAAGATTTAGAATTAATACTCAAAAGGTTAAGAAACCAAATCTGACTTTTGTTAATATCAGCCGATTCAGTGCTGTAGCAGCATTGAATTGCTGCTACAGCCACGGCTATAGAATTATTCCAAATTCGAGTTATCGTTGTTTTTGAGACTGCGGAAATATTGTTTGACAACTTCTTTGCCTGGCACATTGCCGTGCTTCGTATAAACTACGTAATGAATGATTCCATGAATCATCATCGCAACTAAAAGCCCTTCAAAGATACCGATTTTGAATACGAGACCTGCCGTGATAACTGCCAGAATCAGTGCATATGTACCGTAATGTGCGACGTGAACTAATCCCGCAATCATTTTGTAGCCAGTAAACAACATGATCGCCGCCAATGCGAATTTAGGTAGATAATCAAGATATTGCACGTTGAAAGTGAAGAAACAAATAAAGGAGCCAATAACTAATACCGAAAACTTGGTCATAGCACCTGCTAATTTGTTGGTCGTGCTTTTGGCAAGACCATCTAGATTTGTCATGCCGCCAAATAAACTCGATCCCAAGTTAGCAACCCAAATTGCGAGCAGGCTGTTGTTACTATTTGTTTTGCGTTTGAGGGGATCGATTTTTTCAATCGCTGCATTGCTCATTACTTGCTCGATCACATCCACAATTGCCAACATGGCACAGAACAGAATCATGTAAACAAACATCATCATGGTTACATCTTCTGCGGGTAATGGTAACTTGAATTGCAGATCTACATCCTCAACAGAGATCATAGGAACACTGACGAATTGCGCCAGGATGATACCTCCCACGATGAGTGCAAAATAAGGAATTGCAGGCTGTTTATCTTTAAAAATCGAAAAGAGGAACAAGAAAAACGCAACCGCTGTAGTAGAAATGATTACCATCAATATACGGGCATCATTCCAGAAATTTTCAGTCACCATTTCCGCTGGAATTTCATAGGTAAATTCAGAGAATTTCAAGAAGATTTTTAGCCCTACACCTGCCAGTAAGCCTTCTACTAAATATACCGGCACAGCTACCAGCAAATATTTTTGCCAATTAAACTTCCATATGATGGCTTGCATGATTGCCGTCATGAAAATACAAAATGCCATGTTTTCCCAACCAAACGAAGCCACTCCAAGTGCTAGAACAGGCGCGAGTCCTGCAGCAATACCTGGTGATCCAATATAATTACCGGGCTTGAACCAAGCAAATAGCCATCCGATCAATGAAGCAAACACCACAGTGGCGAGACCGACCTTGATAGGATAATCGGACATGATGGCTATCCCAATTGTTAGCGGAATAGCCATTGCACCGGTTATTAAGCCAGCAGCAGTGTCGCGGAAAAAATATTGAGCTTGAAAAGCAGCAGATTCACTCTCTTTTATATTGACACTTTCAATGCATTGGTCATTTAGTGGTGATTCTTTATCTACATGCGTTGCCATAAGTAAGTTCCTCTTAGATACACAACTTAGTTTTGTTAAAAAATAGTTTAATCATTTAGCTTTTCTAACATCCCTCTTAGATATGGATCGTTTGAAAAGAACTTTTAAACTCCCGATCTTTCTTTTAAGAAAGTCACAAGTTAATCCCTCTTTTAGAGTAGACATTATAGCCTAAGTTCACAAAAAATTCACATATTATTCACAAATAAATCACAAATAAATTACACTTAATTCACAAACAAATCGTGCTCGATAAGTATTGTAAATTTCTTATTCTTATATAAATTATTGCGGCCGAGAAAACTATGTATATATTTGGTTGTTAATTACTAAATGATAAAAAGATAAGTTCAAGATACGATTAGAAGAGGGTGTTTTTAGGAAGAAGATATTACGGCTTGCTACGTGATACTGATAATGGTGTCTTCATATTTATTATTTATGCGACTTTGCTTTGATTGAAAAGGATTTTGTACGACTACGTAAATTATTAGTGATAACGAGAGAAATATAGGAAAGAACTCGGGTGATATGCCGCTGTGATAAAAATCATGGTTCTGTTAAATGGATGTGGATTCTCAGAGCCATCATCACTTTGCGCTTGCAAAGGGATTCACGGAATAATTCTGATATAAATTCCGCCTGAAAGCAGCTGAATATTGATTATATTTTCAATCTATCAATTTTCTATCAGTCTTTGCTTTAAGGAGTGGAGAATTGAATCTGCAGAAATTAAGTACAAGACCTGTAAAATTAGAGGGAAACATTAAAATCGAATGTGGTTGAATAAGATTAGTGCTTTGTGGCCGTTGCACCATCACCCACTCGCATTGTCAACGCAATCCTTCTGCGTTTCTCATCCACCTCCAGCACCTTGACTGTAACCACCTGCCCGACTTTGACGACGGCATGCGGATCTTTAACAAACTTATCTGCCAGCGCTGAGATATGTACCAATCCATCCTGATGTACGCCAATATCCACAAACGCGCCGAAAGCGGCGACATTGGTGACGACGCCTTCGAGCACCATGCCGGGGTGTAGGTCCTGGATGGTTTCGATGCCTTCCTTGAACGTGGCGGTTTTAAAGGTGGAACGCGGGTCGCGGCCGGGTTTTTCGAGTTCGCGCAGGATGTCTTGGATAGTCAATAAGCCAACTTTTTCGTCCGCATATTTTTCCGGACGGATTGATTTAAGGATGGGTTGATTGCCGATCAGCGTTGTGACATCCAATTTAAAATCCTTAAGGATGCGCTCGACGACCGGGTAGGATTCCGGATGCACGGCGGATGCGTCGAGCGGGTTTGCGCCATTGACAATGCGCAAGAATCCGGCGGCTTGTTCAAAGGTTTTTTCGCCGAGGCTGGGGACTTTCAGCAAGTCTTTGCGCTTGGTAAACATGCCTTTGGTATTGCGGTAGGCGATGACATTGTGTGCAATTTTACTGTTGAGGCCGGCAACATAACGCAACAGCGACGGGGAAGCGGTATTCACACCGACGCCGACGGCGTTGACACTGTCTTCCACCACGGTGTCGAGCGAGCGTGCCAATTTATTCTGGTCGACATCATGCTGATATTGACCGACGCCAATTGATTTAGGGTCGATCTTGACCAATTCGGCCAAGGGATCCTGTAGCCGTCGCGCAATCGAGACGGCGCCGCGTAGCGACACATCCATATCGGGCAGTTCTTGTGAAGCGAGCTCGGACGCGGAATACACCGAAGCGCCGGCTTCCGACACCATGATCGACGTCAGTTTGAGTTGCGGATATTTTTTAATCAGATCCTTGGCCAGATGGTCGGTTTCGCGTGATGCCGTGCCGTTGCCGATGGCGATCAGCGATGCCTGATGCTGTTCAGCGAGCTGCTTTAATGTCTGGATCGCATTGTCCCAGTCATTTTTCGGAGGATGCGGGTAAATGGTGGCGGTGGCTAATACTTTTCCAGTCGCATCGACGACAGCGACTTTCACGCCTGTCCGTAAACCCGGATCAAGGCCAATGGTGATGCGCGGACCGGCGGGCGCAGCCAGCAGCAATGCTTTGAGGTTTTGCGCAAATACCTGGATGGCTTCCATTTCAGCGCGTTCCTGCAGGTTGCCCATCAATTCCGTTTCCAGATGCGCAAAAATTTTCGTGAGCCAGCTTGAGCGCACGGTATCGATCAGCCAGGCATCCGCCGGGCGCTTTTGATCGCGAATGTTGAATTGCCGGGCGATCGATATTTCGCACGGATTGAGTGCAGTATTGCGCGCTTTTTCTTCCAGTTCAGTATCCAGCAATAGCTTCAGTTTTAGAACGCCTTCACGTTCACCGCGCAGCAATGCCAATGCGCGATGCGACGGGATTTTGCTGATCGCTTCATGATAATCATGGTAATCGGTGAATTTGGTGTCGGTATCCTTCTTGTCCTTGGTGGCTCTGGCCGTCAGGATGGCATGCGTGCGCAAATATTCACGCAAAGTTTGTAGCAGCGGTGCATGCTCGGCAAAGTGCTCCATCAGGATATGCTGTGCGCCTTCCAAAGCCTGCTCCGTATCTGCAACGCCGGGATTATCGCCTTCCTCGGTGGTGAAAGGCGCTTTAAGGTACTTGGCTGCTTCGGTTTCCGGGTGCAATCTCGGATTATTCAGCAACGAATCCGCTAATGACTGTAAACCGGCTTCATGAGCGATTTGCGCTTTGGTGCGGCGCTTTTTGCGGTATGGCAAATACAAATCTTCCAAGTGCGCCTTGTCTTCCGTATGGGTGATGGCATCGAGCAGCTCCGGCGTCATTTTATTCTGCTTTTCGATCGCAGCAATGATCGCAGATCGCCTTTTTTCCAGTTCACGCAAAGCATGCAAACGTTCTTCAAGCAAGCGCAACTGAATATCATCCAGTCCACCGGTGGCCTCCTTGCGGTAACGCGCGATGAACGGCACCGTAGAGCCATCGTCTAAAAGCTGTATGGTAGCTTGGATTTGTGAAAATTTAACCGAAAGCTCGGCGGCGAGGCGTTGTTCGATGGAAGGCAGCATGAGATTGTGTTTGGGTGATTGAATGCAGATAGGGGATGGTAAACCAAGTGGTTGCTGGATCGCAATCGATCATACGATCATACCAAGAGACCTTAGCAAAATCACATAATTTTCTTATTTAAGTAACGACAGACACCCCAACATCAGCTATCTATTGTACAAATTGTTGGGAGTCGTCGATTCTTTCCGATTTTTCTTGTATCTTCCGTTCTGCAGTGATTGGCTATCATTGCAAAAGATGAGAGCAAAATTCGACATCAGAGGTGTGCGATAGCGGTGTTGCGTGTGTTACTAAATACCTCTGATGCTATCTCGTTAGGGTCGTGGTTCAACACAAGATTTAGCGGGCGCCTTGCCTCCACCTGCAGCAAAAATATCTTCTGCAATTGCTAATCCCAGCGGCACACCGCCGATATTGCGCGTCAGATCGGGCTTGTTGGCGTTGTCGAGTGCGAACGCATCAAACGACCAGTGCACGCCAAGGAACACGCGAGAAAAGCCATTCTCCACGATCATCTGCCAGAGTCCACCCGGAAAGTGTCGCGCATGTCGCGATCGAACATTACCAGCATTGTCGTGTGTTATACCGTTGAGTTCATCGGAAACCAAGGAACGCTTGAATAGCTTGTCGGTGGCGCGATTGTTGTGAGCAATACCATAGAATAACCGAGTTACATGCAGCGCAGCAGCTCCGAAGGTAGCGTGTCCCGATGGGTAAGCCGGGAACGGGGGCGTGAAATTGCGATCGTTGCTGTTGCTTGCGGGGGCACCCAGCGGCAGCCAGCAGGGATCGCAGTCATCACCGATGGCGTGCGAAGGTGTGGGTGCGGCAGGTCCCATCGAAGCACTGTGTTCACGGATACCCAGCACTGGTCGCCAGAAGTCGTGAATATACTTCTGATCCCAAGCTAAAATGCCGGCATCACCCATCGTCACGTTTACGAACGCGAATAAGCGCGCATTGTCATCGACGGTGTTGATCATGCCCGTAGCCGGATTTATTGCAGTTGTCACAAGTTTGCGAATGATTTGGTTGAAGAAACGTGGTGGTGTTCCGATTTCGCGTGGACCGTCGTAGGCCCAGTATAGGCCGATTAATGTTTCTTCCGGTGTGCGTTTCTCGAGGTGGTCTGGCAGTGTGCCTATCCATTCAGGCGCAATGCCCTTGCCTCGAACCTGTTTAAGTGCCTTGTTATACTCCCCACTTCCAAGAGCAGGTGGTTTGTCAAGCTCATGCCGTTTCGTGATTGCGAAACCCTTGCTGCGTGCGCCGTAGAAAGGTGCATGAAAACCCTGCTTCGGATTGGCCGGGTCGGGACGGTGGCCGCCGGGATGCATCGAAGCAGCATAGCCGTCATCGCCTGCACCTGGATCTTTGGCACGGTCGGCCAGTATCGCTGTAGCTACGGCCAGTCCGAAGCCATGACCCTCAGCAAGTCCCGCACCGGATAGGCCTGCAGCTTGGTGCGCTGCATCGAAATGATGCTTCTGGCGCGGGTACAAAGCGCTCAAGCAAGCATGTGCTGCAGCTGCTACTGATGCGGCCGCGCTGGCGCCACCAACCGGTGCGGATGGTGAAGCGAGGTAGCGTGGCAGCGTGGCCGGATTGCTGATGACACCAGCATGCGCGTCATACATTGCCAAATGTACAATGGCCAAGGCACGGGAACTGAGTGTCGGGCCGCCCTGTTCAGGTTTAGGATTGGGATTATCGGTGCCAGGTACATTACTGAAGTCGCGGCGATTGGCCTCGAGTGCGACATTATTCCAATATAAGATGTGATCCATACTGATTTCCTTTTTAAGATTTCTGCTGACAAAACTGTCAGCACAGATGAAGCATTGATTAAAATAGGTTTCCAAATTGGTGCGCGAAAAGTACACTTAACATCGATAATTCCCTAATATTCTTAGAGAGATATGTCAGTTTGCGATGTTGTGGAATCCGATCAATTCTTCCCTATACATTTACCAACTAATTGCATGGGCTATGCTAGGGAATTGGAATAATTGGCGATGTGATAAAAGCCATACTCATCCCAAGATTATTTATAACCGCTTGAGATAATAGATATGAGCAACAAAAATGCTTTTATATTGCCAGCGCTGTCGTGTGTGCAGTCAAGTAAGCGAATGCGCTAATATTTACTGGCTGTGCAGTAGAATTGTTGTGATTACTTGTGCGTGTGATCGAGATACCGAGTGATTTCCAGACCGCTGCCGCATTTCCAACATAGCTGAAAATTAGCCGGATTTTCCTCGCCGCATGATGGGCATTGCACGTTGCCGGTTGCAACTGGGGTATTTTCGTAAGTTTGCACGATGCGTTTGCCGCGCTCGTAGTCTGCGTCGCGCATCACCCATACTTCCGGATACGCATGCGTGAATGGAATTTCACCGGTTACGCCTTGTGCGTGCTGATTAAAAATTTGTGCCGGGATATAGGCGTGTTCAAGCAGATCAAGTACTATCTGCGCTTCCATCAGATTGTTGGCAGAGTAAAGCTTTTTCATACAATCATGATTGCAAAATAAATCAATCAGTTAATCGAGTAAAATTATGTGGTTCAGAAATTTACAAGCTTATCGCATCACCAGCGGGAATATAACATTGAATAGTCTCGAAGAAGCACTTTCACAGCACACCTTGCAACAATGCATGCAAATGGAGATGCAAAGCCGCGGCTGGGTTGTGCCGCGCGAGGAACAACAGAATTTTGTGCATGCGTATGGCCAGCAATGGTTGATTGCTTTGGGGGTGGAGAAGAAATTATTGCCGGCCGGGGTGATTAATCAGCACGCTAAAACCCGCATCACGCAAATCGAGCAAATGCAAGGCTATAAGCCGGGTAAAAAACAAACTCGCGATATTAAGGAAGCGACGATCATCGAGCTATTGCCGCGCGCCTTTACACAATGCCACAAAACCTATGCCTGGATCGATGCGGTGAAGAATCGGTTGATTATAGATACGACGAGTGCCAGTAAGGCCGAAGAATTCGTTGAAGCTTTGATTAAATCGGTGCATGGTTTTACGCTGGCACCGCTGGAAACAAAAATTTCGCCTTCGTCAGCGATGACGCGATGGCTCTCAGGCGACGATTTGCCATCCATCTTTACCATTGATCGTGATTGTGAACTACAAGGCATGAACGATGAGAAGGCGACCGTCAAATATACCCATCATGTGCTGGATGCCGATGAAACGGCGCGGCATATCCGCGCAGGAAAGAAAGTGACCAAGCTCGCGATGACCTGGAATAGCAAAATTTCATTTGTTTTGCATGACAATCTTCAGCTGCGGCGCATTGCACCCCAAGATATCCTGAAAGAGCCTACTGAGAGCACGGAAGAACTGTTTGCCAGCGATTTCGCTATCATGACCGGCGAATTGAGCCAACTGATCACCGATATGATCGATGCTCTGGGTGGTGAAGACCGCGATTAACAGGCAAAGAGAAACGATCTGTGCTGCGGAGGTGATGATTAAAACAGGCGTAACATGCTCATCCGCCTGTTTTCACCTCCGTATCGGCGTTTCAGAAACGTTTTTCAACGGCCTGCGAAGTTCAAACGACTCAGTGCTTGCCGTTTTTTGCCTGATCGTTGATTCCTGCCAAAACGCCGCTTGCAATTTTGCTGACAAAATCAGCCGTCGTATGTGCCAGGGTGGCGCCCGTTTCCATTTGCGCGTGACCAACCGAGGCGATTTGCTGCGTAAAAGTGGCTAATGTTTCCTGCAACTGTGAACCGACGGCGGTGCCGTTATTTTGGGCATGACGACTGAGATCGTGCAGAATATCGGCAATCAATCCTTGCGCGGTTGTGGCGGTATGGTGCAGTGTATCCAGGAATAAGCTTTCCAAACTTTCCAAGTCGGAACGGGTACGAGTCAACTCCTTTTCAGAGAATTTTTTGGCCTGCCCTGCGGCTTCCTCAACGGCGAGTTTGGAGGCTTCGGCAAAACCTGCTAATGCTGAATCCAATCCAGAGATGGCTTCGGTGATTTGTGATTTTGCTGCCAGAGTCTGGTTGGCTACTTGTTGTAATCGCTGTTCTGCCCCGTCGTGTACACCTTGCATAACGGCGATGATAATCCGTTGCAAGGATTCCAGATCGATGTGTTGCGCATTCATCGCTTTCAGCGTCAGGCGATGGACGGTTTCCTGAACATGCGAACCCTGCGCGACCGCCTCACGAATTTCAGCTTCCAGTGTTTCAATATCGCTGTTGTTGCCTGATTTGCTGGTATTTACATTCTGCATGATGATCGGCCCTATAAAGTAATAAGAAATGTTTTATTTTTCATTTTCCTCCCATACCCTCAAGCTGGTCAAGGCCATTTAGGTAAGGTCGCAATACTTCCGGGATAGAGACACTGCCGTCCGCATTTTGATAATTTTCGAGTACCGCTACCAGCGTGCGTCCCACAGCTAATCCGGATCCGTTTAGGGTATGTAGCAACGCCGGTTTGCCGTTGTCATTGCGAAAGCGTGCTTGCATGCGCCGAGCCTGAAATGCTTCGCAATTGCTGCATGAGGAAATTTCCCGATAGGTATTTTGCGCCGGTAACCAGACTTCAATGTCGTAGGTTTTGGCCGCTGAAAAACCCATGTCGCCGGTGCACAATGCCATCACGCGATAGGGTAGTGCCAATTTCTGTAAAATCTTTTCTGCATGACCGACCAGTTGTTCCAGTGCTTCATAGGATTGATCGGGATGAACGATATGCACCAGTTCAACCTTGTCGAATTGGTGCTGGCGTATCAGGCCACGTGTATCCCGGCCATAGCTGCCCGCTTCGGAACGAAAACAGGGGGTATGCGCAACGTATTTCAGCGGCAGCGATTGCAACGGTACGATTTCGTCACGCACCATATTGGTAATGGGCACTTCCGCGGTCGGGATGAGATGAAATTCTGGTGAATTTCCTGTGATGGATGGAGTTACACCACCAGCGTTAACCGCAAACAAATCTTCTTCGAACTTAGGCAGTTGTCCGGTGCCGTGCAAACTATCGCGATTCACCAGATAAGGCACATAGGTTTCCGTGTAACCGTGTTCCTGCGTATGCGTATCCAGCATGAATTGCGCCAACGCGCGGTGCAAGCGTGCCAGCCCGCCTTTCATCAAGCTGAAGCGTGCGCCACTGAGTTTGGCCGCTGTTTCAAAATCCAATAATCCAAGCCCTTCGCCGATACTGACATGATCTTTAATTTCAAAGTCAAATGATCGCGGTTCACCCCAGCGGCGAATTTGCACATTGTGTGTTTCATCTTTGCCTTCCGGCACGCTGGCATGGGGCAGGTTGGGGACTTCGAGCAATATTTTCTGCAAATTGCTCTGAACTTGTTCTAATTGGGTTTCAGCCTGTTTCAGCGCGTCGCCAAGATGCGCCACTTCGGCCATGATCGCCGTGGTATCTTCGCCTTTGCTTTTGGCGTGACCGATTTTCTTAGATGCTGCATTGCGCTGTGCTTGCAGCTCCTGAGTCTGTGTTTGGATTATTTTACGTTCCGCTTCCAAAGCGTTGAATGCTTCCACAGGAAAGACGTAGCCTCTTTTGGCAAGCTGCCGGGTGACATTATCTAAATCGGTGCGTAATTGTTGAATCTCTAACATGCAAAAACTCCAAGATAGCCGGTGTAAATTGATATTTTATATTTTATGCTTGGCTTGTTTGTCCAAGTTGCGAAAATAAGTCAGTTTTTCCTTGATTTTCTGTTCCAATCCGTAAGCCGTCGGCTGATAAAAACTGACGTCAGGCATGTCATCCGGGAAATAATTTTCTCCCGCTGCATAGGCTTCCGGGCAATCATGCGCGTAGCGGTAAGCGTCTCCATAGCCGATATCTTTCATCAACTGCGTGGGGGCATTGCGCAAGTGGATGGGAACACGGCGTGACTTGTCATGTGTCACAAAGGAACGTGCTTTGTTGTAGGCCAGATAAGCGGCGTTGCTTTTCGGCGCACAGGCCAGATACAAAGCAGCTTGAGCCAGTGCCAGTTCGCCTTCCGGGCTGCCCAGTCGCTCATAGGTTTCACAGGCATCCAACGTCAAACGCAAAGCGCGCGGATCGGCCAGACCAATATCCTCAGTCGCCATGCGAATCAAGCGCCGGCCGATATATAGTGCATCGGCGCCGCCATCCAGCATGCGGCACAGCCAGTAGAGTGTCGCATCGGGCGAAGAGCCGCGCACGGATTTGTGCAAGGCGGATATCTGGTCATAGAACGCGTCACCACCTTTGTCAAAGTTGCGAGCATTGCGTGACAAGGCATTGAGGACGGTGTCTTTGCTGATTTGTGGCATTGTCCCGGTTTCAGCTGCGGTGCTGATTTGCTCCAGCAGGTTCAATAGACGTCTGGCATCGCCATCGGAGAATTCGATCAATAGTTGCCGTGCTTCATCTGAAAATTGCAGATTATCCAATGCCAGTTTTTGTGCGCGTTCGAATAACCGGGATAACTCTTGTTCCGACAAAGCGGTGAGAATATATACCTGAGCGCGTGACAGCAATGCATTATTGACTTCAAACGAGGGATTCTCGGTGGTGGCGCCGATGAAAGTGATCAAGCCTTGTTCGACATACGGCAAGAAGGCATCTTGTTGCGATTTGTTGAAACGATGCACTTCGTCAACAAAAAGAATGGTATGTCGTCCGCTTTGCTGCAAAACCAATTGGGCCTGCTCAATCGCATTGCGAATATCTTTGATGCCTGACAGCACCGCGGATAAGGCGATGAATTCGCTGTTGAACTCGGTTGACATGAGGCGCGCCAGCGTGGTTTTACCCGTTCCTGGTGGACCCCATAAAATCATCGAATGCGGTTTGCCCGATTCAAACGCCAATCGTAGCGGTTTTCCGGTGCCCAGCAGGTGGCTTTGCCCGATAACATCGTTCAGATGCTTGGGGCGTAATTGTTCTGCCAATGGCACTTTGGGCTGGTTGGATGAAAACAGACCAGGATCATTCACTGATGACATCCGCCTTGTCGGGAGGTATGAATTTGAATAAATCAGCAGGTAGTGCGGGATTTTTGTCCAGATCTGAGAACGACAATACGGTGGTTTGGCCGAAACTATCGCGCAAGGCCATGATTTTAAGTGCGCCTTCCGGTGAGAATCCCATCTGGATGAATTCGAAGGTGCTTTCTTTGTTTTTTGGGATGGCTTCAAGCCACTCGATTTCGTTTTGCAGACCCAGTTCCGTCAGCACGAAATTGTCTTCGATGGTGCTGCTGCCGGCGAGTAGCGCAGCCGGGCTGCTGCCAATGGCGATGTTGAATTGACGGATGGTGACTTGATTGAGGTCGCGATCATAAAACCAGACCTGCGTACCATCGCCGACGATCAGCTGCTCATAGGGTTTTTCATAGGTCCAGCGGAATTTCTCCGGACGCTCGAATTGCATGGTGCCGTTTGATTCTTGCAGGGTGCGGGCATTCTTGTCATACAGCGTTTGTGAAAAGTTGGCGCGTACCGTGCGGGTTTCCTGAATAAAGGCTTTGAGACTATCGATGGCAGCCGCTTCAATCCCTACCGATATCAGGCTGCCGAGGCATAACAAAAGAATGGCACAGCTTGAACGAACCATAATGTTCCTGTTGTGAAGTTGTCGTGATGTGCTACGCATGGCAAATCTGGTCCGGGAATCTGATCATTCACTGCGTGACGGCGCCAATACTTCCCGGTTACCGTTACTTTGCATGGATGAAACCAAACCGGCACGTTCCATTTCTTCAATCAGCCGTGCTGCGCGATTATAGCCGATACGTAAATTTCTTTGCACCAAAGAGATCGAAGCTCGGCGGGTTTTGACGACGATAGCGACGGCTTCATCGTAGAGCGGATCGGCTTCACCTTCCGTCGATTTTTTTATTTCGAGCGTGCTACCGGCGTCATTTTCTTCGTCATCAATTCTCAGAATTTCTTCGATATAGCAAGGCTCGCCATGTTCTTTGAGGTATTCAACGACTTTGTGGACCTCGTGATCCGCCACAAAAGCACCATGAATGCGTTGCGGGTAACCGCTACCCGGTGGCAAATACAGCATGTCACCCTGGCCGAGCAAGGCTTCGGCACCCATTTGATCGAGAATGGTGCGCGAATCAATCTTGCTGGACACTTGAAAGGCGATGCGGGTTGGAATGTTCGCTTTAATCAGACCGGTAATTACATCGACCGACGGGCGTTGTGTCGCCAATAATAGGTGGATGCCGGATGCGCGTGCTTTTTGCGCCAATCGGGCAATCAAATGTTCAACTTTTTTACCCACAACCATCATCAAATCGGCGAGTTCATCAATTACCACGACGATGAGCGGTAGTTCTTCTAGGTATTCCGGTGGTTCTTCAGGCGGGCTGAATGGATTGACCACCGGCTCTTCTTTTTTGATCGCTTCTTGTATTTTTTGATTGTAGCCGCCGAGATTACGTACGCCGAGTGCCGACATCAATTTGTAGCGGCGCTCCATTTCCGCGACACACCAGCGTAAAGCACTGGCGGCCTCGCGCATATCGGTGACAACCGGTGTGAGCAGATGCGGAATACCTTCGTACACAGATAATTCCAGCATTTTTGGATCAATCAAAATGAGACGAGTTTGTTCGGGAGTAGCTTTATAGATGAGGCTCAAAATAACGGCATTAATCGCGACGGATTTTCCCGAACCGGTGGTTCCGGCCACCAGCGCGTGAGGCATTTTTGCCAGATCGGACACAATCGGGCGACCGCTGATATCTTTACCCAGCGCAATGGTGAGCGGGGAGGCGGAATCGGCATAGGCTTGTGAACTGAGGATTTCCTGTAAGCGGACAACTTGTCGTTTGGGATTCGGCAGCTCGAGTCCCATGCTGGTTTTCCCCGGAATGGTTTCGACTACCCGGATACTGGCGACCGATAACGCGCGTGCCAAATCCTTAACGAGATTGATTACTTGATTGCCTTTGACGCCCACTGCCGGTTCGATTTCATAGCGCGTAATCACAGGACCGGGGAAGGCGGCGACTACTTTGACGTCGACGCCGAATTCCTTGAGTTTACGCTCGATCAGGCGCGATGTGAATTCAAGCGTTTCCTTGGATAACACTTCAAAATCTTTTTCCGGTTCATCCAATAGGTGTAAAGGCGGCAGAGGTGAATCGGGCAGGTCAGAGAATAAGGGTGTTTGTTTTTCTTTGATAATGCGCTGAGATTTGATAATGGTCGTGGTCGGCAACTCAATATGCAACTGCGGCATTTCCTCGATGCGTTTTTTCTCGCTTTCAACGATTTCTTCACGTACGCGCGATGCGATAATTCCTGCGAATTTATCTTGCCGTGTTTCCCATGTTTCTTTCATAAAGAATAGGAAAGTCTCAATATTTTCACCGATTTTCTCAACAAAACGTACCCATGATAACCCTGTGAATTGACTGAAGCCGATGGCGATGAATATTAATAGTGTCAGTGTTGCGCCAGTAAAGCCCAGTATCTTCGAGAGATGGTAGCTGATCGCATCTCCCAACATGCCGCCCGGCATCAATGGCAGGGAGATACTGATGGTATGAAACCGCAGTGATTCAAGACCGCTGCTAGCTGACAGTAGTAATAGAAACCCTCCTGCGGTCAGTAGCAGGGAATGTCGATCAAAAATTCCGGCAATGTCAATACGTCGGTAACTCCAGGCTACTGCTGAAAGAAAGAATGCGACCCACCACCAGGCAGATGCTCCGAATAAGAACAAGAGTAAGTCTGCTAACCAAGCGCCGGCATGCCCGCCCGCATTCTGAATTGGATTAAGATCTCCGCTATGCGACCAACCGGCATCGTCGCGGTCGTAGCTAAAAAATATCAATATCAGATAGAGTGCGGCCCCGGTTAAAACTAGGCAGACAGATTCGCGCAACAGTCGGGCTACTTTAGGTGAGAATGATTGGCCACTTGATTTCTTGGCCATTGGCTTATTCATTAAATTCATAGGTATCTCAGAAACTTACCGTTTTGTCTGATTGGATACACTGAATTATATAAGAGAATCGGAGATAATTTCTTTAATGCATCGTACATGCATTTTATTATTGTGCTTGCGTGTGACGGGATACTGCAGTATTCGTGTTTGTTTAGCTAAGAAAATGGCGTTTTCTCAGGTAAGATCGTAATTAAATCAATCAGATCTTGAACGTGATAAAATTGCTGCGATATGTGGCTTATCTTTATTAATAACTTCAGGCAATGTGGAAACCAGATTTCCTTCGTTACGTTTTGAAATAAATAATGCTTCTTCTGCACGCTTACATAAATCTATTTTGTTATCAGCACCATCAAGTATGGCAATGCCTATGCTGACTATAATTTTATTTTCTGTGCTTTTATCCAATCGGGTAGAAACTTTTTTTCGAATGGCCTCGCAGACTTTTTTTGCCTCGGCTAAATCCGTTTCAGGAAACAAGATAGCGAATACGTTGATATCAATGCGGTAGAAAAGATCTGTTATCCTGATATTGGATTTAATCTCCTGGGAAATTCTTTTTATATAATCGTTCTTGTTTCTGTAGTCATAGTTGTCACAAAATAGCTTAAAAAGATCAATATCAATAATGGCGATAGACAAATTCCGACTATATCGCTTGCTGCGCAATATTTCAGTATCCAGTTCGGTTTCAAAGGCATATCTGTTCTTATAACCGGTAATGGGATCAATAAATATTTGCGTCATGATGGCAGACATATCAATGTTTGCCTTTTTGATCTTGGTGATCATAATCGCGGTGCAAATGATTAATAGTAGAGTAAGTCCACGATTAATGAGAACGATATGCATCGGTGCGGCAATGTTGGATGATAAGAAGAAATCAGCTATGGCAAATATTATGCCCAGAGTAGCAATTAAATAGGTAAATTGCACGCCACTGACCCATAAGCTGGCAAATACAACCAATACGTAAGGCGCGCCAGCCGCAATACCCAGCGGCAGATTTAAGTCGATGATAAAAATAAAGAGCGTTGCAGCTAAGATAATTGCACCATTAGCTTGGATAGCAAATTCTCTAAATAAGAGTTTCAAGAAGTTTGTCGCTGATATTTGGCTACGCATCTGTTTAAATAGGGGATTTTTATATAAATGTAATTAATATTTTTATTTCGCCGGTTCGATTCAAAAAACTAATCTTTACATGTGCGGCTAACGTGTTGCCCTTCCTATATTCCTATACAGTACCACTTCTAACAGCGAGTTTATTATACATTTCTGTTAAGCACAAAGTTAAATTTTTTACATTGATATTATTGGGGAATTTAATTTTACACTCGAATAATTTGCGTTCCTGCAAGCCGATCATGTAGGAATTGATGATCGCGATCAAACAGTGCCCAGATAATGCCTATGCCGAAGAAAAAAATACCAATTAGTGCGAACAAGTAACGTAAAGCAGCTTGTTTTTTTGTTAATCTCTCACCATCTGCAGATACAAGACGCATCTTCCAAGTCTGCATTGCCAACGTTTGCCCACCGTGCGTCCAGTACCAGATGAAGTAGTATCCCATAATAACAAGCAGATAGAACTGAAATAATGGTCTGAAATAAGTAGCGTGAGTGTCACTGAAAATGAGGTGAAAAATAAAACTAGCGATAAATAAAATGGCGAGTAAAAGCAGAAATTCGTAGATCAGGCAGATGATCCGCCGCCAGAATCCGGGTGTTGAGTATGTCATGTCCGATTTAGATGGATTAGGAGTTAGGTGCTGTATATTGAAAATTACCAGTTTGGCGATTGATAATTATTATCGTTTCCGTTATTATACTAACTTAGCAAGTATGGTCTCTTTTTGCTGTATCTGCATATTTTATAACAGCATAGTTGCGTAGCATCGACTTGTAATGTAGCACCCATAAGGACTAAAAGCAAAGTCACCGTGTTGGACCTTTTAAATTATTGAACTAAGTGTAAGAGACTATTCTGGATTCGTTATTCTGCAATGCATTCATTATCTCGGAAAAATATTGAGTACTTGGGGTCACAGCAGCGTCTGATCTCATTGCCTGGTTTTTTGTTTGTGCTGATAGTACACGCTGCATTGTTTTATGTATTATGGAATCAACGCTTAATTCCGTCATCTGAACAAGTGGTTACATTATTTGCCGAATTGATTACAGCACCCACGGCGGACACTGTCCCGAAAGCGCTGCCCGAACCTGCGCCAGTTAAACTTCAGCCGGCAAAGAAACCTGTGGTAAAGCCAAAGCAAGAACGTCTCGTGGCAAAGGCACCGGCCGTTCCCAAACAGGACTATGTTGAATCACTGCCCGAACCATTTGCGGAACCGGTGGTGGAGCAGGCTAAAGAATCTGGATCAATGGTTGATGCGCAGCCTACACAAATGCCGGCAGGGCCGATAACGTTATCTGCAGAATTGTCTGTTTCTTGCCCTACACTGACTGCGCCTACTTATCCTGCCATTTCCAGACGTATGGGTGAAGAAGGTAAATTGGTACTTCGGGTGGAGTTGGATGAAAATGGGCATATTGATAACGCAAAGGTGATAAACAGCAGTGGTTATGAACGTCTCGATACAGCTGCATTAACGGCGGTAAAGAGTTGGCAATGCAATCCGTCGCTGCGTAACGGTCAGCCGGTTCGGGCGGTTGCTTTACAGCCTTTTAATTTTGTATTGCAAGGAAATTAATTAATGGAAAAAGGACTTGGTTTCTCGAATTTCCTCGCCCAAATAGATAACGTTGGTATCAGCGTGTTGGTGTTGTTGATATCACTGTCAGTTGCGAGTTGGTATCTAATTATCACAAAAAGTATCGCTAATTTGATAGCTAAACGCCGGGCCGAGGCTTTTCTTAAACATTTTTGGAGCTTTGATTCCTTACGAGCAGTTAACGTTGAGTTCAAGGATACTGCTCCGAATAATGCGTTTGCAGAGCTTGCTAAGCTGGGTATTGATGCTGCTGCCGACTCTAAAGTTCATAGCTCGCATAAACTGGCCGCAGCGGGCGGTACCAGTGAATTTCTTACACGGACTTTGCGCAATGGCATTGATCAGGAAGCAACTCGTGTTGAGAATGGCCTCACCTTGATTGCCTCTGCGGGTTCGGCCGCGCCTTATATCGGTTTATTTGGAACGGTATGGGGTATTTATCATGCATTGATACAGATCGGGCTTTCGGGGCAAGGTACCTTGGACAAAGTGGCGGGTCCTGTCGGTGAAGCGCTGATCATGACCGCATTAGGACTGGCGGTGGCCATTCCTGCAGTGCTTGCCTATAACGCTTTTGTGCGCCGCAATCGTATTTGGCTTGCGCGACTGGAAGCTTTTGCGCATGATCTGTTCATACTGATTACTGTAGGTGATGATCACCACCATCATCAAACCCATACTACTTCGCTGACATCATCATCCGCTAATAATGAAGTAAGCGGTATTGCTGTTGAAAGGGTGCAATAATGGGGTTTGGTAGCATGCAAGGCAGCGGACGTCAAACGCCCATGGCGGAAATTAATGTGGTGCCATTGGTGGACGTCATGTTGGTCTTGTTAATCATTTTTATTATTACAGCACCACTGCTGACACATTCTGTAAAGATTGATCTGCCCAAAGCAGAGAGTACTGCCAATATCACCCGGCCTGAACATATTGAGTTGGCTATTCGCGCCGATGGTAGCCTTTTCTGGAATGGCGAACCTGCCGAACTGCAGCAACTGGATTCTCGTTTTGCTGCAAAAGTGGCTCAGGCGCCTGAAACAGAATTACATATTCGTGCGGATAAGCTGGCGCATTACGAGCATGTGGCACGGATCATGAGCATTGCAGCTAAGGCAGGTATGACGAGGATTGGTTTTATAACAGACCCATCAGTGCAGTAGGACGCTCCCATTATTTTCATGACAAACCGTATCGTGCACGTTTGGAAGCACTTTGTTAGCCCTTCTAATTCATCATCGCTTGTGTTTACCCATAGTCTTTTAGATATAAGTTGTTTGTTTTAATGATTTGTGTGCCATTCCTGATGGATAGTCATGGTTCCAGGAGGTTATAAGCCTGCAATGGCTATGCTTTTTCTTTGTGCAATTGTACTTTGCTGTAATGATGTGCTCAGGTTTTGCAAATTTAGTCTGAAAGGGCAATAGATTGAGTTGCATTTTATAAAGAGATTGGTATAATTAAGAATCATTCTCATTATTAATAATTATTTGATCTCTGTTTTGTTAGCACTAAATTTATCCGACATATAGATTTAAGGTATTCAATATGTATGTATGTATCTGCAAAGGAGTAACAGAAGGTGCATTGCGTGAGGCCGTCTATCAAGGGGCTGACCGGATGAGGGATTTAAAAGCTTGCTTGGGGGTTACGGAGCAGTGCGGTCTTTGTGCATGCCATGCCAAGCAGGTGCTGGATGAAACATTGTCACAGAAATCGCAATTACAGAATTTTATTTCTCAACCAACTTGTATGTGCGAAACGGCAGCCTAAAAGAAAGGGGAATACACAGGTAGTTGGAATTCTAATTAATAATAGTAAAGACGGTAATTGTGGTTAAGAGAATATGAAAGATGATGTGTTTTGTTCTAAACGCTAAATAAAATATACCTGTTGATATCAATAGTGTCTTGATCAATCAAGATCAAAATCCGGTGTGGTTAGTTGATGAATCCTTCTCAGCATGAATTTCTTCATGATGCTTAGCTGCTTCATGGTGGGGTATTTTGCTACCGATTGTGTGATGTCGGAGAATGGTTGTTTGCTTCAGGATTTAATAGCAGTTGCATAAATAATTTTTCTCTAACCCATTATGATTATCCGTGGTTTTGCTAGAAGTGTATGTTTTTACGCGATATTGATTAGTTTAAGTATAGTAACGTTCTGTTTACCCAATCCTGGTAGTGCGGAATCTCTAAATGCTGCTGCAACAGTGAAAACCTACAGTATTCCCGCTGGTTCCTTGTACGATGCCCTGACCCAATTTTCTCAACAGGCGGGAATAAAACTTGCCATCGATGCTGAAAAGCTGCAGGGAAAAACAACCCAAGGATTAGTAGGTGATTTCGAGATGAAGACTGCGCTTGATCGGTTATTGACTGATTCCGGTCTGCAAGTGGTGCAAAGAGGCGATGGCTATACCATAATCGAAGTGCCTGCAGCAGCGGCGGAACCTGCCGTCACAACATTGCCTTCAATACAAATCACTGCCAGTAATACAAATCGATATGCGGCAGTCAGTACAAGCACAGCAACAAAAACCAACACACTCTTGCGTGATGTGCCGCAAGCCATTTCAGTTATAACGAATGAATTAATTAAGGATCAGTCGATCCGCAGTATTGGTGACGCAGTTCGTTATGTGCCAGGTGTCGGAGTCTCGCAGGGTGAAGGCAATCGTGACGCACTTGTGTTTCGTGGTAATCGCTCAACTGGGGATTTTTTCATTGATGGTATCCGCGATGATGCGGAATTCTATCGTGATCTTTATAACATTGAGCGCATCGAAGTACTGAAGGGTGCTAATGGGATGATTTTTGGTCGTGGCGGCTCAGGTGGTGTTGTCAACCGTGTAACCAAGCAAGCCAATTGGAATCCGATGCGGGAATTTACTTTCCAGGGAGGGTCTTTTAACCAAAAAAGAATGACAGCCGATGTCGGTTATGTGATTAATGACATGGCTGCAATTCGTTTGAATGCTCTATACGAGGATGCGGGCAGCTTTCGAGATGGTGTCAGTATGGAACGGCTCGGGGTTTCTCCGACGGTAACTCTTAAACCGACGCATCGCACCAAAGTTGTCGCGAGTATGGAACGATTTCATGATGATCGTACCGCTGATCGCGGTATTACTTCGGCTAATGGTCGACCCGTAGATGTATCCAGATCCCAATTCTTTGGCGATCCTAAGCGTAGCAATGCAAATATTGATGTGTTGTCATTTAATTCCTTGATTGAGCATAAATTTGACTCTGGATTTACGCTGCATAACCGGACAAATTATACGACTTATGACAAGTTCTATCAGAATGTATTTGCAAATGGCGGACTTGATAATCGTGGACAAGTATCGCTGGGTGCCTATAACAACGCAACAACGCGCGAAAATGTCTTTAACCAAACGAATTTACTTTATTCGTTAAATACCGGACCAATCTCGCATACGCTGATGGCGGGTATAGAAATAGGTCGCCAGGAAACCCACAACAGGCGTGCAACGGGTTTGTTTAATAATGACTTGGCTAGTACCAGTTTGCAGGTTCCTTTAAGTAATTCGATTACAAATGTACCGATTTCTTTTGTGAATAGAAATGCGGGCGGAGACGTTGATGCTTTAAATCGTAGCGTTGTTAATGTGACTTCGCTCTATATTCAGGATCAGATTGAATTAATACCTCAGCTTCAAGCGATCGTAGGTGTGCGCTATGATATGTTTGAGGTGGATTTTCGGCAAAGAAATGGCCAAAGAGATCATTTAAAAACTAACGATGACTTGATTGCACCACGTTTTGGCTTGATCTATAAACCTATTGAACCTATTTCATTTTATGCAAGTTATAGTCAAGCTTATGTTCCCCGTGCGGGTGATCAACTGTCATCATTAAATGTGACTGTAGAAACGCTTAAACCGGAAAAATTCACAACGCTTGAGACAGGGGTTAAGTGGGATATACGCCCTGATTTGGCTTTTACCGCCGCTGTTTATCAGCTGGATCGCACCAATGTCATTAATTCAGTCGTCGGAGGGCAGACATTCTTAACCAAAGGCCAGCGCACCGAAGGGGTTGAAGTAAGTCTTAATGGTCAGCTGACTTCAAATTGGAGTGTGATGGGCGGATATGCCTATCAGGTCGGTGAAATTACCAGTGACATATTTGGTGTTGCAAAAAAAGGCGCATCGGTAGCAGAGCTTCCGCGTCATACATTTTCGGCGTGGAGTCGATATGATTTTACCCCTCGCCTCGGTGCGGCATTCGGTGTGATTTATCGGGGAGATATGTTTGCCTCTGTAACTAATAGAGTCATATTGCCCGATTTTACGAGGGTCGATGCTGCATTGTTCGCACAGATAACGAAACAGGTTCGTGCTCAGTTAAATTTTGAGAATTTATTTAGTACTAAGTATTTTGCTGCAGCGCAGAACGATTTTAATATCACTCCCGGCTCGCCAATTGCAGTCAGAGCTTCCCTGATTGCCAATTTCTAACATCTAACAAGCATAAGTAGCAATAAGTACATATAATTTTGTTGCTTATGTAAATAATAATGATTATCATTGATGTTCTCATGATTGTTAATTAATTCTTAAAAGGAGCTTCTTAGAATGTTTTTACTAAAAGGACTCATAGCTTCAATGAGTAAGCTGTTGTCTATGAGTTTAGTGATTATCGTATGCGGCATGGGCGGTACGGGCGCATTTGCTGCGACCACTGCGAATGTTGAAACAATTCAGACAGCAGTGACTGCTTACCAGACGATTGGAACGTTGCGGAGAGAATCGCCTATTAATGGAGATGCCATTGCTACTGCTTATGCCGGTGCACTACAAACGCTGGTACAGGAAGTTGATACGGCCAATAAGCTCAAGCTGGACAGCGATATTCTGGTTGCAATTGAGGAAATCAAAGATGGAAATGAGCCAAGTTTAGCGGCACAGGTAGTCGACAAGACTTTGCAGCGTGTTTTTTATCAAGTTGTTTTTAATCGCATGACAGATATACGCAGTCAATTCGAGTCTGCAACATCGGCGGAATTAGTTCGAATGCTGGATGAAATGGTGGCGTCTTTTCAAGCGATTTCGGCAAATGTTGCAAGAGCCAACCAAGTGCTGAGCGCGGATAAACAATCTATCGTGGAAGGTAGCAATCCGGCAGCAGATGTTGCGTTTAATGAATCGGTAGCGCGCATTAGAGTGGCGCTGAATAAAAGCAATCCGGAAGAAGATGCTGGTGTTGTCGCTGTTGAGCGTTACGTCACAAGAATATCATCACTGGCCCGAGCTTATTACAATGCGGTTTTGCGCGAAGTAGCGGGTGCTATGGAAAGTAGAAATGCCGATATAGAAGAGATGCGCAAGGAACTCAAAGAGGGGGAGGTTTTTTATCGCACTATCGAAACCTTGGTTGCACGCGATAATCCCGTAGGTAATGCGCTCATTAAAGCTCAATTGACAGGCGATGGCTCAGATCTTGTGGCAGACGATATCGTTAGCGCATTAAACAAAGGGATGCTTGGCCGATCAAGAGGCGAAATGGCTAACATTGCAACAGCTGAGAATCGTGTGGGAAGAATGGCGGAAGCTTCGGGAACAGTGGAATTTGCCAAGATCTTCATGCCTGATCTTGAGTTACGCTTAGGCGCGACTGTGCGTGGCAATCTGGAAACCGCACTTAATGATTTGAATAGTGCAGCTAAAGCAAATGACACTGCAAAATCCACAGCAGCACAAGCTGCAATAACAGCGATTTTTGACAGTTACGAAAACGAACTTAAGTTGGTTGAATACGACGTTTCAAGCAACACAGCGCTTGTTGACAATGCTGTTTCAAGATTTCAGACAATTGGTGATCTGATCGAACAAGATCCGATCGATGCAGGAGCGATTGCTGCGGCATATTCCGGAGAATTGCTGCAAGTAACGCAATTCATTGATCAAATCTACGGATTGACAATTGACCAGGATATTCTGGCTGCTATTGAATCGATCAGAAATGGAAACGAAGTTTCATTAGCTGCAGAAAGGATAGACAAGTCATTGCAACGGGTTTTTGCGATTGGTATTTATGACCGAGTTACCTCTGTGGTCGATAATTTTGACAATTTGACAACGGATGAGCTGGCGTTGGAGTGGGACAGGGCGCATTCGGCCTTTGTAGCAGTCACTGGCACTGCAGCCAAGGAAAATAAAGTGCTGACGGCGGATAAACAAACGTTCGAAACTGGAAGCAACCCGAACTTGGATGATCAAATCACGCTGGCATTTGTGAATGGACGGCAAGCTTTGAACAAAGCAAATGCGGATGACCGGGTCAATATTGCATTGGCACGGGAGAATGTCATTATTCCACTGGTTAGAAGCTTCTTGATCGGCGGCGTATTAGGCGAAGTTGGTGAACTTATTACGAATCGGGATGGAGACGTTGATGCAGCCCGGAAAGAACAGGTTGAAGCCGAGCTTTTCTACCGCACCGTTGATGTATTTATCGCACAGGACAATCCGACAGGCAGTAATCGCATCAAAACTCAATTGGCAGGTGACCTGACCAATATCGTTGCCAATGAGATCATGAGCGAAATCAGCAAGGGAATTATTGGTCAATTAAACAGAAGCATCCAGTTAATTGAGTCGACATTTGGTGTTGATCCGAATCAGGCCATTGTCGCGGCTGAGAGAGTGTCTTTATATGCGAATATCTTTCTTCCCGACTTAGAGTTGCGCTTAAGTTCACAGCAACGTGTAGAGATGGAAAACGCATTGCAAGACTTGAAAGAAGCCACCGCAATTGGTGATTCTGCCAAAGCGGTAGCGGCACGATCGACTATTGCTGAGATCATTGCAGCATACCAGGGTGAGTTGATTTAGTAGTCGGTAGTCTTTAGTAGTTAAAAAAATGCCTTACCGTAAAGTTTCTTTACGGTAAGGCAAAGTTGTTTAGTTGTACTAGCTCAGACCTGATCTGACAGTTACCAGTTTTTTTAGGTGTTTGTCAGTTTAGATTTGAGCTAAATTTTTTTCTGCCCAAATCGATTTGCCATCAAGCAATGTTTCCAATGGTGTTCGTCCACAGCACATTTTTCCTTGATGAGTTCGTTCACTGTTATAGTATTCCATCCATTCGTCTAGATC
>NZ_QJJP01000004.1 GCF_003201565.1 Nitrosomonas sp. Nm84 | reverse complement strand
ACGGTGGCCGAGAATGCCGCCAATGGTACTTCGGTGGGTACGGTCAGTACCACCGATCCCGATAACGGTGATACCCAAAGCTATAGCCTGACCGACACTGCCGGTGGACGTTTTGCCATTAACGGCAGCACCGGCGAAATTACAGTGGCCAATGGAGCGCTGCTGAATTTTGAGGCAGCCACCAGCCATAGCGTGACCGTCAGAGTCACCGATTCCGGCGGACTAACCTATGATGAGACTTTCATCATCAATCTGACCAATAATAATGAAGCACCAATAAATACAGTGCCCGGTTCCCAGATTATTAATAGGGATGCACCATTGACTCTTGGAGGAATATTTGTTTCTGATGCAAATAATGATTTAAGTACCGTGCAATTAGTAGTTGATCACGGTACGCTAAAAGTTACATTATCAGGCACTGCTAGCATTAGCGCAGGAAGTAATGGCACAAACTCTCTGACTTTGTCAGGCAGCCTAACGGATATCAATGTGACCTTAGAGAGTTTAATCTATCAAAGCAACTACAATTACATTGGAATTGATACTTTAAATGTCATTAGTAGTGATAGTAATTCGGCGCAAGATGTTGATACTGTCGTTATTAATGTTGTGTACAACAATAATCTTCCTGTCGGTTTAAATGATAGTTATACGTTATTGCAGAATTCTATATTTTCCGTAGAAGCACCTGGATTGCTCATCAATGATAGTGATGCCGACAACGATAAGCTATCAATTACTCCGGTGAGTGACCCCGAACATGGTACGCTGGTAATGAGTTCCGATGGCAGCTTTATTTATACACCCAATAAAGATTTTGTCGGGGTGGATTCGTTTACATATGTTATCCATGATGGTTATGGAAATTCTTCTCCTGTTACCGTAACGTTAACCGTGAATCCGGTGGTGCTTCCATTACCCGAAACACCTTCATCACCAATTGTGCCGATAACGCCGCCATCGCCAGCACCAGTCTTGTCTCCTCCCGTTGCCCAAGGAACAGTACCATCCATAGCACCTACAACTGTATTGCCAGCAATGCAGAACGCACTTGGACCAGCCATCTCCACCATTTCAGAAAATGTAACTGAAAATGCCAGATTAGCACTTCAGCCTACAAAGATACTGCAAGGTGGTGCAAATAATAATTTATCTGAGCATTTGCAAGAAATTAGCAGCACTATCGCACACGCTTTGCCTACGCAAAACACTGTAATCGCCAATCAACAATTATGGGAAGAGGTTGAAAATATACAGATAGACATTCAGAAAGCATTCGATGAAAAAGAATTAACCACAAATGTTGCATCTGTTTTAGGTATCTCATTAACTGCAGGTATTGTAGGATGGCTAACACGATCAGGTTCGATGCTGGCAAGCCTCTTAAGCATCGTTCCTGCGTGGAAGAGTGTAGACCCTCTTTCTATCGTCGTTGCAAAATCAGGCAAAAATACTCATGAGCACTTAAAGGAAGGCGATGATATTAAACAAAAAGAAAATTCTGCTGAAGAACTTTTTTAATTAAGCATGTTTACACTGCGGCCATACGTTCGACTTAGCTTAGGATTAATAGCATTAATCTTGAGTATTTTGTTAATTGGTCAATCGCTTGGCATAGTTCCTGACAAATCGCACTCTCTTTTAGAAAACCGAAAGAATATAACAGAGATTCTTGCCATCCAGTTTGCATTAGCAGCAGAAAAAAATGATTTCATCCAGATAGAAAAAACTTTAAATATTCTAGTAAACCGTAACTTAGATATTCTTTCAGGTGCCGTTCGAAAAAGTGATGGCGTATTTTTTGCAGTTGTAGGTGCTCATGATGAGTATTGGCAAATTAATGAAAATAATGCGCCATCTTTGACACATATCCAGGTTCCTATCTTTCAAGATGATCAGATATGGGGAGTCGTTGAAATAAGTTTTGCACCTCTCCTGGGTAATAATCTCTTGGAAGAAATAAAAAACTCATTCTGGGGTTTTATGCTGTTCGTTGCGGTATCTGGTTTGTTTGGTCATTTATTAATGCTGAAACGCGCCTTAAAAGAACTGGATCCTTCAGGAGTTGTTCCGCAGCGAATTAAATCTGCTTTTGATACTTTAACCGAAGGCATACTGATTCTTGATGAGCAAGGACGTATTCTATTAGCAAACAATGCATTCAGCCAAAAAGTAGCACTACCATCCGATAGTTTAATTGGTAAAGAAGTTTCAAAACTAAACTGGGAAAAATCTTCAGTTGAACAATTGAAAGAAGATTGGCCTTATCCCTGGGCAGAATCTCTTAAGAAGAGAAAAATACAAACACGTATACGGTTAAATTTTAATTCAACTCGACAGGATAAAAGCATTTTTATGATTAATAGTGCGCCAATTCTAGGTAATGACAATCAATGTAAAGGTGCATTAGTTACTTTTGATGATGTTACGGAAATCGAGGAAAACAATCTCAAGCTTGACTTGATGTTAAAAAATCTAGAATCATCGAGGAACGAGATATCGCGCCAAAATAATGAATTAAAAAAATTGGCAGAGATCGATCCGCTCACTGGTTTTTACAATCGACGAGCATTGACTTCCTATTTCAACGAAGCTTTTAACTTGTCACGTGAGCAAGGCAGCAATCTTATTTGCATCATGCTCGATATTGATCATTTTAAATCTGTAAATGATAATTATGGGCATCAGGTCGGCGATGAGGTCATTAAATTGGTTACTATCATTTCCAGAGAAAGTTTACGAGATACGGATATTGTAGGTCGATATGGAGGAGAAGAGTTTTGTCTTGTATTACTAAATATTGATATTGAGACTGCTTTGAAAATTGCTGAACGCATTCGTACCAACGTAATGAATGCTACTACTTATCATGCTTTTGGAATTGAACGAGTAACTATAAGTTTAGGAATCTCCTTGATAACGGATGGAGCACAAGATATCAATGGAATGATCGACTTGGCAGATAAGGCACTTTATTATTCTAAGAAAAATGGCCGTAACCGCGTTACTGTGTGGAGAGATATTGCACAAGAAGATAGCAGCGCTGATACAGTAGATAATGCGGAAAAAAGCGGTACTTCGGTAGCTGTTGTTAATGATACTGCCAACATCGACATCAATCAATTAATCGGAAAAATTAAAGAATTAGAACAGCTAAATGAAAAACAACAAAAACTGATTGAGCATCACACAAGCTATGACTCTGGAACTGGCCTACTGAATCGTTTCGGCTTACAGGAACGACTTAAGACCGCAATTTCCTATGCGACCAGATCAGGTTGCTATGTAGCTATTCTCTCCCTTTCATTAAATAGCTATCAGCGCGTTTACAATACTTTAGGTTATGAGGCAGCAGAAAAATTCATCGTCGATGCCTCTCGCAGAATAAGTAGTATTTTGCGCACAACAGATGTCGTATCCTCCGGAACCGGAACCACAGGTCTCGATTCAATGCTATCGAGAAAAAATGAAAGTGGTTTTTATATTTTACTTTCTGAATTAAAGAGGAGCGAACCTATAACACAGATTATTAACCGTATTTATCTCGCGTTCAATCAAGCTTTAATTATTGAGGGTTTTAACATAAATACTGACAGCGCAATTGGCGTTAGTATCTATCCAATTGATGATCTGAACGCTGCTAATTTACTGAGTTATGCTGACTTAGCGCTAAATAATGCTGAATCTAGCGGCATAGGGAAGTGTCAATTTTATTCAAAAGAAATAAACCATCAGTATTTGTCAGAAATACAACTTGAGTCAGATCTTATACGTGCTATTGAACAGAGCGAATTCGAAGTTTTTTATCAACCCATTGTTGATATTGAACATAATGTGATCAGCAAATTTGAGGCCCTGCTACGTTGGCACCATCCTGAAAAAGGAATCCTGACTGCAGCAGACTTTATTGGCGTTGCCGAACGAAGTGGCTTGATCCTGCATATTGGTGATTGGGTTCTTCGTGAAGCAATCAAACAACTTGCCATTTGGCGCAAAGAAGTATCAGATGAAATACAAATATCGGTGAATATATCAGCCGCACAACTGCAATTTGAGGGTTTGGTCGGAAAAGTAATCAGCTATTTACGTGAGTATGAAGTACCACTCAAAAATTTAGTGCTTGAAATTACTGAAAGCATGATTATGCAATCTATCGAAGGCTCGGCACAGCTTTTGAATAAACTTCATGACATGGGAGTTCAAATTGCACTTGATGACTTTGGTGTGGGATATGCATCATTTCAGTATTTACAAAAATTTCCTATTGATATCGTCAAAATAGATCGCTCATTTATGAGTGATATTAATGAAGATACAGATAATAACGCTATTGTTTTGGCAATTATCGAAATGTCGAAAAAAATGGGAATGACTGTTGTGGCAGAAGGAGTAGAAACCGAAAAACAATTTAAGCATTTATGCAAATTAAAATGCGATGAAGCTCAAGGCTATTTACTTGGGCATCCCATGCCAAAAGAGCACGCTTATAGCGCCCTTAAACGACTTAATCTAGCGACCGAGAGACAATTTGTTGTGGTTAATCAGTGAGATTTCTTTGATCTAATATGTTATAAACACATGGCGTTGAATTAGAATTCTTCAACTCATTGCTTTCATCGTACATCTTTACTAATTCTATTAAGAGCCGAGATCAAATGAGAGTTTCTAGCTATATTGGATTCATTTTTGTGTTTTATATTTTATATTACATAACAAATGGTTACGCAGAATCTACTGAACCTAAGGCTGCTTCTGTCTTGAATTCTATAGAAAAGCAAGCTAAAGAAAAGTCTACCTCTCCTTCCACTTCAACGACAACAATCCGAGGCTTGGTTAAGCCATTACGTGAAGCTGTGTTATCAACCGATGTGATCGCTAAAATTACACACATTAATGTCAAGGAAGGAGATCGTTTCAAGCAAGGAGAAAAACTAGTACAGTTTGAATGTAGCCGACAAAGAGCGCAGCTAAAAGCAGCAGAAGCTGAAGTTTTAGCAAAAAAAATGATTTCTGAGAATAACGAAAGTCTTTCGACATTTAATGCTGTCGGCTCACTTGAACTGGATGTATCCAAAGCTCAGTTGGATAAAGCCATGGCAGAACTGGAGGCAATAAAAATTGGTAATTACTTCATTTGCTCTTTTAGAGCGCCATGGAATGGGCGAGTTACTGAGATTAAAGCGAACGCACATGAAGTGATTGAACCAGGTCGTGAAATTATGAAAATCTTAGATGACACAAGTCTTGAGGTTGAGATGATCGTTCCATCCGGTTGGCTAAAATGGATAAGACCAGGCATCGATATTTCCATGGCAATCGACGAAACAGGGAAAAATTATGATCTTGAAATATCCAGAGTTGGAGCCCGGGTTGACCCTGTTTCTCAAACCATACGTATCTTTTCAAGTTTTAAGAGCGATGCAACAGATGTTTTGGCTGGAATGAGCGGAACCGTTATTATTAATCTCCCAGATTAACGCTGATCTAGAAAAAACACATAAGGATCAATGTGTCATGGATGACAGAAAAGTGTTTCCAGAGGAAAGCAAAGCAACTTTGATCTTACTTCAGTTAGAAGCAGACGCACGTAATGCAGAAGATTTATTGGCATTACATTACCTTATAGTCAATGAAACACGACGTTTACTAAAATACCGACATGCAACACTCTTAAAAGCTGTCGGGCAAGTAAATTCTAGTTTCCAAGCAATCAGAACATCCGGTCTTACTGTGGTTGATCGTTCAATTCCAAAAAACCAATTGATTGAACGCATCATTCATCATCAAAGAAAAGAATCTTCGAGTGATCTGCCTTCCCAAGTCATTTTTGAGCAGCTCTCAAATGAATTGCAACAAGATCTTCAGAGCTTATTGCTACCATTTCCTGTTTGGATTGGCATGCGATTGCCAAATGGCATATTAATAGGTGCTTTATGGCTTGAAAGGGAAACCGCGTGGAGTGATAACGAGCTGTTCTTGATAAAACGATTAGCTGATACCTATGCACATGCTTGGGGCTATTTTGAAAAGCATCGACCATTAAAAATATGGTTAGCTTCTAGAAAAACTCGATGGGTAATTGGGATCATGACAGTGATCTTGTTTTTCTTACCCATCCAGCACTCAACGCTGGGATCCGTTAAAGTTGTTGCTAAAGATCCACTGATTGTAAGTGCACCTATCGACGGAGTAATCGCATCAATACCCGTTGAACCCAATCAACTGATCTCTCAAGGACAAACATTATTCAATTATGAAGATACCAGCTATAGAAACGAATACGTGGTTGCTCAACAATCCTTAGCCGTCGCCGAAGCTGAATTGAAAAGAGCTACTCAAAGTGCATTCCAAGATGAAAAAAGTAAAGCAGAAGTGGCTTTATTAAAAACAAAAGTTGAATTAGCTAATATCAAGAGAAATTACGCAAAAGAAATGCTTGATCATCTTCATGTGATAGCAGATAGAGATGGATTTCTGTTATTTGGTGACAAGCTAGAGTTAATTGGGAAACCAGTGGTTGTTGGTGAAAGGCTTATGGAAATTGCGGAAACTGGGAAATTTATGTTTCGTATTGATTTACCCGTTCAAAATAATATTGAATTTTCTATCGGGGCCCCGGTAAAAATATACCTGAATATTGATCCGCTTAATTCAATCAGCGCAGAAGTTACTAATATTGGCTTTCGTGCTGAAGTGATACCAGGAGATACGCTGGTTTACCGAGTCGATGCTGAAACAACAGCGACAATTGATCATCTTAGAATTGGTTGGCAAGGTACAGCTAAAATATATGGTAATTCGGTTAATTTATTTTTTTATCTTTTTCGTCGACCTCTTGCGGCAGCCCGCCAATATTTTGATTTTTAAGTTAAGCGATTGGCATGACGCTCTGGGACAAAAGAAAACATGTCTTCAAGTAACATTCAACCCTTACCTTCATTACGAAGCGATTTACATTTCTTAAAAGCGCCTAATGCTCATGATGGGTCAGCCACATGGACTTTATATGATCCTGTCAATAATCGTTTTTACCGAATAAGCATCCTGATTCATCACATGCTGAGCAGATGGTCAATCAATAATGGTCAGCAGATAATAGATCAGATCGCAAATGAAACAGTTTTTAAACCGACACAAGAAGATATAGCAACTCTGATTAACTTCCTGCAGCGCAACCAATTAACGAATCAATCTCATGCGCAACCAGCCTCTGAATATTTAGCACAACACAGAAAGGCTGATACAAATTTGTGGAAGAAAATAGCTCATCAATATTTATTTTTTCGCATTCCTCTTTTTCAACCCGATGCGTTCTTGAATCGAACGTATCCTTTTGTCAAGCAATTATTTTCTGCCACTTTCCTGAGTTTTGCCATCCTAATCGGTATAGCGGGTTTATACCTAGTTTCACGTCAATGGGATGTGTTTGCGAACACATTCCTTCATTTTTTTTCGTTGCAAGGTATCCTTGTTTATGCAATTGCGTTAATAGGCGTAAAGACTATTCACGAGCTTGGGCATATGTATACAGCGAAGCATTATGGTTGTCGTGTACCTAGTATGGGGTTAGCTTTTATGGTCATGGTGCCAATGATCTATAGCGATATGTCGGATACGTGGCGGCTATATTCAAAGAAACAACGAATACATGTAGCTGCAGCTGGAATTTTGAATGAACTGTTGATGGCTGGTATTTGTTTATTTATTTGGGCATTTTTACCCGAAGGGATATTGCGTAGCGTTTGTTTTGTGATTGCAACTACCAGTTTGATTAGTAGCCTGCTGATCAATATCACACCTTTTATGCGTTTCGATGGTTACTATATTTTGTCAGACTGGTGGGGCATCGACAATTTGCAGCAACGATCATTTCTATTAGCAAAATGGAAATTACGCCAATTACTATTTGGATCCGTCGAAGAGAAACCGGAGCATTTTTCTCCTGAAATAGAATTTAAATTGATTGGCTATGCATGGTTTACCTGGTTCTATCGTTTGATTCTATTCATCGGAATTGCTCTACTAGTTTATCATCTATTTTTCAAATTATTAGGTATTATTCTATTTGTAGTGGAGATAGTTGCACTTATTCTTGTTCCTCTTTTTAAAGAAGTCAGATATTGGTGGATGTTAAGAAACAGCATTCAATTAAATAATCGGTTGCGAATATGGATGCTTATTTTAATAAGCTCTATAAGCCTTTTATTTATCCCTTGGAATTCACATATTTATATTCCTGGAGTACTAACCTCTGCAAATTACAGTAAGATTTTCACACCTGAATCCGCCCAAATTGTTTCTATTGAGATTCAATCAGGTCAAAAAGTAGATAAAGACCAAGTACTTATAGTATTAAAATCACAGAAACTCGACGTAGAAATAGAACTTACACGCAAACGGCTCGAATTGTTAGAACTGCGCGCCACAAGAGCGGTGGTCAGTCGTCAAGAGCAAGATAATTTGCAGGTAATACTAGAAGAAATTGCATCAGAATCCAGCAAACTGGAGGGCTTGGAGAGGCAGCAGGAAAAACTTAGCCTACGCGCACCATTTTCGGGGGTCATTACAGAAATGGATGAAACATTGCACGTGTCTGGTTGGGTTAAAAGTGCCACACCGCTTTTCTCCATTATGGACTCGAACACTTCTGAAATCAGAGGTGTTGTCTCTGAATATGAACTGAATCGAATTGAACTAGGGCAACAAGCCTCATTCTACCCTGAGGATATTCAATTACCCAAATTAACGGCTTCCATTGATAGAATCGATAAAAGCGAAATCAGGAATCTTGATTTAACCTATCTGATTTCAAACTATGGTGGAAGTGTGGCTACTCGGAGCAGCAAGAATGGTACATTTGTACCGGAAACAACAATTTATGCTGTCTACTTAGGTAATGTTTCTTCCTCAGTACCACAAAAAGAAATCAAGGGAAACATTTTTATCTCGGGCACTCCCATTTCACTCGCAACGAGAGTCTATGAAATGATCACATCTGTTTTTATACGAGAAAGTGGTTTTTAATGGTGATTGCGTGGATTACCTGGTCAATTCTAAGCCGGTACAACTAGGCTTTTCTGATCAATTTTCGATCGGTGTCAACACATGATCTGGCTTTCCGTAAATCGTTGCTTCTTCATCAGTAAAATTCCTCTTCGTCTACGATAGAAAATTCTACTGCTTTGCTCGATTAATTTTTGAGAGGATTACCCAGGGAGCATCTCGAAACTGGACCATGCCAATAAAAAAACTGGAAAGCGGCTTTGAATCGTTTTATGATCGAATTCGAAGAACGACTGATTGCGTATGTCTAATTCAGACAGTTACACAGTTAAATTTACAGTCTCCATCAAAAATTGTTCAGCTAACTCAGCCAGGGTCCTATCACCCTTGATTGCGGCTATTGCCATTTTGGCTTTGAATCCCGCTGCGTGATTCCTTCTCGTCCTTCTCATACTCTCGCTCCTTTTCTTGCCGTCTATTACACGGCTTGGGTTGAGCAAGACTAACACTTTTCCGACTGTCCGAATTTGCGAAGCCCCTTCTTTTATGAAGAAAAACAATATTTGTCCGTTAACTTGATTTAAATATTGCTTAATTAAATTAAGTCGTTAGTTATCTAGTGTAGTTTCAGCTTATTACTTTTAATTTTTATATTAAGGAAAGTGTTATGGCAGACCCAATTGGTGAATTATTAATTAGAGAAGGTTTTATATCAGCGGCACAATTGGCCCAAGTAAAAATCAACCAAAAACAGAGTGGCAGTAAATTAGAAGATTGCTTGGTTTCATTGGGCCTCCTAACCACTGAACAGATAAGACAGATACTCCATCCTGTTCCGCCTATACCGTTAAAAATATTTAACACTGGATTAAGTGAAGCATTTCTTAGCGATCTTCTATTAAAGGCTGCTTATCAAGAAGCAGGCACTTTTACCATGCGTCAAGTCATGCAGAAACTCTGCCTTCCATTTAGCGTTATTGATGAACTCATTGAGCTACTTAAGGCAGATCAATTGATTGCCATTCGCTCGGCGGCAAGTTATGGACGCGAAACTCAAATCTTTGAATTGACACAACGCGGCCGTGAGAGAGCGAAGGCGGCGCTGGATGTAAGTCTTTACGTCGGCGCTGCGCCGGTTCCTTTGCAAGACTATACACGCATACTTGTTCAACAATATGTTCAGCAGATTGAGATTGATAGCGAATGGATACGCAGATCCCTTAGCCACATGGTCGTTAGTGAACAATTACTTAATCAACTAGGCCCGGCTTTCAGTTCCGGGCGAGCTATCTTTCTGTATGGCCCGCCAGGTACAGGAAAATCAAGTCTTGCTGAAGCATTGGGACGCGCACTACCCGGTGATATTTACATACCCCATGCAGTCGAAGTAAATGGACAGGTAATCTGCTTATATGATCCGGCTATACATTTCTGCTTTGAAGAAGAAACTACCGGCAGTGCTCAGCTCGATATCACCGTCAATCTGAAGTATGATCCACGGTGGAAAAAATGCCGCCGCCCCGTGGTAATGGCTGGAGGAGAGTTTACCACGGACATGCTTGACCTACGCTTTGATATCAATAGTAAATTTTATGAAGCCCCCATTCAAATGAAAGCCGCAAACGGTGTATTCATCCTAGATGATTTTGGTCGTCAGAAAATTCCGCCCCGTGAGATGCTAAATCGCTGGATAGTTCCTCTTGAACGCGGTACAGATTTTCTGTCTTTACATACAGGTATGAAATTTGAAATACCTTTTGATCAAATTAATATTTTTAGCACTAATTTGCACCCTATGGATTTAGTTGATGAAGCGTTTTTACGCCGCATCCGCCATAAAATAAAAACACCTTACTCAACTGAGGATGAATATAAAGAAATTCTTCGGCGTGTCTGTATAAAACAAGGTATCGAATATAACGAAAATGTGGCTAATCATCTTTTGGATACTTATTACCGGAAAACCGGTAGGCCGCTCGTTGGTAGCCATCCCCGGGACATTATTGATCAGATTGTTGATTTCTCAAGATTCTTAAAAGAGCCGCCAGTATTTACAATGGCAACTGTTGATGCGGCAGCAGCTAACTATTTTGTAGAATTGTAGAATTCATAATACTGGATTTGTACATGAGTGCAAATCCAGTATGAATCAACACAATAGAAGGAAGTCTTCACGCGGTAGAAAAAACTGACAAATGATACAATTATGCAGTTAATCAATATATTGTATCTTATGTACTTTCCAAGTTTTGATGTTATCCGCCGTGCGTGCAAAGGAGATTTTCTAATTTATCGCCTTAGCTATAGACTGTTCGGAGTTCTGACTGATTTGGATCTGATCTTTTCTGCTGAAATGAGTGATTTCACGGGAGTAATCTTGCCCGAGTAGAATTTTAACCTGTATATCGTTTCGCAGCTTATTACTTTCTACCAGTTTAACCTGCTTTGGTAACATCTGATTAATCTGATAGGCTTGTTGATAATTACCTGGTTGATAGTATATTTCCGTCTGGTATTGATTATACGTTTGATGATTTGTCAGCCTTGCTCCTGCATGACCGTATTGTTGAAAAAAAACAGATACCTGTCTCGCCATGCCTGTCATACCATTACCGTTTGAGACTTCTATTCGGATAGCTTTATTATCAAGCGGGCTGGAATCTTTAAGCTGGGAAGTTTGCTCAGAAGATACAGTGACTAATGACTCACTCTTCTTAGCCTTATATTCATAAATATGCGGTGATGTATGAGTAAGTTTTGAGTCAGAAGTATCATTTAATACTGACTCATGATGATGAGGTTCTTTCAAGTTAGCTTGGATAGTTTCATGCATAACAGGTGGCGGAGGATTAACCGAAGCTGCCTGTAATGAAGCAGTTTTATCGGTTAAATCGATTCTTTCATGTGCAACCGCCAAATTAAGGCGCGCCCTTTCGTTTTCCGGATCCAGCAGCAGTGCTTTTTCGAGTGACTTAACTGCTTCAGCTTCATTTCCCTGAGTCAGATACGCATAGCCAAGATTATTGTACAAATAAGTTTCCTTGGGCGAAATTTCAATGGCCTTATGGAAATGCTGTAATGACAGTTCATATCGACCTTGTATGGAATAAATAACACCCAGACCATTATGTACTTCAACATAATCAGGCTTCTCTTCCAACGCTCTCGCATAAGCAGCTATTGCTCTTTGATAATCTATCTTGCCTTGATAATATCGCCCTAATAAATACATAATCTTGGGACTGCCATTGGCATGCTTTATATTCATCACCGGCTTGATTTCAATATCTGCAAATGATGCGTCTTTTTGAATAAAAGCGCATCCATTTAATGCAAGCGTACAGCCTACCATCCAACTAAGTTGTTTTATCTTGAACATAGTGGTTCTCCTGATACTTTCTATGATTATGCTTCTAGAATAGCTGCCTGATACTAATATAACTTGAACTGCTTAAATCTAGAACTATGGCTGCTTTGGCTCTTGCCATTGCCCGCAAGACTGACCCTGAACACACCCCATTAGCTTATATGCTGATTCCAGATTATTGCGCGCATGTAAATTTCCTGGATCGAGTTGCAAGGCACGTTCAAATGCACCGGCTGCTTCGCTATTACGTCCTTGTTTTAATAAGGCGTAACCTAGGTTATTGTGTAAGTGAGATACCAGTGGTGCTAATCTGATAGCTTCGCTAATATACTGAACTCCCAATTCATGTTCACCTAATGTTGAGTAAATCACTCCCATGTTATTATAGGCCTCGTAATTATCAGGCATTAGTTCAATAACTTTTTCGTAGACACTAATCGCTTCAGCATATTCATTTTTCTGATGGTATTCGCGACCCAATTGATATAACTTTTTAGCATCCATCAAGCGTGCATCTTCAGAATTAGGTAGCATGCCGATTGCATTATTATTCTTTTGCTGGGGGGCGGCACATCCTCCTAGTATCAGCAGACAGCCAATGATCAACAGTGATTGTTTTAGTTTGTACATAAGTTCATAGCTCCTTTAATTAACCACCTGCCATTGTGGGCAACAGGGTGCGGGAAATGCTAATAATTGCTGGGCCAACGATAACCACAAGCAGTGCTGGAAAGATAAAGAAAATAAGCGGGAATAGCAGCTTGAGCGCTATCTTGGCTGCCGCTTCTTCTGCACGTAAGCGACGTTTAGTACGCAACATATCGGAATGAACTCGTAGAGACGCTGCAACACTGGTACCAAAACGATCGGCTTGTATCAGCATTGCGACCAGCCCTTCGATCTCTTCAACGCCGGTGCGCAATGCCAGATTGCGTAATGCCTGATCACGGCTCCTACCTGCGCGCATTTCCAGATTGACCAAATGAAGTTCTTCCGCCAATGGCTTGCATTTGACATGCATTTCTTCTCCGACCTTTTTCATCGCGGCATCTAGCCCCAATCCCGCTTCCACACAAACTGTCATTAGATCAATAGCATCAGGAAAATTTTCAAACAAGTCACGTTGACGTATTTTAATGATATGTGCCAAGATTAAATTTGGTAGATAATACCCCCCTGCGGCTAATGCGAGAAAAAACAGCAAAGAGATATCAGCATTTACCTGCAAACGGCTGACGCCCACATAAAGAAAGAAAATACCTGGCAAGATCAATGCCAGCAATGTTTTTCCTCCAAAATAAAAGAAGGGTACTGATTGTGAACGGTAACCTGCATGCATAAAACGAGTGCGCAAAGGAGAGTTTTCCCAATCTTCACTTGGCAGCGAAAGCTTGGCAAACGGGCCTGTGAGCTTATTGGCAACCTGTTCCCATTGGTTGGATTCGTTTAAAGAGGATTCAGTATGCTCTGAGGCAATTTGCTCCAGCCGCGATTGCGTTGGATTAGGTGTTAATAATCGCATCAATCCAAAAACACCGACTGCTACAGCAAAAAAAATGATAATTAGATATGCTATTTGAATCATGATCATGATTTATTTACTCCAGATTACAGTGCAGCAGTCAATACAAGTAGATCCATGTATCAGATTAGAGTTATACCCGAATTTTGATAATACGCCACATGGCAAAAATTCCGATCACCATCATGGTTAATGAACCACCAAGCAGTAAATGCCCTAATGGATCTGTAAACAATAAATTCAGGTACCCTGGATTAACCAGCTGGAAAACCAGTGCCAATGCAAAGGGTAAGCAACCCAAGATCCACGCCGACAAACGTCCTTCTGCTGACAGCACGCGAATGGTTCCTAATAACTTCAGGCGTGCTCTGATCAGGCTGCTGATGCTTTCAAGCAGTTCCGCCAAATTACCACCACTCTCACGTTGAATCAGCACGGCAATAACAAGATAGCGCAGGTCGGTACTGGGCACGCGCATACTCAGATTCATGAGTGCATCCTGCATTGAAATGCCATAGTTGATTTCTTCAAAGGTTATGCGAAACTCATCCGCAATGGGCTGTGCACCTTCACTGGCAACCATTTGCAGTGCTCCCGAAAAAGCATGGCCAGCTTTCAATGCACGCGCCATTAAATCAATGGCATCGGGTAGTTGTTCTTCAATTTTTAATAAGCGTTTGTGGCGTGCGCTTATTACCAACAGCACAGGGAGCGATCCTGCTATTACCAGACAGAGTAATGAAAATGTGAAATGCAGATTCAGTAACGATGCGATGGCTAAACCGCCGAGCGCTGCTAAGCTTGTGTAACCTAGAAACCCCGTTACATTGATTTGCATGCCTGACTGAACCAGCAGCCGGTCGAGACTATGAATTCGCGGAATTTGTAATAGCAGACGTTCTAATGTCGGGGAATCACTTAATAATCGCTGTTTGATCAGATTTTGATCGCTTGAATCCTGCCAACCGGCAGAAATTGTCTGCAACCGTTTCTCGATACGAATTGCTTCCGGTCCTTTATAGGCATTCCACGTCAAGTAGAGGCCTTCCAGAAATAGAACAATTGCGATAAATGCCAATGCGATAAACAGATAATAAGCATAGTCCATTTTTGCAAAGAACCCTTTTATTTAAAAATTCTGGTTGGATCGAACAATTCGTCACGCAAGGGGACGCCAAATACTTTCAAGCGCTCGGCAAATTGGGGACGAATGCCAGTCGCATGAAATTGTCCTTGTATAATGCCATTCTCGTCTATACCTGTCTGGCTATAAGTAAAAATCTCCTGCATGGTAATTATGTCACCTTCCATGCCAGTGATCTCCTGAATACTAATCAGCCTGCGTTTTCCATCCGTCATGCGAGAAACTTGAACGACGACCCAGATTGCAGAACTAATTTGTTGTCGTGCAGCTTTAGTAGGAAGATTCATTTCAGCCATACTGACCATATTTTCAATTCGGCTCAGTGCATCTCTAGGTGTATTGGCATGCACTGTGGCCATGGAACCTTCATGACCTGTATTCATGGCTTGCAGCATATCCATGGCTTCCGGGCCACGCACTTCACCGATAATGACCCGGTCTGGTCGCATGCGCAAACTGTTGCGGACTAATGCACGTTGCGCTACCTCACCTTTACCTTCGACGTTCGGTGGACGTGTTTCGAGTCGCACGACATGTGGCTGTTGAAGCTGCAATTCCGCCGCATCCTCGATAGTTACAACCCTTTCAGATACTGGAATAAAGCTAGACATGATATTCAGCAAGGTGGTTTTGCCGCTACCTGTTCCCCCGGAAATAAGAATATTGCACTTGCTTTTAACCAGTCCTGCAATGACTTCAGCCATGGCCGGCGTTAGAGATTTGTAGCGCAATAGGTCATCCATCTTGAGAGGGGAAGATGGGAATCTCCGGATAGATAAAAGCGGGCCATCCAAGGCCAGTGGCGGAATAATGGCGTTGACACGGGAACCATCTGCTAAGCGGGCATCGACCATCGGGCTGGATTCATCAACGCGGCGACCGATTCTGGATACGATACGGTCGATAATTCTCATCAAATGGCGGTTGTCGGCAAAATGCGCATCTGTTAGCTCCAGCTTGCCACGGCGCTCGACATAAACTTGATTGTATGTATTTACCAGAATATCAGATATTGTCGGATCAACCAGCAAAGGTTCTAATGGTCCTAGCCCCATGATCTCATGCTGAATATCGGAAACCAAACCGCCTCTTTCTGTCAGATTGATGGGTATTTTTTCTTCATTCAGCAATTGTTCAACGAGATCTTTGATCTCATTCATCAAACGATCTGCGGGTAACCGCTCCATCACAGATAGATCAACTCGATCGAGTAGTTTCTGATGAATCCTTGATTTAAGCTCGTGATATGAGCTTTTCTCGAGCAGCGTGTTTTCTTCCATGATCAGTACCTGTTCAGGCACAGTCGTATTAGTCTCTCCCCAGCGTTGCAAACGATCTCGTATAGACATAATTAATGATCCATAAACAGGTGTTAAGAAAATAGTTTTTTAAACCAACGGCCTTGGCGCTCAGAATTCTGACTCAATTCATTGCTAATTTCCTCAATCGCTTTGGAAATTGGACTGCGCTGAGCCAATTTGAAAACTGGCACACCATGATTCACTGATTCATCGACTACGGAGAAGTTATTGGGAATGGATTTAAAGACCTGATTTCTAAGTGTGTTATGAATATCATCCAGCGTAATTTCGCTTTTTTTGTCATAACGGTTAACAATAAGCCGCAACTTTTCCTTGTGGTAGCCCAATGAGTGAAATGCATCGAGCAGACGCTTAGCATCACGGATAAATGGCAAAGTCTGCTGCAACACTGGGAAAATCATATCGGCTTTGTCGAGTGCCTGGATCGATACAGCATCCATGCGCCGGCCAATATCAAGAATGACAAAATCATAATTCTTGGTTGCGACCTGAAGCATCGGATTGACATGCTCGGGTTTTATTTCCGTTGCTTTCTCCGGTTCATCCGGTGCTGCCAAAATACCCAAATTAGGTAGAACCTGGATCATGCTGGAAGCCAGGAATGACCCATCCAGCCGATGAATTTGTCGGGCGACATCAGCAATAGATGCTGGAGGCTTGCTATCAGTTAGAAATAACGAGGCATCTCCCAACTGAAGATTAAAATCAATTAGGGCAACTCGTTGGTTATTTTGTGCCGCCAGTGTATAAGCCAGATTGGTGGCTAAAAATGTAGCTCCGCTTCCTCCTTTGCAAGGAATAAATGCCAGAATTTTTCCGCTTCTAACAGGCATGCCTGCCTGTTTAATCCTTTGCTGAAACCGATTAATTGCACCCAGCAATGATTCACGAGTCGGTGGTGTCGGTAACGCTTCGCGAACACCTACGCGCATCACTTCAATTAACCGCTCCGGGGATTGAGTCGGGCATAACATGATGACACCCAAGCTTGGAAATCGCGCCGTTACATTGCTCAAAACCTGTAGCTCACTGGTTCCAGTATCGGAGCTTTCCAGCAGCAACAAGTCAGGATGTTCCTGTTCAGCAACCGCAGCAACCTGCTGTATACCACCATTGATAGTTAATATCTTATGCGAACTTTCCTGATCCTGGCCTTGAGTAAATGGATGTGATGCATCAAATTCAGATAAGAGTTGGCGGATACTGTCCAAAATTTGTTGTTTCTGTGAGATAGCAGCAATAATCACTTTTATTCCTTCCTATTGTTAACCACTATTTAGCGAATGAATGCAATACGTCGGTGTTAGCAAGATATTCTCGGATATCATGCAGATATTGTTGGTCTTGTGTGACAGTTACAATTCCCAATTTCATATTCCTCTTTACAGATACAGATGATTTATTCATATCAGCTCAAGCACAATCAGGGTTAGCGCTATCCATGCTCTCTCGTGGCAGCGTCGTGCTAAAAGGCGGCATCTGGATGTTCAGCGGCACAAGTGGAATTAGAGTTGATACTGTCAACCCGGAAATGCTGACTGTGATTGATCTACATGAGTCTTGATCGCAGCTATTTCCATCCTTGTCGATATACTGAACAGTAATGTTGCCAGTATTTAGAATACCCAGCATCGCTTGCATTTTTTGTTTGATAGCTGCTGCATCCTGATTGCACACGACCGCCAAGCGAGCACCGAGCCGTGTCGCTTCCGTGGCCGTATTCCAGTAGAAAAGTACGCGACTCATTTCCATGATGCCGAACAAAAGTGTAAATAACAGTGCAGCAATCAAGGCAAATTCAACAGCAGCAGCGCCGCGCTGACTGGATCGATTAATCAATAAAGATCTTGGGTAAAATCGTTGAGTAGATTTCATGATTGCCTCATCGTTGCGCGAATGTCACCGAATGTTATTGATGTATCGCCACCACCTAGAAACGTGCGGGGATCCAGCAAAAAATTAAACGTATAACCCGTAATTTTAACTTCAACCAGCGTGATCGCTGTACCTACTGCCGTCGTGGTATTGATGGGATTGATGCTTACCAGACCGGTAGTCAATCCAGGTGCCAAGGCTTGCCCGGTGCAACCGGTATTGCCGTATACCGCGAGGCATTTGGCCTCTGTTTGTGCTTGTGAATAACCAGTACCTGTCGGATTCAAGTGCGAAAGATGCCGCACCGAATCGCGGGTTGCCTTGACGAGTGTGTTGTACTGATACAGCGCCCGCCCAAACTCAGCCGCACCTAGTGCGAGCATTAGCATTGGGATCAATAACAACGCAAACTCAACAGCAACCGCTCCACACATTGCTTTCTGCATGTTTCCAAGAGATTTTTTTGGGATGTATTTTGCCTGGTACATGTTATTTACCTCACAAGGGCCGGAACCATCGGACCAACCCCAGTAGGGCCAGCAGGTACGCCGTTGGTAGCGCATGGGCTATTGGCCTGATTCGACCGCCCCAGGTATTCCAGGTACATCCGGTCTGCGCCGGTACCTGTGCCACCCTGGGAATTATTGATTGGATGCAGCATCAGCACACACGCCCAAGCTTGAACACCTGAGGTAGTGCCCTTCTGTAGGCCATCGCAATCAACGACAGCAACAGTGGCTAATCTGCGGTCTGCACCATGCACTTGTAAATACGAGGAAGGTTCTACAGTTCCCTTTGTTTTCAGTCCGGTACTTGTATCACCTTGATAAGCCGCATTGCTACCTCGTTTGCTCTGAAAATCGGAGAATGCGCCAAATTTCGAAGGCCAGTTTTTTTCAGTGTAAGCATAACCGCTGAAATCAGGTATCGCATCGCCAACTTTAACGCTGCCTTGGTAAATGCCAAAGCGGCTGTTCCAGTCATCGGCGAGCGAGGATTTGACGCCAGCTTCCCCCACCTCAGTGCCTAGTGCGGGAAGATCGCAGACACCGGGGCCTGTTAGTTGCCCTGCCAGTTCAGATGCACCGCCACCGGGCGGAGTGTAGTCGGTCCACATGAAATTACCTGTCAGATCGGCCTGATCGCCTTTTTTACCGCCTTTACCGGGACCAAGCACACTTGTCAGCCATGTCCCAACAGCTGTACTCGCAGGTACATTACTGCTGCAAACGCCTACCGGAATGGCGCAAGAGGTAATCTGTGATGGCGAGAGAGTAGCCACTGCACTTGCAGCAACGGTCTGATCACCGATGTCGATACCCGGCAGAATATTGAGCACTTGGATAAGCCAATTGGCAATGCCTGCTCGACTGGCTTCACAACGTGCAAATCGCATATCGGTCGCCCCTGAGCCATTAAAGGCAGATTGATAGCCTCCCGCCAGCGCTGTACTGAATGTCACGCTACTGATGACAACCTGTTCATCCTGGAAGAGCACATTGTGGCGTTCACCAGTGGTAATTCCAGCGGCTTCAGCCAGTACAAGCTGATTGGTGTTAGCACCGCTTAATTCACGCGCAGCGGCCAAAGCACAGGCATCTGCACTATTCTGTAATTCGGTTTTGGCAACATAGAGTTTGCCCAGATCCAAGGCAAGCCCAACAAAACCGATCAGAACTGCCATTGATAGCGCTACCATGATTGCAACGGCACCGCGCTCTTTTCTGATGTTTGGCATACCTTGCCATCTTCTTCCTAAACTAGGAGTACTCATGCTACGCATAAACAATTCCTCTGGTGATGTGTCAACTTCAACAGCTGATGTGATGGAAACGTGTAGCTTCTTACTGCTGACTGCCGCCTCTGCTACCACCACTGGTTCCCACATCCAATGCACCACGAGCTGGTGCTGGGCGATTGATATAGGAATCCCGGTAATTATCGTACATGGCATCGCCGGCCTGACCATCAACCCCTCTAACCGGTGCAGTATTCAGCGATGCATCAGGATTCACCGTTTGCTGAGCCTTTGCCATACCCACAGCATTACCGAATCTGGTATCCATCCGCTTCGGAGGATGGGTAACACAAGCAGTTAATACCAGCATGAGTATTGGCAAACACAAAGTTGTTTTGGTAGAAAATTTGTTCATAATAATCTTGTCCTTATTTCATTTGAAATCCACTTGGTTCAACAGCGCCTGGTGAGGTTCTAGGTTGCTCAATCATTTGCTGAGATGCATCTTTCTTATCTGAAGGATCATTTTCGCGTTCCAATCTTCCTTGCAGTAGAAACTCTCCGCGTCCTGGCCGTATAAATGCATCGGTTGGTGCGCCATGATCCGGTTGCAATGGCTGTACCAGACGTGGTGTCACGATGATCATCAACTCCGTTTTATCCATCAGATAATCACTGCTACTGAATAGAGAGCCCAGTACCGGTACTTCTCCCAACATCGGAAAGCGTTTGATTTGTTCTTTGAAGTTATCCTGTAGTAATCCTCCGATCGCCAATGATTGACCATCCCGCAATTGGACAGTGGTTGAAATACGGCGTGTTTTGAAAGTTGGCACAGCCACAATGGCACCCAAGCCTGTGGAAGCTACCTGTTGAAATGATACCAATTCGGAAACTTCTGGATTGACTCTTAAGTTGATACGACCTTCTTCTAAAACTGTAGGAAGGAAAACCAATCCGACACCAAACTGCTTGGATTGTAGTCTGACAGCGCCACCTACGCCTGAAGTAACGGGGATCATAATTTCGCCACCGACCAAAAAGCTGGCTTCCTGCCCACTAATCGCAACAATATTGGGCTCAGCAAGGATTTTTATGACGTTGTCTTTTTTCTCAGCGTCAATCAAGAAAGCACCACCTTCACTGGCAGCGAATGGTAAACCTGTGGCGACCGGATTTTTTCCGAGCAACAGACTTGCTGGGCTACCGCCGATCAAGCCTCCCATAATCTGAGTCCAAGCGCTTCCTGATTTTCTTAAAGCACCTTGAAAATCAAAGCCCAGTTTTTCAGCTTCCGTTCGATTCACTTCAGCAACTTTTACTTCCAGCATGACCTGTTGGTTGTCTCGAACACCTAGCAAGTTAATGACTTTAAAATTACCAAGACCTGAACCTGCACCTTTAGATTTTTCATCATGTTGCGAGCCTTGTCTCAGTGTCTGCATAGCTTGCATTCCGCCCATTCCACCGCCGCTTGCTTGCGCTCCAGTAGTGGATTGGTCACTTCCCCCTTGAACATTCATCATCATATTGAGGACTGATGTGCGCATAAATGCTTCGGCTAAGGCGATAACTCGGTCTGCTTTTAAGGTATTCGAGATCATACCTGACACAACCAGTGAGTCACCGGCCGCAGTGATCTGAATATCTTTCTCATCGGGCATAATGATCTGTATTTGGTGCTTCAGAGCGGAAATATCCATTAACACAGTGACGTCAATGACGGTCGATTTGCCGTCTTTGGTCCAAAGCGTGATGTTGGTCATGCCCACAATCTTGCCTAAAATATAGACTTCTTGCGGATTGATCAACATGACATCAGCGACACTGGGGCTGCCAACTGAGATTCGTTTAATGGCATTGGGCAATTTCAACAACGTTGACTTGCCCAATGTGACATCTAATTTGGCCGCATCTGTCTGCGATAGAAATTGATCAGGCAGCATTCTTTGTTCTGTTTGCATCGCCACAGTTTTGAGTGGTGTGGTAGTTTGCGCATTTGCGTGCGGCTGCAACACCATCAATGAAATCAAGCCCAGCGACAGGAGGAAATAGAAATGACTTCTGATGACCGCTGTCGAACAGTCTTTAATGAACAGTTCTTTCATTTGCCTCGTCCTTCTGTTAATTTGGTTTCGGTTTTATTGGTTCCGCGGATAACCGCAATGGATTCATAATGTGGTTCTCTGGAGCGGTAAATAATTTTTTGTTCAGCCGATGCTACCGTCGGGGCTGGTACGGGTTGCTTGAGCAAATCAGAAATACGTCTTCCGTGGGTATCGGTATGTTGGCCATCGACTTGGTTGCGCAATGCCAAAGAAAGTGTGCCGATACTACGGGCAAGATCGAGAGTTTCTGCTTGTTCAGGCGATACCTCTAAAGTCACGGCCGTGACTACCTTAGGCTTGGTATCATCACGCCCCACATCCTGTGCGATGGCGAGGACTGGAATTTGCTCCAGCACCAACTTCGAAAATGGTTTCTGGTTCTCATCCTTGGCGCTAACCAGTATATCCACTAGATTGCCAGGTAACGCAAAACCAGCCACACCAATGACATCATTTACGCGCACTGTAATGGCTCGTTTACCCTCAGCTATCACGCCAGATAAACCGCCAGAAGTGCCAATGGGTGCTAATTTGGATTCCAAAACAGGCTCTCCCAGAACCAGATGCGATTTGAGTACCCGATTCTGCAGCGATTCGATATCCTGGAATGTGCCAACAGGTATACTGCCGCGTGGCCAGTCAGTTTTCTTCAGCATGTCGGGCGTCAACCGCGTACCGGCATCAATGTCACGGGCCGCGACAAATACGGTGGATGCATCAACTCGCGTTTGCTCGTTGATCCATTTGCCAGCGACTGTCACGGCGGCTAGTCCTAGCAACAGTGAAACCAAAATCATCAAAAGTGCTCTGGTGTTTTTCATTTTTACAATCCTAAAATTTGTATAATCTTTTGAATCATTCTTCCAACAACATTATTGATAGCCTTAATTTGTTAAAGCTGCCGAATCTTTTTAATTTCCAGGTTCAATCAAACCATCTGCATTTGATGGCCTAATTGTAGTAAATAGTAAGGCAGGATGATTTCAGGAAGAGAGCGTCAATTTGGGGTCAATTCTGCTCAATGGACTTTAGTGAAACAATTTGTACTTGATAATATAGGGAGTAATTGGGCTTTGTGTTTTTGGCGCATCAGGATAAGCAGGTTATAAGGCTGATATTTTTTTCTCTGGATATACGTAGATAAGAAATAATCAATGAACAGCAGAAAATAAGTGCAGTGTCGCGCAAAGCTTTCATTTGGCAACAAGAGATCTGGAATGTGATTCAGCGAATTTGAATCTGCAATTTGTAGAATCCCGGGGGAGTACCTTTACTGCCTTGAATCTTTATTGCAAGTGTTTCAGGGCCAGAAAAACTCCGGTTCCAGTTGTTATCGCAATGGCGTAAGGCAATTTTCCGACAGATTGGGACGCTTCAACAGAAAATGAAGAACTGCCTTTAAGTAATTCAGATTTTGGCGTCGACAATACCAATAAGAACATGAGTGCGACATTGTCAATCAATCTACGCAAAGCGCCCTGCCACAATGAAAAAATCAACGCAAGTAATCCACCTGCAATCAATGTATAGAGAACCACCCAAAGAATATCACTTTGCCCTACAAATGCCCCAACCATCGCCATAAGTTTGACATCCCCGGCACCCATGATGCGTAGCAGATAAAGTGGCAGCAGCAGCAGTAATCCAAAACTCAGCCCAATTACAGAATCCAAGAATCCCGTTTCCAGGGAAAAGAATGTATTCAATGCGATACCCAATAAGGCACCTAAAATAAACAGCTTGTTTTTAATGCGGTAATCATGAAAATCCTGCCAGCATGCAATCAAAAGCATTGATATCAGAGCGCTTGTTGTCAGAATCATCATTAAATCCCTCATTAAAATGCAAGAGACCATTATTTAGAGTCTAATGGTCTCTTGCGTCTATAAAACTATAGCTAATCTCAAGCTAGAAGTTACTGCAATTGGGTATTGATCAATCCGAACGCTGTATTTATATAGCCACCTAAATCTTTAACTGCAATAACGATGACCGCGGCAATCAGCGCGACCATCATGCCATATTCAACAGCGGTCGCACCTGATTCATCATTCCAGAATTGTTTGACTGTTTGTACTAATTTTTCCATGATTCTTTCCTCTGCTATAAAAGTTAATAATCGCCTATTTGTGAGATAGGCTTCATTGATTTCGGCAAGCTTCGTTGAATCCTTAGTACATATTCAAGCTTACTTGTGTCAAACGGTAGTTATTTATTTTTTAACTGCCGATGTGTGCATTTTAGGCGAGCTAATCTTACATATCTATAGGAAATTATTCCTTTTTTATTAGTACATTAATACATATTCCTAGTAGTTTGTTTGTACTATTTATAACGAACGCAATTTGCGTCTGATGTTAGAAGGTATGGATATCGAATGAGGATTGGTTGCCGTTGCGAGACTTGGCCTTAAGCTCTTTTAACCCACACTGTCTTGACATTCACAAATTCACGAATACCGTGATAGGACAATTCCCTACCATACCCTGAATCTTTAATTCCCCCAAATGGCAGACGTGGATCACTTTTCACAATGCCATTGACGAATGTGCAACCTGCATGAATTTGTCGCGCCAATACTTCGCCGCGCACCACATCGCGCGTCCATACACTGCCCCCCAGGCCAAACTGAGTACAATTGGCTAATTCAATCGCTTCTTCTGCATTGTTTACCCGCACTATTGCAGCCACAGGACCAAACAATTCTTCATCAAAGGCTGGCATACCCGGTTGCACATGATCCAGAATCGTAGGCACGTAATAGGCACCTTGCGTTCCCATAATGGCGCCTCCAATCACAAGCTCCGCTCCCAATGCCACGCTGCGCTCAACTTGGACATGCAGCTCATTGCGCAAATCCGCACGTGCCATAGGCGCAATACCGGTAGAGTCGCTTTTGGGATCGCCGTAGCATAGCTCGCTTACCAAGGCTTTAAAACATTCCACAAATGAATCGGCGATACTATTCACGAGAATGAAGCGTTTCGCAGCAATACAGCTTTGTCCCATATTTTGAAATCGAGCGAATAGTGCCTGTTTGGCTGTCAATTCGATGTCGGCGTCGTCAAGCACGATAAAAGGATCCGATCCACCCAACTCAAGCACACATTTCTTCAAGTGCTGTCCGGCGATAGCAGCCACTTTTCGCCCCGCCGTGCTGCTACCGGTCAAAGTAACGGCTGCAATCCGTTTATCGGCGATGACAGCTTCGGTCTGGTCAGCACTGATCATCAGGGTACGAAATGTATTCGCCGGGAACCCTGCCTGACGAAACGCATCTTCCAGTGCCAAGGCACAACGGGGAACATTGGACGCATGCTTCAGTACCACGGTATTGCCCGCCATCATCGCTGGCGCTGCAGCGCGAATTAATTGCCAAAAAGGAAAGTTCCACGGCATGATGCACAGCACTGTGCCCAAAGGTTGATAAACAACCAGGCTGCGGCTGGCATCGGATGCAATGACTTCATCGCTAAGATACGATTGCGCATATGCTGCGTAGTGCTCGCAACCGATTGCACATTTTTCTATTTCCGCCCTCGCCTCTTTTAATAATTTTCCCATCTCGTCAGTGATCAGATTGGCATAATCCTCGCTGCGCTGGCGAAATATCTGCGCAAGGTTGCGCATCAACTGCGCTCTCTGCGCAAAACTGAGTGCCGCCCAATCGGGCTGTGCGGATGCTACCCGGCTCAATGCGGTATTGACTTCATCGGCTCGCCATATCGGAAAAGATCGTAGGATTTTACCTGTGGCGGGATTGATTGATCGCATGAACATGGAAAAAACCTCACATTAAATTCAATAGAACATCAGCTTAACTTGAAACTGATAACTTGTACGGTACGCCGGGACACATTGAACGGTAGTCATTCAGATTTGATCTCGCAATCCAAACGCTAATCAGTCCTGTCCCCCGTTTTTCCTCGGCGTTTCGTATGATACCTCTCCACCCATCTCAGCAGCCACTGCGGGGCATGTGCACGCTTCCATTCACCTGCTGCATATTTATTGGCTTCTGACCAGGTCGGATAGGTATGGATGGTACTCAAGATTTTGTTCAAGCCCAAGCCATGTTTCATCGCCAGTACAAATTCCGCCAACAAATCGCTGGCGTGTGCGCCGACGATGCTGACACCCAGCATGCGATCCTTGCCGGGCACGGTCAATACCTTGACAAAACCTTGTGCAGCTTCATCGGCAATCGCACGATCCAGATCTTTAAGATCAAAACGCGTCACTTCAAAGGCAATGCCGCGCGCTTTCGCTTCATTTTCCGACAGCCCTACCCGCGCGACTTCTGGATCGGTGAATGTCGCCCGCGGAATCACCGAATAATCCACCTTGAAACGTTTGAATTCGCCAAACAGCGCATTGACCGCAGCATACCAGGCCTGATGTCCAGCCGTATGCGTGAACTGATAGGGGCCGGCGACATCGCCGCAAGCAAGAATATTGGGATAAATAGTTTGTAACCAAGCATTGGTTTCGATGGTATGCTGGTTCGATACCGGAATACCCAATTGCTCTAATCCAAAACCTTCCGTGCGCGGCATCCGGCCAACAGCGCATAACAACGCATCAAACTGCTGCCTCATTTCTTCACCATCCTTGCCGCGCACAATTAAATACTGTGCGTTGTCTTCAGTTTCGCAGCGCAGCACGTCGGTTTGCGTCAGTATTTTGACGCCATCGGCTTGTAATGCGGCTTTAACCAAATCCACCGCATCTGCATCCTCATGCGGCAAACAATCACTGCGCACCACCTGTGTCACCTGGCAATCCAAGCGAGCAAACGCTTGCGCCAGTTCGCAACCAATCGGCCCGCCACCCAATACAATCAGGCGCTGCGGCCGCTCGGTCAGTGACCAGATGGTATCAGAGGTGTAATACCGCACCGCTTCCAATCCAGGAATATTCGGCACGATCGGACGTGCACCGGTAGCGATGACGATGGCACGTGTCGTCAGTATTCGCCCATTGACTTCCACCGACCACGGCGAAGTAATGGTTGCTTGCCCTTGCAGCACTTCGACGCCCAATTGCGTGTACCGTGCTATCGAATCATGCGGTTCGACGGTTTTGACTACCCGCTGAACACGCGCCATCACCTCAGCAAAATCATAATCCACACTCGCCTGCGCAATGCCCAGAGAGGCGGAGTTTTTCACTTGTTGTAGGAAAGTGGCCGTACGAATCAACGCCTTGGATGGCACGCAGCCGTAATTGAGGCAATCGCCGCCCATTTTGTGGCGCTCAATCAACGTCACCTTGGCTCGGGTGGCTGCAGCAATATACGCACTCACTAATCCGGCCGCACCGGCACCGATCACGATCAGATTTCGATCAAAGTGAGTGGGTTTTGGCCAGCGTGCATAAAGTCGCCGCGTTTTAACCAATTCAACACCCCAACGCGCCAACCACGGAAAAAATGCCAACAAGACAAAAGAAACAATCATTGCCGCAGACATGACATCGGACAACTGCGTAATCGCCGCCAATTGCGTACCTGCGTTCACATACACAACCGTTCCTGCGAACATGCCAACCAGACTGCCCCAGAAATAAGTCGTACTGCGCAGGGTGGTCAATCCCATCAGCGCATTGATCAGAAAGAATGGAAAAATGGGTGCCAGGCGTAAGGTGAACAAATAAAAAACGCCATCGCGTTCCAGGCCTTTGTTGATAACTTCCAAGCGTTCGCCAAAACGGCGCTGCACGGCATCACGCAACACATAACGTGCCATCCAGAAAGCCAGTGTGGCGCCAATCGTTGCTGAAGCCAGTGCCACCGGTACGCCGACCCATAACCCGAACATAGCGCCAGCGGTCAATGTCATGAGCACTGCAACGGGCAATAATAATGCCGCCATGACGATATACGCCGCTGAATAAATACCAAGCACGAAAAACGGCCGCGCTTGATACGCCTGTTGCAGTGCTTCACGCTGATCTTTGAGCGCTGTCAGCGTGAAAAATCGCCCCCAATCGAAACCATAAAACACCCCGATCAGCAGGCCGAGCAAAATCAGTACCCACCAACGGTTTTTCATGCTTGCTCCCTATCGTTTCATTTCACTGCACGAAGCACCATAACGAAAACAGCTATAGCAGCGATGGTGCTTCATGCTGACCGATACCTGCAAACTTTCGGCAAGCGTCGCGCCGAGTGCGTAATCCGCGTCATCATCCACCAAAGTACATGCGTAAACCTTGCATTGCCCATTGCTTTTCACAACCATGCGGCTGAATGCGCACATAAATTCCCGACGGGTCGATTCAGTCTGATAATCCACCATGCAACTTTGCGTAATCTGCGGTGCAGCGACTGCCGCGCCGGGTGGGTGGAACTCAGGAAACTCGATGCGTGGCAGATTCTCCGGCAAGCCTGCGCCGCGAAAAACTTGCGCGAAGCACTTGGTCACTTGATTTGCGGATAGACCTGGAATGGCCTGATTGGCCACCGATACGCTAAATCCCATGTCATGCAATGTGCATAAGCCGTCCAACGCCATTGCAAACATGCCCTCACCCCGGCTTTTGTCATGCTCATCCGCCAGAAAGTGATCCAGGCTGACGCGAAAATGCACTGCATATGGCCGCTCACGCAGTGGTTCTAACTGCAATGCGCGTTTGAGCAACGGTGTCGTGGCGTTGGTCAGCACCATGCATGGTCGATGCTGCAATGCATAATCCAGAATGCGCACCATGTCTTTGTTAATAAAAGGCTCGCCACCGGTAAAGGAAAACTGCCTGACACCCAGTGCCAGTGCTTCGTCAATAAATGGCTTGGCGTCGTCAAAACGCATCAATTGCAGACGATCATCACCGGGCTTGGAACCTTCCAGACAAAAAGGACACGCCAGATTACATGCGGTGCCGGTATGCAACCACACTTCTTCCAACGCATGGGAGCGAATGAAACCGCGCGGCTTGTTATCGGGCGTGACATACCACATTTTGGAACGCGTATGCTGTTCACTGGGTATGGGTGCAGCACTGGTATTCATCCTAGCAACACTCGCTTTTTTGCTCACCCGCGGCGGCATCGTCATTAAATGGAATGCCCATGCCACAACCCGGGAAAATGCCGAAATGCTGATCAAAGTTTCCGTAAAAATCAAAATGCTGGATAAACCGCGTGTCATGCAACATACGCCAGGTGTTGCCGCATACCGGAAATTGCTTGCCGGTTTCAATAAAATGATGCTTATCCAACCGGAATGCATGGCGATGGTGCGGGATGCTGCCGCGATATACCACCGATTGCCCATGATCTTCACAAGCCAGTTCCAGATCGTGCAATTTGAACAAGCGATAGGTCGCCGAATAAAAGCGGATATTGCCGGTTTTCTCCGCCAATTCCGGGTTACCGATGTCAATCGGACGGTCCTCCACCAGACGCGGATCGGTGAACCCATGTTTTCGTGACAATTGCAGAAAATCATTCCAATATAGCGCGCCACTCAAGCATTCGCTATACAGTACTGCATCGTGCGTCAACGCCGCTGGAATACGCCGGTCACTGTACACATCGGAAAAATACAATTCCCCGCCGGGTTTCAGCACACGAAACGCTTCGCGCAGTACCGCTGCCTTGTCCAGCGCCAGATTGATGACGCAATTGGATACGATCAAGTCCACGCTGGCATCTGCCAACTCAAGTTCGTGCAGGCGCTCAATGTAGCCATGCAGGAAGCACACATTGCTGCGTTTGTAACCAAATGCTTTGTGGTGATATTTTTCATGCTGACGCGCCACCGCCAACTGCTCTTCCGTCATGTCCACCCCAATCACCTGCCCTTTCTCCCCGACTAATTGCGACAGCACATACACATCACGCCCTGCCCCGCAGCCCAGATCCAGAATAGTCAGTCCTTCCAATAATTCGGGCAAAACCAGGCCGCAACCGTAATAGCGTGTCTGCACTTCGGCGTGTACCCGCGCCAGCAACGGTTTGACAAAATGCGGCAAGCCCGCATCCGTGCAACATGCATTGGTCTGCAAATCCTGACTGCCGGTCAATGTTTCGCCATAATATTTTTGAACAATCTCTTGCATGGTATTCCTTCGCATTGGATGATTTGCATCATTATGTCATTCAAGCGCCATTTTTAGAATGATAACGTGCAGCCAATTTTTGCGGCGCGGCTCCACACATAAAACGCAAAGCCAGCATGCGATTGTGCCACGTGCGCCGCCACCAGCCGTCGCGCTGCCAGCGGCGCGAATCGACAAAAATCGGCTCGGACAGCGGCAAAAATTTGCCCAATCGACGCACCGCATGGACCAAGGGTACTTCCTCAAACAATGGCCACGGCGCATGCCCGCCCGCTTGATGATAAACCAAGCGCTTTATAAAAATTCCTTGATCGCCATACGGCACGCCGAAACGGCATCGCAACGCAATCATCGGCTCCAGAATCCATGCCGGCCAAGCACACGGTTTGGCAAAACGGAAACGAAAATAACCACCGATGGCGCCGTGTTGAATAGCGTTCGCCATCGCCGTCAACGCATCCATGGATAATTGCGCATCGGCATGCAAAAACCACAGTATATCGCCCGTTGCTTGCGCTGCCCCGACCCGCAACTGCTGTCCACGGCAAGGTTCGCTGACGATCCGATGCGCTTGAAATTGCACACAAATCTCCGCACAACGCGCACTGTCGGCAGCATCCACTACGATCATCTCGCACGGCATAGGCGAAAATTGCTGCAGTTGTGCAAGCAAACACGCCAGTTTTTCTTCATCGCGGTAGCAAGGAATAATGATGCTAAACCTAGGCATGAGAGATTCTCATCGTAGCAATAATCGTGTTAGTTAATTCAAGCAACGCACGACGTGCCGACCGTTGATCCTGTTGCAGCAAGGTAACTAATTTCACCAGATCAGCCACTTCATCAACATCATAACCTTGCGCCAGCGTTGCTATCGACCGCCCTGCAGCACAGCATACATGCATCAACGCAGCACCCAACTGGTCGCTGCTCCATGGCAAAAGAGACAAATCCGGCCATGCACAGCGGCTGGCCATCAGCACGACACCGCCGTCTTGCGCCGGAATCAGTACCACATCGTTATCCTGCAATGCTGTGCAAGTCGCCACATAGTCTAAAGCAGTCAATCCCGGCGCATCGCTGCCAATAAATACCAGTTGCGCCATACCTTGCGCGCGCAATGTCTGATCCAGCGCATTCAGCCGTTGCCCCAGATTACCCGCCACCTGCGGCACAACGATCAGCGGTGTAGTCATCGGTACTGACAAAGTGCGTGCCCATTCCGTATCGTCCACGCTGGCGGGCGCAATCACCACCGGACCATGCCAATCATTAGCGTCTTCCAGCGCACACGCCAGTAATGCATGAGCAACCTGTTGCGCAATCTCGATACCCAGATTGGCTGCCAAGCGCTGCTTACCGATACCAGGAGCGGGTCTTTTGCATACCAAAACCAAGGCAACTTCATTCATTTTCAGCTGTTTTTTGCAGTTAAATACGTATTTATTAAATCTAGAAACCTCAGTTGAACGAGACAAAGTGCGTGGTTCTTAGGATGCAGAGCAAGGCGCAACAACGCGAAATGATCATTCCATTTCAAGAAGTTGCAACGCCGCAATGTGTCCTGAAAACCATGCAACTCGTCTCGTAGCACACTCACCCAACGAGAAGAGTGATAGTGACGGATTATTTATAAGCTCATCAATTTCATAACACTCAATATCTACCTGAGCGATCAACTGAAGTTTTTAGGTTAAACTAAATCCCTAATATTTACTCTTATCATCTCTTACTTTACCTCAGAACAAGCCACCTGTTACATTGCCGTGTTTTTTCAGCAAGCTGTTAAGCGCCAATCCTGCAAGAAAAAATGACCCTTACCCAGATTGGGTAGAATCTGAAAAATTTGAAGCGGTATAATACCGGTCAGAAAACTGAATAACCCATTAAAAATTAAGTTATGTCACAACCTTTATTTCAAAGAACACCATTACTTGACGGTAGCGATATCGATGTAAAACGTGAAGAAATCCGCAGTTACTTTCACACCACGTTGAACCGTTATGAGCAGCTTTTTGAAACGTTGCGTAATGATGATGCCTACTATAAAAAACCGATTACACTGCGTCATCCGCTCATTTTTTATTTGGGGCATACGGCCACATTTTTTGTCAACAAGCTGATTCTGGCCGGGATCATTTCCGAACGCATCAATCCCAGACTGGAATCCATTTTTGCTGTCGGCGTCGATGAAATGAGCTGGGACGACCTCGACAGCACGCACTACGACTGGCCCAGCGTGGAAGAAGTACGCGCTTATCGCAAAACCATGCGCAATCTGGTCGACCAACTGATCACGACGCTGCCTCTAACCTTGCCGATTACCTGGGAAAGCCCCTGGTGGCCGATTTTGATGGGCATCGAGCACGAACGTATCCACTTGGAAACGTCGTCGGTATTGATCCGCCAGCATAAACTTGAATTCGTGCAATCGCATGCGGATTGGCAACCATGCCACAAATCAGGCATGGCGCCGCACAATGAATTGGTTGCTGTTGCGGCAGGCACCATCGCCATCGGCAAAAGCAAAACCGATCAACAGCATTACGGTTGGGATAACGAATACGGATCGCACACGGCGAATATCGCCGCTTTTCAGGCCAGCAAATATCTGGTCAGCAACCAGGAATTTCTGCCTTTCGTCGAAATCAATGGCTATCGCAACGAAGCTTACTGGCAGGGAGAGGGCCGCTCCTGGCAGCAATTCACCCACGCGGAACACCCGACATTCTGGATAAAAAAAGGCGATGCGTGGTATCTTCGGCTCATGACTGAAGAAATCTCGATGCCTTGGGACTGGCCGGTTGAAGTCAATTATCACGAGGCAAAAGCATTTTGCAATTGGAAAGCCACGATCACCAAACAGCCGGTGAGATTGCCGACTGAAGACGAATGGTATCGCCTCTACGATGTCGCGCACTTGTCCGAAGTACCCATGGATGCGAGAACTTCCAGTAATCTGCACCTGGATTACTACGCTTCCAGTTGTCCGGTCACCGAATTTGCACACGGCGAGTTTTTCGATATTGTCGGTAATGTCTGGCAATGGACTGAAACACCCACCTATCCGTTTGCGGGCTTTGATGTGCATCCGCTGTACGACGATTTCACCACACCAACGTTTGACAGCCAGCACAATCTGATCAAGGGCGGCTCATGGATTGCTTGCGGCAACGAATCGCTGCACAGCGCACGCTATGCGTTCCGTCGCCATTTCTTTCAGCATGCGGGCTTCCGCTATGTGGTTTCGGATGCACCAGCGACGCAACCGAGTTCCAACTATGAAACCGACAAATTGCTGTCGGAATATGCCGAATTTCATTATGGCAACAGCTATTTTGACGTACCCAATTTCTCCAAAGCGCTGGCGGAAATCGCCATCGCGGCGATGGGTAGCCGGCCTGCGCGTGCCGCGCTGGACTTGGGCTGCGCATCCGGTCGTTCCACTTTTGAACTGGCGCGCGTTTTCGATCATGTCACGGGTGTTGATTTTTCCGCGCGTTTCATCGGTCAGGGCGTGCAACTGGTGCAACAAGGCGTTCTGCGCTATACATTGATCGATGAAGGTGAACTGGTTTCCTACAAGGAACGCACGCTATCCAATCTGGGACTGGATCATGTCAAGCATAAAGTCGAGTTTTACCAGGGTGATGCATGCAACCTAAAATCCATTTTCACCGGCTACGACCTGATTCTCGCCGCCAATCTGATCGACCGCCTATACGATCCGGCCAAGCTGCTCAACAATATACACACGCGCATCAACACCGGTGGCCTGCTGATGATCACATCGCCGTACACTTGGTTGACCGAGCACACCAAAAAAGAAGCCTGGATCGGCGGATTCAAACGCGATGGCGAGAATTTCACCACGCTGGACGGCTTGAAAGAAATCCTGGGCAAGCATTTCCGCCTGATTCAAGGTCCGCAGGCCGTGCCTTTTGTTATTCGTGAAACCAAGCGCAAATTCCAGCACACGTTGTCGGAAGTGACCATCTGGGAGAAAATTTCTTGAGTGGTGGTTTCGATTTTGACCAGGAAATCAACCGCGAAGGCAGCAGTAGTGTCAAATACGACGGGCGACAAGCCATGTTCGGCAAAAGTGACGTCATCCCGGTATGGGTGGCGGACATGGATTTTGCCGCACCACCCGCGGTCACCCGGGCATTGATTGAACGCGCCGCGCATCCGATTTACGGCTACACGCTTTTCCCGGATAGTTTGTATCAAGCGCTGATCGACTGGATGCAACGCCGTCACGACTGGACCATCCAACGCGACTGGATTGTCATGTGCCCCGGCGTAGTACCGTCGATTAATGCCGCAGTCATGGCATTCACGCAGCCGGGTGAAGCCGTCATCGTCCAACCACCGGTGTATTTTCCGTTTTTCTCCGCCGTTACCGAAACCGGCAGAGAACTGATCCGGAATCCGCTGCACTTGGAGAATGGCCGCTACACCATCGACTTTGACCACCTGGAACAATGCGCCAAGGATGCACACTTGTTATTGCTGTGTTCTCCGCATAATCCGGTCGGCCGGGTCTGGCAGCCGTCCGAAATGGAACGCTTACTGGAAATCGCCGAAAAACATGACCTGATCATTTTCTCCGATGAAATTCATGCCGATTTGATCTACCCCGGCAACCGGCACTACGCACTGGGTGCTTTCCCGGGACACGCCGCCAATATCATCACCGCCGTCGCCCCCAGTAAAACATTCAACATTCCCGGATTGAATCTATCCGCACTGATCATTCCCGACAAATCCACCCGCAACGCCATGACACAAGTATTCAACACGCTGCACGTCAGCGCCTCCAATCCATTCAGCATTACCGCCTTCGAAGCCGCCTACCGCGAAGGCGAAACCTGGCTGGAAGCATTGCTGATTTACCTTCGCGACACGCGTGACAGCGTTGCAACATTCTTGGCTCAACATCTGCCGGAAATCAAGGTCATCCAAACCGAAGGCACGTATCTGCTCTGGCTGGATTGCCGCGCAATGAACATGACCGATGCACAACTGAAGCAATTCTTCGTCGGTAGAGCTGATGTCGGCATGAGCCCCGGCACGCTATTCGGCACGGAAGGCAGCGGGTTTATGCGGTTGAATATTGGTGCGCCGCGTCGGACGGTTTTGAGGGTATTAGACAAGATCGTGCAAGTAAGGCACGGGTAATTGCAATGTCATCAAAAGAGTTCATATATTATTACTTAAAAGGATATCCCTATGTCTACCGCTATCACGTGGCCCAAAAAAACCAGAGAACTGCACAGCCACCACATCGATTCGACGATCTGGAATGATTTAAAATTCAGACCCGACGATATCATTATTGCGACGTACGCCAAGTCCGGCACGACGTGGATGCAGCAAATCGTCGCACAAATGATGCACAACGGCGACCCTGATCTGGCGGTGGCGGAAATGTCTCCATGGCTGGATTTGCGCGTGCCGCCCAAAGATGTGAAGTTGCCGTTGGTGGAAGCGCAGACGCATCGTAGGATTCTAAAAACGCACCTGCCGGTCGATGCGCTGGTGTACTCGCCTCAGGCTAAATATATCTACATTGGCCGTGATGGCCGGGATGTCATGTGGAGTATGTATCATCATCACGCTAACGGCAATCAAGCCTATTATGAGGCATTGAACGATACGCCGGGTCGGGTTGGTCCGCCGCTATTGCCACCGCCCGCCGATATTCGCGAATATTGGCTGGAATGGATGGAGAAGGATGGTTATCCTTTTTGGTCATTCTGGGAGAATATTCGTTCCTGGTGGCAAATTCGTGAATTGCCGAATCTGCTGTTGATTCACTTCAGCGACCTCAAACGCGACATGCCTGGAGAGATGCGGCGCATTGCCCGTTTTCTCGATATTCCCATTGATGAATCCCGGTGGCCTGATATTGTCGAGTATTGTACGTTCGACTGGATGAAACAGAACGCCACCAAAACCGTACCGCTCGGCGGCGCTTTCTGGGATGGCGGCGCCGAGACATTCATCAATAAAGGCGTGAATGGTCGCTGGATGGATACGCTCACTGCCGAGGATTCGGCTGCATATGAAGCGCGTGCCGTCAAAGAACTGGGAGCGGAATGCGCGCGCTGGCTTATGACTGGAAAAAACACTTTATCAGGTCATTGAAAAACGCTTTCGAGTCAACCGATACCAGGCAAAATAGGCGGGAAAGCGCAGTTTATACGTAACAAATGAGCATCTCGAGCCTGTTTTAGCACCTTAGCGGCAGCACAGATAATTTTTCAACGACCTGTTATAGACGCGACCATTCCCATCGCGGCTGGATCAGAGAATCAATATGAAATTGTGGGCTTTTGGTTATCCAGCCTTGTGGGGATTTATAGAGAATATAACCTTCCAGTGTTTTGCGTGGATAGGAATGAGCGCCACTTCTGGGTAGTGGGAAGAAGCCCTGATTATTGATCATAATGGCATATTCCCCATCCTGATAGGGTCCAAACTGCCATGTGGCTTTTAAATTCTCGATATGCAGGCTGACCGACAATGCACGCTGTGCAAGTTTGTTGTGATAATCGGCGATGCGCGCGGGTACGGTTGCAGTCACATCTTCCACACAGCGACAAGCATCGCTGTAACTCCAGACACTGATATGGGCCAGATCGAGAGCCGCTAACTGTTCCATGTCAGGCACTATGCGCGCGCGCTCCGGACTGGATGGCGCTAGTTTCTTTTGTGTTGCTACCGCCCCGGGTAATACTGCGCCAAAGTAATAATCGAAGTTGGGTTCAATATAAACTTGATTTGCATGGCTATTGAGCATGAATTCATAGGATTTTTCAGTGGGCATAGCCATATTCAACAGATTCTGCTGTTCTTCACGGGAATGCGCCCAACTGATACTGATTAGAATAATGCCAATCGGCCATGCCAATCGTTTATCCAATTTACTGGCGCTTAATGAAAGCAGATAAGCCACCAAAAGCGCTAATCCCCATCCGATGAAATACAAATAGCGATCCGGTGCGGTAATTCCGGGAAAATTCACCAGCGGAATCAATGGAAACAACAGCAACCCCAGTGCCGCCGCCGTTAGCTTGAGGTTTACCTTTCGACGATAAATCCAATACAGAATGAGCAGGCCGATGATGATTACTGCAAACTTCCCGACAAGATGATTTCCAAATAACAAAAAAGGAAGATTGCGGAATGTCTCGATAATCAACAAAAAGTCGTAGTTGCCGCCCAGGTTGTAGCCGCCAAATAGCCGTCCCAACACATGCAAGCGCCAGAAAATATAGGCTAACGCCACGAACGAGAATGGCAAAGCAAATCGTAGTCGGTCTTTGAGTGTTCCCACCGGCAAAAATGGAAAAATAGCGATGAGCGGCACATAGATTTCCTTGCATGTGACGGCTAACAAGTAGAACAATGTGCCGATGAGTGCCAGCGATATACGTTGTTCACGTACTGCACGAACATAGGCATACAGGGCGATTACGGTAAATAACAATCCACTCGCATAATGACCGGTCATGATTTCGTTGGCAATGTGAACGGTGGGTGCGCCAACCAGAAATGTGGCGGCGCCCATCAGTGACCACAGCGGTGCAATCCATAGTTTCAGCAGAAAATAGGTTGCAACGCTGGTAAGCCATATCAGCATGAGCTGGTGCATATAGAATCCTTGGGGATTCAAGCCGAATAATGACAGATTGATGTCATAAAACAAGGTATTCCACGGCGTCAGATTGGCACCGGATTGCAGCCGAGTGATTTCAGGCATAAAGAAGTATTGCCAAGGCGCATAAGTGCTTGCAAAGTTGAGATGGTCACCATCATCGAACCGCCAGCCACCTGATAATACGCTGTGATGCAATCCTAAGCAGAGTAGCGCCAAAAGAATCGCGGCGATGGTTGGTTGCGTCAAGACCTGCTGCCAATGCGAAGTAGCGGATTTCAATCCGGGGTCCTCCATGTCCAGTTCCTGTGAGCGAGAAAGGTGATCAGGGGAAGAAAAACAAAAGACAGAAAAACGCCCGCCAAATAATGCCATTGCAGCGTTTCACTGATAGCGATGGCAATGAGAGAAATCGCCAATCCGGCAAGCGATACCGCAAAGAATCGCATATAGCGTTGACCTGTGACGGCAGTCCGAAATGACCAGCGACTATTTGCCCAAAAAGAAAAAACATTGGCGCTGATGAATGCCATACCATTGGCTGGTAGCGGATGCACGGAGAATAATTCGACCAATCCGGTGACGATGATCAGATGAATCAGCGTATTTACGATGCCGATCAAGGAGAAACCGGTAAATTGCCGCCCCGTCTCACGACTAAGCATCCGGGCTTTCTCCACCATACCGTTGCCGGATGATATATATGGGTCTTTGTTTGCTTTCGCTGTAGATTCGCCCGATATACTCGCCCAGTACACCGATTCCCATCAATTGAATGCCGCCCAGAAACAGGATGGCGGTCAGCAAGGAAGCATAGCCCGGCACATCAATGCCAAACAGCAGGGTCTTGATAATGATCCAGCAACCGTAAACCAATGCCAGCATGGCAACGGTAAAACCGATATATGCCCAGACAGCGAGCGGAACCGTGCTGAAACTGGTGATGCCTTCTAATGCCAATACCCACAGGCGGCGTGCACTAAAAGATGATCGTCCGGATTTGCGTGGCTCAACAACAAACTCAACGATGCTCTGCCGGAATCCCACCCAGGCAAATAATCCTTTCATGAAGCGCCTGCGTTCGGGTAAACGTTTTAATGCTTCGACAACCCGCTTATCCATTAAACGAAAATCCCCGACATCGCGGGGAATTGCACACTCGGCTATCCAATTATGGAGTCGATAAAACCATTGTGTGACCAACCGCTGCACAGGATGATCGATTTTTCGTGACTGGCGTTGCGCCAAAACAACATCACTGCCATTTTCCCACTGTTTTACCATGTCGACGATCAGCTCGGGCGGATGTTGTAAATCAGCATCCAACGGAATAACCGCATCGCCTCTTGCCGTATCAATGCCGGCGGTTAGCGCGGCTTCCTTACCAAAATTGCGCGACAGCTCCAAAACCACAATGCGGGGATTGCGCACTGCATGCCGGCAAAGTATTTCCAATGTGTTATCGAAGCTGCCGTCATCAATGCAAATAATCTCGTAATCGTATGCCTGCAGTTTGAATAGCACCGATTCCAATCTACTGAAGAAGGCATCTAGGCCATCGCCTTCATTAAAACAAGGCACTACGATAGATAAGCAGCGAATCGGAAAACTGGATGGATGCAAGTTGGAAATTTTAAACGCCTTTTTCGTTAGGTATGGAATATAACAAAATGCCGATAAGCGATCAAATTGCAAGTTAATGAATCGCTCACATAAGAACCACAAGCCCTTGATAGTAGGTAATAGTGCTATGTTTCTTAATGCTGACCTCAATCAGAAATCTATGACAAGCAAGGCAATACTGTAGCGGCAACCAGCCCGGATCGTGGCACCACGACCTACACATACGATGCGGCCGGTAACCTGCTCAGCCAGGCTGATGCGCGCGGTGTAACCGTCACCATGACTTACGATGCATTGAACCGCGTTCTGACGCGCGGCTATCCCGGCACCGTGGAAGATGTTGCCTTTGGTTACGACAATTGCTACAAAGGAGCCGGACGATTATGCTCAGTGCAGGATCAAAGCGGCACGACGGCTTATACCTATGATTCTTTCGGCAATGTCATCAAGCGCATTGGGTATCAGCTACACGACGCAATTTGCCTATAACACCGATAATCGCCACAATAAGGTGACTTATCCAACCGGGCACGTCATTACCTACACGCGCAATGTATTGGGTCGCATTACTGCTGCGAGCCTGACTCTGAGCGGACAAACCACTTCGATCATCTCAGGCGCCAGCTATACCGCCGATGGCCTGCTGACCAAGCAAACGTTTGGCAACGGCTTGCTGGAAACGCGCAATTACGATACCAAGCGCCTTTAAAGACCTGGCAAGTGAGCGGCCTGTTTTCCCGCACCAACACCTACGATGCGATGGATCGGTTGCTCACCGATTTTGGTGCCGGCACCAACTATACATTTAGCTACGACGCCAACGGCAATCGCCTGACTGCCGACGCAGGCGGCGTGCAAAGTCAGTGCGGCTATGAGTTCGGCTCGAATCGCATGAATTTTCTCGACGGCGCGCCGGTTTTGCTGGATGCAGCCGGTAATACGCTGGTGCAGCGGGGAGTGACCATGACATATAACCAGGCCAACCGCCTGGCGACAGTCGGTAACCTCGGCCCGTTCACTTACAACGCCGATGGACAGCGCACGACCAAACCCGCACCCAGCGGCACCACTGTTTTCCACTACAGCATGGATGGCTTGCTGCTGGCTGAGACCAGTGATGCCGGTAATCTCATTCGCGTCTATTTCTGGGTGGAAGACATGCCTATTGCGCAGATGGATACGGCATTGACTTATCTGCATGCCGACCACCTCGACACCCCAAGGATCGGCACCAACAGCAGCGGCACTATCGTATGGCAATGGAACAGCGACGCCTTCGGTAGTCTGCTGCCCAATGAAGACCTCGACGGCAACGGCACGACAACCACCGTCAATCTGCGTTTCCTCGGTCAGTATTTCGACAAGGAAACGGGTTGCACTACAATTATTTCCGCGATTATGATCCGAAGATCGGGCGGTATTTGGGGAGTGACCCGATTGGATTGATGGGTGGGTTGAATACGTTAGGGTATGTTGAGAGCCTGGCGGTAAGATTGTTTTGCTGGCAGGGATATCAACGCAAAGACATTGCGTTATTTTTAACGTAATATACTGCTTATTAACATCTTACTAGACTAACAGATTCCTTCTGTTAGTCTAGAATCTTCCTTGGATCTTAGAATGAAAGGTCGTGTGCACAAGCGTAACTTCTATTATCAAAGCGGCTTGTGACTCCATCATAGTCCCCTACATTTGCGCTATTAACAAACAGCGCCTCATTATCACCTGTATTTGGACCAAGCCACCAGCTTACAGGAGCAGGTATGCCGTCTCCACGAAATATTCTATAGCGCCAATCACCATAATCAGCAACGCGTCCTCCACTGTCTTGGCAATTAATTACTGCATTTGCAAAAGTTGCCGGTCCACGAGTACCTGTCATGCATAACCGAGAACCTTGTCTAAGGTATCCTGCTCGACAAACAGCTGAAGGTACGGATGCAGTTTCAACTTCTAAAGCTCTTGCTGTTTCTTTCTTAATGGCTTTTGGTAATTGGTCTTCACATAAACCGGTATTGCCATATAATCCTGTGTGACATGCACTAACTCCTTCATCAGGTGTTATTGTGGCTGAATTAGTTTTTTGTGCTTGCACACTCATAGATGTTAATGCAAGAAACAAGCATAGATACATTAATTTCAATAACTTAATCATCACTATCACCTCTTAAAGTAAAATTAAACTTTGACATCACCTTCTCTAGGAATAAATTCATTTTTTTCATTTACTCCTGCGTTTAATCTATTCTTTAATGGCTCTTAACTATGTGATAAAAATCACAATTTATAATTATCATGCTTTTTTAAAAATGAAAGGAATTATTTATATCGATAAATTGAGTAGTAAAAAAGAAATGCTATACGAACCTAAATAATCTGTACCCATTAAAAAGCCTCCGCTTGGCGCTGGGAAAATATACATACGGCTGTACCAATTTATCCGATGAAGACCCGGGCGGTAATAGCCAATTATTAGAATACAAACTGGGATTTCCCAAGCAGTATTCTGATCGCAAAACAAGTCTGCACTAAAACTATTCCCGTTATTATGAGCCTGAGAACGGACGGTATATCTGATCGGACGCAACATGTATAGAATGGCACTCACCACTCGTCGATGCAACCATAGCCGATCCGCATATGCCTATCCCCTTCGAATTCTGGTTACACCATGCAATTTTCTACGCGCTACTATTTTTAATTCACTATGCGTGCGGGCTATTAGTCATCCATCGAAATTTCAAAGTTAACTACACGCGAAAAATAAATCATTTCGCCTTTTTCTTTCTGCCGACTTTACTGTCACTCGTCATTGAATACCCATACAGCGCAACCACATTTTTCGTCAATATCATCTGCGCATTCGTTTTCCTAACATTTTTTATCGCGCCCTTGCGCAACAAGGTCAGAATGCTTTCCGTAATGTTCTGCTCGATTGACAGGCCGGAAGATAGGCCATTTACATTGATCTGGCTTTACACACAGTTTATCGCAAGCTACTTGGTACTCATCCCCTTGCTGGTTTACTTCGAAAGCCGCGACATGCTACCGCCCGTCATGATCATCATCATTGCCAATGGCGTCGGAGACGGTCTGGCGGAACCCGTCGGGATAAGATTCGGCAAAAGAAAATATACCACTTATGCGCTGTTTACCCAGCAAAAGTACGTTCGCAGTTATATGGGCAGCGCATGCGTATGGATAACCACTATGATTGCAATATTGGCATTTCACTCCTATTTCAGCCCCACTCAACTTGTTGCCGCGCTACTGCTAATGCCGATCCTGATTACCTTAGCCGAGGCTTTTTCTCCACATACCTGGGACAGTCCACTCATCTATGCAGCGGGAGGCGTTTCACTGATCGGTATTTTCCATTATTTGTGATTCGATGATCGTCGCGGTAAACAAAACGATAGTGCATTAAACCGCAGCGTGAACTATTGCAGATCGGCACCGGATGGGAATATGCTTGGACGGTATTGGGATTCTAATGTCATCCTAGCCTACCTTGGTAATTCTAGTGACACGTGTTCATTCATGACCTGGTTCCTTGTTGGTACCTTATTGCTGCACAACCACTTCAATACGCCAACTGCTCCAGTGTAATACCCATAGCAACAGCGGCTTTTTCCAGTGTTGCCTTGCGCGAGCGCTTGGCGGCTTCGATCTGGGCATAACCGGCCTGCGTGATACCCATGCGCTGCGCCATTTCTTCTTGTGTCAGCATCAGGTATTCGCGCCAAGCGGCGAGCATACTCATGCCGTCAATGGCTTTACTGACTACTGCATGCGGCACGCCATCTTTGGGCACATAGGTTTGGGAATGAACAAAATCCGCGTAAGGGATTACCACAAAAGCCGGACGGCCTTCCGAATCATTGATTGTTTGATAATTAGTAAGTGGTTTCATCGCGTTTTTTCACCTCTTCAATGTTGACGATATGAATTTCTCCATCGAAATCAAAGAAAACTCTGTAATTTCCGATGCGAAGGCGATATTGAAACTGATGATTGGTCAGCTTCTTGACACCTGTGCAATCAGGAAAACAGAGAGTTTTTCTTCGATCACATCGCGAATGATTTGTGCGTTTGCCGCTGCAGTTTCAGCACTTGTTTGATTGCCTTCGTTTTCCAGATGATCGCATTCATAGATGCCATTATAAGTATTTAATAAGAATTATCAATGAAAATATATAAGCATCTGTGGCTAAAGATCAGCTAACTCAAATTTTTTGAAATATTGCATATTGTTCATTCCCTCACACCTGATGCCAATATTTAACCTAAAAACCTCAGTTGACCGCTTGCTTTTTAGGTTGAACGATGTTGGGATTCCTAATGCCGTCTAACCTACTGTGCTGCGCGACTTTGTCGCACGGCGACCGCAGGCAGGGAGCGAGGTTAAGCACTCATGTTAGCCTACATAGATCACCCATCAACCGCCGTTCCGTGCAACGAATCGCCGAGTCTGTGGATTAATATGCACCTTAACCCAGCAATTCCATTGAAAAACGTTTAAAATATGCCCCCCTTTCTTGCAACCATCTATCTGTAGGTATCCACTTTGATTACAACAGCCAATATCACCATGCAATTCGGCGCCAAGCCGCTTTTTGAAAATGTTTCCGTAAAATTTGGCGGTGGTAATCGCTATGGTTTGATTGGCGCGAATGGTTGCGGTAAGTCGACCTTCATGAAGATCCTTGGCCGCGATCTTGAGCCCACTGCCGGCAATATCGCGGTTGACAGCGGCGAACGGGTGGGCAAGTTGCGGCAGGATCAATTCGCTTTTGAAGATTGTTTCGTCATTGATACGGTCATGATGGGACACACGGAATTATGGCAAATCAAACAGGAGCGTGACACCATTTATGCCAATCCGGATGCCACGGAAGCCGATTACATGCATGCCGCTGAACTGGAATCTCAATTTGCCGAACTGGATGGATATTCCGCTGAGGCGCGAGCCGGGGAGCTGTTGCTTGGGGTGGGTATTCCCTCGGACCAGCATCAGGGATTGATGAGCGCGATTGCGCCAGGATTCAAGCTACGCGTATTGTTGGCACAGGCGTTATTTTCCAATCCGGAAATCTTATTGCTGGATGAACCGACCAATAACCTCGATATCAATACCATCCGTTGGCTGGAAGATGTCATCAATGCCAGCAAAAACACCATCATCATCATCTCGCATGATCGGCATTTTCTGAACAGCGTATGCACGCATATGGCCGACCTGGATTACGGCGAACTGCGGATCTACCCCGGCAACTATGATGACTATATGACCGCTTCGACCCAGGTGCGCGAGCGCATGCTGGCCAATAATGCCAAGAAGAAAACGCAGATTGCCGATTTGCAATCTTTTGTCAGCCGTTTCTCTGCGAATGCGTCGAAAGCCCGGCAAGCCACCAGCCGTGCGCGGCAGATCGAGAAAATCAAACTGGAAGATGTCAAACCCTCCAGCCGCCAATATCCTTTTATCCGCTTTGAAGTGGATGATAGGGATAAACTGCATCGGCTGGCGGTTTCCATCAAAGCAATCAGCAAGGGCTTTCCCGGATTGGATAAACCTTTATTTGATCATCTCAGCATCGACATCGAAGCCGGCGAAAAAGTCGCCATCATCGGCCCCAACGGCATCGGAAAAACCACGCTGCTGCGTTGCCTTGCTGGTGAATTAATAGCGGATTCCGGTTCGATCAAATGGGCCGAGAAAGCGCGCCCCGGTTATTTTCCGCAAGATCATGCGGCTGATTTTGAGGAAGAACTGTCATTGACCGAATGGATGGATCAGTGGCGGCAAGGCAGTGACGACGATCAAACGATACGCGGCACACTCGGCCGGTTATTGTTCTCAGGCGATGACGTCAAGAAATCCACGCGTGTGATTTCCGGTGGAGAACAGGGCCGCATGCTATTTGGCAAGCTGATCTTGCAGAAACCGAATGTTTTGCTGATGGATGAACCGACCAATCACCTGGATATGGAATCCATCGAATCGCTGAATAGCGCGCTTGAGAAATTTACCGGCACGTTGATTTTTATTTCCCATGACCGGGAATTCGTTTCCTCACTGGCCACACGAATTCTTGAAATGAAGCCGGACGGCATTAACGACTTCAAAGGTAATTATGAAGATTATCTTAGATCGCAAGGGATTGAGTAATTTGAAATAATGAGTAGGAATTGTCATGTTTCTTTTAGTATATTATCCGTCGAAATGAACGATCCCGCCCCAAGGAGCAATGAATTTAACCCGGTAGAGATTCAAAGTTGCCGTGGCCGATAAATATTCCAAGAATGTAGCCATCACGCTTTTGACAAACCACTATTAGGCAATATTTTTTTAAGAACAATACAATTTATTGAAGTTTGAAATCGGTAATTGCTATCAACATACTCAATTGACAATCAAAGTTAATTAAAAACCACCAATAGCTACACGCTAAGTTGACAACTTTATTCTAATAATTGGCAAAATATAGGATCAAATCAAAAAGTGTGCGGCGTTTTGGGAGAAATTAACATACCCCATGGCTTTCGTACTACAAGTTTCACTAGAATTTGGCAGGCTAAAAATAATATTGGAGATCGTTATGAAAGCGGTATATTTTGAACAAGGTGGCCCAGTCAGTGTTTTGCGCTATGGCGATGTCAAATCTCCCGGTCCATGTGGTGATCATCAGGTATTGGTGCATATTAAAGCCATCGGCATCAATCCAATTGACACCAAAATTCGCGCTGCACCAGAGCGTTTTCCTGTTTCCTTTCCGGTGATACCGGGCTGCGATGGCGCCGGCATTGTACAAACTGTCGGACGTCATGTGCAAAACTTCAAGCCCGGGGATGAAGTTTATTTCTCACAACCGGGACTTAATGGCCGCCAAGGCACTTACGCTGAATACGCGCTGGTTGATGCCAGCTTACTTGCCTTGAAACCACGTTCATTATCTTTCGAGCAGGCTGCGGCAGTGCCACTGGTTTTCATCACCGCATGGGAAGCGCTGCATGATCGGACACATATCACCAGCGGCCAAACGATATTAATCCATGCGGGCGCCGGCGGTGTAGGTCATGCCGCCATCCAATTGGCAAAACGGATTGGTGCCAAGGTGATCACAACCGTAAGCAGTGATGAAAAAGCCAACTTTGTGAGGCATCTGGGTGCCGATAAAATTGTCAATTATCAAACACAAGACGTCGTCGCGGAAGTATTGCAATGGACTGCCGGCAAGGGCGTGGATATTGCATTTGACACCATTGGCGCAAGTGTCCTACAAAGCTGTTTTAGTTGCGTCAAATATTATGGCGATGTCGTGACGATTCTGCAGCCCGAACCTGATACCAACTGGAACGACGCACGACTGCGCAATGTGCGTTTCAGTCTTGAACTGATGCTATCCCCTGTTTTAATGGAATTGGAAGACGCCAAATTACATCAGGCCGACATATTGCGACAATGCGCCGCATTGTTCGATGAAAACAAATTGACCATTGAAATCGCACAACGCTTTGATTTAGCGGAAGCTGCAACGGCGCAACACTTCCTTGAGCAGAGTCACCCATTAGGCAAGCTTGTCCTCACAATAATCTAAAAATGACAAGAACGGCAATAAACATATTCTCTTCGCCGGTCAATCAGTGTCATGTTTTCTATTATTTTGGTATTGGCAAGATTCCTCAATCATCCTCGTTATCGCGCAGGAATCAGAAGAATGCGAACTAACTTCTCTTAACTGGACTATCCGGTTTCATTAAACCAGGTCACTCGAGATTTTCGCGATGCGATTAAACGTTATGTTTTCTCCGCCATGCCATCAAACCCATCAATCCTAATCCAGCCAATAACATGAGATAAGTTTCAGGTTCAGGAATTGGTGGAGGAGGCGGTGGAATAAATATGGGATTCGGCGTAAATATGGTATCAGGTGTATAGGACAGCAAAAATGCTTCGGATACGCCATGAGCGTTAACTCCACTTCCTATAATTTGCCCATTGTTGTTGATGTCAACAGCCGTGGAAATGCTCTCCCACCCGCCAGCGATGACAACATCCAATAGCGAAAGATCGGTTATCCCACCATGACTATATAAGAAAGCATGGAAATCGCCATTTGCCGTTTCAGCCCACCCCACTGCTTCCCCTGCGTCATTGATGCTAAGGGCATCGCTGAAGTATCCACCCAGAGTACCGAGGTTGGTCATACCCATACCGTCAGGCCCTGTAATGAAAGCGTTGTGATAATAGATATCGCTGAGTTCTCCAACATTTCCCACAACCTGTCCGGAATTATTGATGCTATTGGCAGCGCTGAAATTGCCATTTAACGTGCCTAAGTCGATCATACCTGCGCCGTTAGGCCCGGTAATAAAAGCATGGCTATCAACAGAAGCATTGCCACTACTTCCCGTTTGAGCCCATCCCGTCACCTGTCCGGAATTGTTGATGCCAGTAGCAGAGCTATACACTCCCCCCAAAGTACCCAGATCCGTTATGCCAATACCGTTAGAACCCGTGATAAAAGCATGAAAACCGCTGACACTGACAGTATCGAGATCTCCGACGATTTGTCCAGAATCATTAATGCCATAAACGTCACCATTAACCCCTATGTTACCTACATCATTTATGGGCTTACCGCCAGGACCTGTTATAAATGCATGAGAATAAGGTGAATCAAAATTCGGAGACTCTCCCGCTACTTGCCCGAGATTATTTATCGCTCGAGCAAAACTGTCGCTCCCGTCCAGGGTGCCAATATCAGTCATACCTATGCCGTTATTACCTGATATAAAACCGTGATAAACATCCTCGTTAAGAAAACTCCCCGTTATCTGGCCAGAGTCGCTAATCGCACTTACAAAAGTATCGATTCCGCCTAAATTGCCCAATCCTCTAATTGACCATTCCGCATTCACTATTGCAGAATTTGACGCGGCACAAATCCCAATAAAAAAAATAGCAATGAATTTAAGTTTTGGGCGTTTGTATGAAATGCTCATGATGATCCCTTGAAAGAATGGTGTTTTACTACTCGAAAGAATTGTTTTCACAAAGGTTTTGATACGGTGCCTTAGCGATTATAAGTAAATGGAAAGTTGCTATCATGTAAATTTTTTACACCAGTTAGTGGCCTGGTTAAAAGTGTGCGACGTTTTGGGAGAAGTTAGCATGCCCTGCAACCGGAGTATAGCCGTTAACCTGCATTTGAATACTCGCAACTACCTATTCTTTAACCAAGCCCAGGCCAGTAATGGCTATCCGGCAACGGCCGCTTACCAAAAATAGCCTGCCCGACGCGCACAACGGTTGCGCCTTCTTCGATAGCCAATTCATAATCGCCCGACATACCCATCGATAGTTCGTCGAACGACAACCCTGCCGGTGCTTCCTGGCGCAGCATGCTTTGGATTTCCCGCATTTTGATAAAGCATTCGCGCACCCGATCGTGATCGGATGAGAAGATGGCGAGTGTCATCAGGCCTTTGATGCGTAGCGATGAAAATTGCGGCAAGCTTTGGACAAAATCGCGCACGGCTTCCGGCGGCAAGCCGAATTTGCTTTCTTCGCCGGAGCTGTTGACTTGCACGTAGACATCAATTGCCCGTCCTTCATTTTGCAAACGCTTATCGAGTTCTTCGGCGACTTTCAGGCTGTCCAGCGCCTGAAATTCGTTGGCAAAGCGCGCTAGGTATTTGGCTTTGTTGGTTTGCAGATGACCGATGATCGACCATTTGATGTCCAGGTCTTTCAGCACTTCGGATTTTTCGCGTGCTTCCTGGATTTTGTTTTCTCCCATCTCAAGGCAGCCTGCCGCATAGGCAATGCGCAGTCTTTCCGCCGATACGGTTTTAGTGACCGGCAAAAGCCGCACGCTGGCAGGATCGCGACCAATTCGCTTGCAGGTATCGACGATGCGTTGCTGGACGGTTGCAAGGTTGGTTTTGATTTCGTTGAGTTGCTGCTCTTCATTGAGTTCCACTGCATTCTCCTATTATTCGAAACGTTAACTTTTCCTGGATGCCTGATGAAATACCATTTTCCAATGATTCCCCTGATGTTGCCAAATCGAGGTTCTGATCGATCCTTTGCTGGTGACATTCGGATCATCGCACTTTTGTGCGGTATAGTGCGCCAACACCCAATCATCGGCTAACACTCTGATTCTAAAATCAGTCAACACCCATTGAATGTGCTGATCCTTGCTCAACAACCAGTTGACCACGTCATTTCTTGCATTCACTTCCCCGCTGCTGCTGATTTCTTCAAAGTCGGCAGCTAGCAGTTCATCAATCAATGCAGGATTCGCCGCAAGATCGGTGTGCAACAATGCAAGCTCGCGTTGCCTGATGTGTTCGGTCAGATCCATCGACGCGATGCCGGTTATTTAACCCGCATTCCCGGCTGCGCGCCGGTATCGGGCGAAAGAATAAATAATTCACCCGGATTGCCGCCACCGGCTGCCAGTACCATGCCTTCCGACAAACCGAACTTCATCTGCCGCGGGGCAAGATTCGCCACCATGACGGTATAGCGCCCTTTCAGTTGTTCCGGGTCATAGGCTGATTTAATACCGGCGAACACCGTGCGTTGTTCATTACCGATATCCAACGTCAATTTCAGCAATTTTTCCGCGCCCGGCACATGCTCGGCATTGACAATTTTTGCCACGCGCAAATCAATTTTGTTAAAGTCGTCGATGGAAATCGTCTCGGCAATGGGTGTCACGGCGTGTTGCTGCTTTTGCGCATGCCGTACGGGAGAATCGGTTTGGCCGGCGGGTACCAGGCTTTGCGTATTGGCGGCGATCAATGCATCAATTTGTTTGGTATCGATGCGTGTCATCAAATGTTGATAGACATGGATGGTATGTCCGGCGGGCAGCAATAAATCCGATACCGGTTGCTCCTCACCCAATTCGGGCCACGTCAATGGTGCGCAATTCAGGAAAAGCTCAATCTGCTTCACCGTTTCCGGCAAGATCGGTTTCAGGTAGCGCGACAATAGGTAAAACAATTGAATGCCCAAGCTGCAAATGCGCTGCAATTCATCGCTACGATCCGGATTTTTGGCGATTTCCCACGGCGCCAGTTCATGAATCATTTCGTTCGCCTCGTCGGCAAATTTCATGATATGGCGAATGGCAGCAGCAAATTCCCTGTCTTCAAACGCTTTCTCAATGGAATCGGGTCGCCAGGTGGCAAAACGTTCATTCACCAAGGATTGCAATTGTTGATACTGCGCACCATCCGCAAGCTTGCCATCAAACCGCTTACTGATAAAACCCGCGCAGCGGCTGGCGATATTAATAAACTTACCGACCAGATCGGAATTGACACGCGCGACAAAATCTTCCAGATTCAGATCGATATCTTCTAGCGTACTGTTGAGTTTTGCCGCGTAGTAATAGCGTAGCCATTCCGGATTCAGGCCTTGCTTCAAGTAGCTTTCCGCCGTAATGAACGTGCCGCGGGATTTGCTCATTTTTTCACCATTCACGGTGAGAAAACCATGCGCAAAAATCTTGGTCGGCGTACGGTAGCCCGCATTTTGCAGCATGGCTGGCCAGAATAACGCATGAAAATACAAAATATCCTTGCCGATAAAATGATACAGCTCAGTATCCGATGCTTGCTGCCAGAATGCGTCAAAATCGATGTGTTCCCGTGCACACAAATGCTTGAAACTACCCATATAACCAACCGGCGCATCCAGCCAGACATAAAAATATTTACCTGGCGCATCGGGTATTTCAAAACCAAAATAAGGTGCATCCCGCGAAATATCCCAATCGGAAAGCTTGTTATCCCCCGCTTCACCCAGCCATTCACGCATTTTATTGGCGGCTTCCGGCTGTAAATGATCCGCTTCCCGAGTCCAGCGGCGTAAAAAGTCTGCGCAGCGCGGATCCGACAGACTGAAAAAGTAATGCTCCGATGATTTCTTCACCGGCTTGGCGCCGGAAACAGATGAATACGGATTTTTCAATTCCGTTGGCGTATAAGCCGCGCCGCAGGCTTCGCAGGAATCACCGTACTGGTCTTTGGCGCCGCATTTCGGACATTCCCCTTTAACAAAGCGGTCAGGCAGAAACATGTTCTTGACCGGATCATAGAGTTGTTCGATGCCGCGCACCGCGATCAAACCGGCGGCCTTGAGCTTGCCATAGATATCTTCGGAAAAATGCCGCGTTTCCGTCGAATGAGTGCTGTAATAGTTATCAAACTGGATATGAAAACCGGCAAAATCCCCGAAATGTTCATCATGTACGCGCGCAATCAAAGCTTCCGGCGTAATGCCTTCTTTTTCCGCGCGCAGCATAATCGGCGTGCCATGCGTATCGTCCGCGCACACATAGTAAACCGTATGACCGCGCATTTTCTGAAATCGTACCCATATATCCGTTTGAATATATTCCACCAAATGACCTAAATGGATGCTGCCATTGGCATAAGGCAACGCAGAGGTGACCAGAATTTTTCGCTTGTTCATTAGCTGTTCGCAAACCGGGTTGAATAAAGGCTAATTGTAACAAACTGTGTGCGCATTCCTGATATTTGTTACCATCCCCCTATTAAATTTAAATCGCTAACCAGCAGTAACAAGGAGTTCCGCAGTGACCATTTCTGAGCAAAACATACAGTCCATACTTGGACAAACCATCGATCCAACCACCAGCAAAGATTACGTTACCTCGCAAGCAGTGCATGCCATTCAGATTGATCAAAATAATGTATCCATTGACATCGAATTGGGTTATCCGGCCAATAGCGTCAAAGACAACGTCCAGAAGCAGATCGTTGCAGCACTGAAATCAATTCCTGGCATTGGAAATATTCAGGTGACAGTCAGCAGCAAAATTATTCCGCACAGCGTGCAACACGGCGTCAAGCTCATTCCCGGCGTTAAAAATATCATTGCGGTGGCATCCGGCAAGGGCGGCGTCGGAAAATCGGCGACAGCAGTCAATCTGGCATTGGCATTGGCCGCGGAAGGCGCGTCCGTGGGCATTCTGGATGCGGATATTTACGGTCCGTCACAACCGCAGATGCTGGGCATCACCCACCACCCCGAATCACTCGATGGCAAAACCATGGAACCGGTCCTGGCACACGGCATTCAGGCCATGTCCATCGGCCTTTTGATCGACGTCGAAACCCCGATGGTTTGGCGCGGCCCGATGGTTACCCAGGCGTTGCAGCAATTGTTGAATGATACCAACTGGAAAGACGTGGATTATCTCGTCGTCGATTTACCACCCGGTACCGGAGATATTCAGCTGACGCTGGCACAAAAAATCCCGGTCACGGGCGCAGTCATTGTCACCACACCGCAGGATATCGCTTTGCTCGATGCACGCAAGGGGTTAAAAATGTTTGAGAAAGTAGGCATCCCAATTTTTGGCATTGTGGAAAATATGAGCACGCATACCTGCTCACAATGCGGACACACCGAGCCCATCTTTGGAACCGGCGGCGGTGAGAAAATGTGCCAGGATTACAATGTGGAATTTCTCGGCACATTACCGCTCGATATCAAAATCCGCGAGCATACCGATATGGGCAAGCCCAGCGTCGTTGCCGAACCGGATGGAAAAATAGCCGAAATGTACCGGCTGATTGCGCGACGAATCGCTGTTAAAGTGGCTGAATCTGCTGAAGATCACTCGGAATTGTTCGCCAAGATCATCATGGAAAATGACTAGAAAAGGCTAAAGCATGACGATTAAATCAGATAAATGGATTCGTCGGATGGCACAAGCGCACGGCATGATTGAGCCATTTGAGCCTGACCAGATTCGCCAGAAAGACAATCAGCGCATTGTTTCCTACGGCACTTCAAGCTATGGCTACGATATTCGCTGCTCGGATGAATTCAAGTTGTTCACCAACATCAATTCCACCATCGTCGATCCGAAGAATTTTGACTCCAACTCATTTGTTGATATCAAAAGCGATGTTTGCATCATTCCTCCCAATTCCTTTGCGCTGGCGCGTACTGTGGAATATTTCCGTATTCCACGCAATGTATTGACCATTTGTTTGGGCAAATCAACCTATGCGCGCTGTGGCATTATCGTCAATGTCACCCCTTTTGAACCGGAATGGGAAGGCTATGTCACGCTGGAATTTTCCAACACCACTCCCCTGCCCGCTAAAATCTATGCCAACGAAGGTGTTGCGCAAGTCATTTTTTTTGAATCGGACGAAGTCTGCGAGACTTCTTATAAAGATCGAGGTGGTAAATATCAAGGGCAGCATGGTGTGACATTGCCGAAAATTTGAGGCTGTAACATCCGTTCATTGGTGTGGAGGCGCTTTGATGTTGGCACGGGAAAGTTTACATCTGATCAAACGGTTTTCTATTATTTTGGCGCTCATGCTGTTTTTCGCAGCTTTCCCAGCAGAGGCGCAAAAGCACATCTCCTTGCCGCGCACCGGCTTAGAATCCCATGATATTGCTGTCATTGTTAATGATGATGACCCCTTGTCCCGACAAATCGGTCATTATTATCAGCAGGCACGGCAGATACCGGAAGCCAACATAATTCATCTACGTTTCTCCTCTGAACGCAGTGTCATGACTCCCAAAGAATTCAAACAATTGAAAGCTACCATTGATCAACTGACGCCGGATCATGTGCAAGCATTCGCTGTTGCCTGGACCACTCCCTACCGGGTGGGTTGCATGTCATTGACTTCTGCCCTAGCGTTTGGCTTCGATAGAAAATTTTGCTCGAAAAAGTGTGAACCGACAGCACCTAGCCCTTACTTCAATTCGCCCAGCCTGTCTCCGTTCGATGGTTACAAGCTGCGCCCCGCCATGATGTTAGCTGGAACTTCCTTCGAACAAGTCAAAGCACTCATTGACCGAGGCATCGCTTCAGATCATAGTTTTCCGAAAGGCCAGGCTTATCTATTGAGCACTTCAGATAAAGCACGTAACAGCCGCGCAGGCAGCTTTGCGCACACCGCAAAAGATCTGGCCGGTGTTTTTTCGATACAAATACTTCAAACCGATGCTATTTCCGATCATCAGGACGTGCTTTTTTACTTTACCGGATTGACTGAAGTGCCCATGCTACAGACGTTAGGCTTTCTGCCAGGTGCGCTGGCAGACCACTTAACATCGGCCGGCGGCATGCTGACCGATTCACTTCAAATGAGCAGCTTGCGTTGGTTGGAAGCCGGTGCCACAGCAAGCTATGGCACCGTTGTCGAACCTTGCAGCTATCCACAAAAGTTTCCATCGCCCGCAGTCGCCATGTTTCATTATGCATCGGGAACCAGTGTCATTGAAGCCTATTGGAAAAGTGTAGCCTGGCCAGGACAAGGCGTATTCATCGGCGAGCCGCTAGCCAAACCATTTGCTCCCCTATTACGGGAAATCAGCCCTGGCCGGTTTGAATTAAGATTTTTTTCACCGCATTCTGGAAAACTGACAATTGAAGAATCATACTCCGCCGCTGGACCATTCAAACTTCTTCCCAAACAGCATGCAATTGGTCGCGGAGAAAATCGATTTCATTTCAGGTTCAATGAAAAAAAAGATAGCTACTTAAGATTTCATTGGCACTAACAGGCTTCATATAGACTCATTACGCTGAAGGTGACAAAAATCATATAAACTTTTCTGCAAAAAGACCGTCAAATACACCCTAGCGATAGTTACACAACACATTGTTTTTGCGCATATAAACAAATTATATAAAAAAATAATTTTTATGCAAAAAAACACTTGCTTTGCTCTGAATGCAGACTATAATGCGTGCAAATTAACACTCAATATATTTAGCCGATAAGGAGGTCATCATGAGAAGCACCAAGAACTTTTTTGCTCCGGTTGATTTAGTCAATGTTCATATCCCTGAAACGTAGCGATTTTAAGGAGCGCACTCATGTCTGCATTCTCGTCCACACTTCAAAAATCTGATCCATCTGAAGTCTTATTTGATACCCACCCAGAAAGTAGTCTGAATTTTAAACACGTTCAGAATGCACTAAAAAAAGGCTATCAACGCCCATTTTTACTGGTTGACAGTAATATTGTCCGACACAAAGCCCGACGATTTAAAATGGCAATGCCGCGCGTTCATCCGCATTATGCTGTCAAGGCTAACCCTGATCATCGTGTGTTAAAAGCGCTGATTGAAGAAGGCGTTGGTTTTGAAATCGCTTCCATTGCTGAACTTGACTTGCTACTAACGCTGGGCGTACCTGCGGCTGAAGTGTTTTATAGCAACCCAATGAAATCTCGTGCTTACCTCGAATACGCTGCGGCTAAAGGTGTCGAATGGTATGTGATTGATAGTGTAGAAGAACTACGCAAAATCGTGAGCGTCAAGCCTGATGCAAAAATGTATTTGCGTATTGATACGCCGAATATTGGCAGTGATTGGCCGCTAGCCGGCAAATTTGGAACACATCTCGCAGACATTAATGAAATCATCCATGAAGCCGTTCAACTCAAAGCTGATTTAGCCGGCGTCACATTTCATGTAGGTTCGCAATGCCGTAACCCTCAAAATTGGCGAGTTGGCATTGAGCGCGCAAAAAAGGTTTTTGCCGATATGCAAGTCGCAGGGTTGAATCCCAGATTACTGAATATTGGTGGCGGCTATCCGGTGCGTCACGTCAAACCTATTCCTTCCATTGAAATCATCGCTGAAATCATCAATGATGCTATCGCTGATTTACCTGATAACATCCATATAATGGCAGAACCTGGTCGTTATTTGGTATCCGATTCAGCTTATTTTGTCTGTCGTGTAGTCGGCACTGCAACTCGCAATGGTAAACGGTGGATGTATTGGGATGCAGGCATGTTTGGCGGAGTTATAGAAATTACAGAAGGCTTGCGCTATGAAATCCTTACTGATCGCAAAGGCAACGATATTCCTTGGTCAATTGCTGGCCCCACATGCGATTCAGTGGATATTCTGACTCATGATTTGATGCTTCCCAATGACTTGCAGGAAGGTGATTTTATTTATATTCCTAATGCGGGCGCATACACCACGGCTTATGCCAGCAACTTCAACGGATTCCCGCTACCGGATGTTCAAGTGATATAAGCACTCGTTATACTTATACACTTAATTTTTCATCTTACAACAAAATGGTGAAGTCGCATGAAACATGCGCTTCACCATTTTTTCTTTATAACAGCATGACAATCCAGCCCACTTAATACGATCACTATCCTTTACGATCCAGTATGACAAAATGGTATTCCATCGTGTTATCGCTATCAGAAAAATATTTCTCCCGTTGCGTTTCTTCCCATTCATTTGGATCGTATTCCGGAAAGATAGTATCTCCCTCAAAATCTTTCTGAATTTCCGTGACATACATACGTTGGCAAATTTCAATTGTTTGCCGGTACAGTTTTTCTCCTCCAATGATGAAGCATTCACCACTAGTTACATTGGCTTGTTCACATGCCAGCAAAGCATCCCCAATGGAATTGACGACCGTCGCGCCAGGTACTTCAAAATTTTTCTGTTGCGTGATGATGATGTTAGTTCTCCCGGGCAGAGGTTTGCCAATGGATTCATAGGTTTTACGACCCATGACAATAATATGTCCCATTGTTAGTAATTTAAAATGCTTTAAATCAGCAGGCAAATGCCAAGGCAATTTATTGTGCTGACCAATCACTCGATTCCTGGCCATCGCCACCAGAATAGATAAACGTGGTAATGTCATATGGCCACCGACGCTTTGATAGCTGGATGCGGATGATAATTTTCCAAAATAAAATCTTCATATTTAAAATCCAGTATCTCTCGTATATTCGGATTCAATGTCATGGTCGGTAACGGCTTCGGTTCACGCGATAACTGCTCACGAGCTTGTTCAAGGTGGTTCAAATAAAGATGCGCATCACCCAAGGTATGTACAAAATCCCCAGGTTCCAGCTTGCATACTTGTGCAATCATCAGGGTTAGCAATGCATACGATGCAATATTAAAGGGCACGCCCAGAAAAATATCAGCGCTGCGCTGATAAAGCTGGCACGAGAGCCGATTATCCACCACATAAAATTGAAAGAGTGCATGACATGGCGCCAAGCGCATTTTATGCAAATCACCTACATTCCATGAAGAAATCAGCATGCGCCGCGAATCCGGTGTGTTTTTTATTTGTTCGATCACTTGCATGAGCTGATCAATGTGGTGACCATCCGCTGTTGCCCATGATCGCCACTGATAGCCATATATGGGCCCCAGATTTCCCTCTGCATCAGCCCACTCATCCCATATCGACACACCGTTTTTGTGAAGATATGCAACATTCGTATCGCCTTGCAGAAACCACAATAATTCATGAATAATAGATTTTAAATGGCACTTTTTTGTCGTTACCAATGGAAAACCATCAGCCAGATTAAAGCGCATTTGATAACCAAAGATTGATCGCGTACCGGTACCGGTACGATCCGATTTCTGACATCCATGATCAATAACATGCTGCATTAGCTCGAGATATTGGCGCATTGCTATTTGACACTCCTTATTAGAACCAGAATAAATCTATTTGTTGCAAGCTATCCCGCCCACAGAACGTATATAATAATAGCAATTTAACAGTTAATAGCGGCCACTCTTTACGCGATGACTCCCGATATTGTCACTCAAAAAATAATATTTGACAGGAAAGATTTCAATGCTGGCATCACTCTTCCAGAATACATCACCTATTGATCAATCCATTAAAACACCGCATATTCTTGTAATACTCCCTAAATCAGAAAAGCTGCCCAAGAAATACAGCGTCACTGGCGAAGATTCACTAGAAAAATTGCTGTTACGTCGCGAAATGCAATTGACCGATCTTCATCGCACTCCGGTCTGTGCAAATCTTGCAAATGGTGAGTTATGCGCCTGGGTTATGATTGATACGAGTGAATCCGTGTTCGAGCAACAAACTTGTGTGCGTAAAGCAATCAGATTACTACTTGCAGAGAATCCGTCAGAAATCCATATCGCGGTGTATGGAACCCCTCACCAAAAGAAAGTTTTTTCAGAACTGGCTGTTTATACTATGTGGGTCAATGGCGCCGCACTACCTGTACGAAAAAACAAGCCCATCAAAAAATCCTTAACAAAGATTTTTCTCTATGGCTACAAGGATGCTGAAAACTTCACACTGCAGCGCGCACTAGCGGAAGGCAATTTATTAGCTCGCGGCTTAACGGTATTACCCGCTAATGAATTAACCCCTAAAACTTATCGTCAGCAAATTAAGAAACTGGCAGAAAATGAAGGCTGGAAATACCAGGAATTCGATTTCAACAAGCTCAAAGAAATCGGTGCAGGCGCTTTTATTGCTGTCGCACAAGGCAGCGACTCGGAAGATGCCGCCATTGTGCATCTGCAGCACAATTGCAAGCAGAATTCACCACACAAAAGCATCGCTATTGTCGGCAAAGGCATTTGTTTTGATACCGGTGGTCATAATTTAAAACCGGCCCGGTATATGCAGGGAATGCATGAAGACATGAACGGCTCTGCTGTCGCTCTGGGTATTCTGCTTGCGGCAACGCGGGCTGAAATTCCAGTCAAAATTGATTGCTGGCTTGCAATAGCACAAAACCATATCAGCCCACGTGCTTACAAGCAGAACGATATTATTTCAGCGCTTAATGGACTATCGATTGAGATTGTTCACACCGATGCCGAAGGGCGCATGGTTCTAGCAGATACCTTAACATTGGCGATTAAACTGGAACCCGATCTGATCATTGATTTCGCCACACTGACGGGCAGCATGAAAACTGCTTTAGGATCACGTTATAGCGGATTCTTCAGCAATCGCGACGATTTAGTTCAGAAAGCCGTCGCAGCAGGCAACAAGAGTGGAGAACGTGTCTGCGCTTTTCCGATGGATATGGATTATGAAGAAAGCCTTGAAAGTACTATTGCAGATATTAAACAATGCGAACTTGGCGGAGAATTCGATCATATTCTCGCCGCATGTTTTCTACGTCGATTCGTTAACGATATACCGTGGTTACATATGGATTTATCAGCCAGCAGTCATAAAGACGGACTAGGCGCTGTTGATAGTGAAATTACTGGATTTGGCGTCAATTGGGGTATTGAATTTTTGAAAAACATTTGATCCAATTTAACTTCTTGATAAAACGAGCTTCTGGCCTATCGACAAATTCTCATCACTATTGTTCCACAACTTAATCTGATTCACTGTCGTGCCATATCGCTTTGCGATTTCATACAAAGTATCGCCCTTTTTAACTACGTGAACGCTTGCTAGATAATTTTGCAACAACTGTTTCTTTTGTGCAGTAGCATCTACAAGATTTTCCGCTACCGCTTGAGGCACCAAAATCTTCTGCCCGAGTGTAAGATTTTTGTTCCGCGCTATACCATTGATTGCTTGTAATTGTTTGACAGTTGTACGGTATCGCCCAGCAATTTCATTGATATTTTCACCTTTCTTGACACGGTAAATCTGCCACGAAATTCTCGGATCTTGAAATGTTTCCAGATTTGTTAAGAAAATTTCTTTTTTATCCTTAGGTAACAATAAAGTACGAGGTGCATTGAGTACTTTAATGACATAACGATTATAAGCGGGATTTAGTGCGGTGAATTCAACTTCGGAGATATTGGCAAGACGGGTAACGAGGGAGATATCGATATGCTCATGTACTTTGATTGTATCAAAATACGGTCGATTAGGTACCTGTCGAAGTCGCACGCCGTATTTCTTTGAATTAGCAACAATATCCTTAACTGCTAATAGCTTATATACATAATGCTTAGCTTCAACTGGAAGATTCAAATCGTAAAAACTACTTGATCTACCTTTATGAACGCTCCTGGATAATGCTTTGCTTACAGCACCTTCACCGATATTGTATGCCGCTATCGCCAGCTTCCAGTTATCAAATCTTTTATGAAGGTATTGTAAATAATCAAGCGCCGCCTCTGTTGACGCAATAACATCACGCCGATCGTCATGCCACACATTTTGTTCCAAACCTAGACTCTTGCCTGTTTCCGGGATAATTTGCCAAAGTCCTGCAGAGTGACTGTTTGATTTGATCAGGGGATCATAAGAACTCTCAATCACCGGAATTAATGCAATCTCCATTGGCATACCACGGCGATCAAGCTCCTCTACAATATGATACAAGTAGCGTTCGCTACGCTCAATAATGCGATTGAGTGTGTTCGGCTGTCGAGTATACGGAGTCTCTATTTTACGTATTGCTTTACTATCAGGTGGGAGTTTTAATGCAAATCCGCTGCGTATGCGATCCCACAAATCGGTCTGATATTGATATTCGTTCTGCACTAATCTGTCAGCAACTGCATCAACTGGTATCAGTGAGCAAGTCCAGAAAAGTAACGACACTAGTAAGGCGAATTGATCATTTCTTTTAAAAATCATTTACATAGATTAATTTGTCTTTACACTGGTTGACAGCATATATAAATTTTTGACTTTTGCAAACTATTTTTTTATGTGGCAAGAAATGTCAAGTTTAATAATATAGATTAAAAACAATATATTAAAATTTTTACTTAAAGTAAATTATCAATAATTATTTTCGAATATTCGATTGACTACTAAACTCCTGCAGCACAACTGTTTGTTTCGGTTGCCAATTTTTCTTTTGGTAATCCACTGTAACGTTGGTAAAAATTCCACCACGTACATAAAAACGCGCAATTAAGCGAAGATATCTTGGTTTTAAAATAGCAACGAGATCATCGAGAATTTTGTTGGTAACCGCTTCATGAAATACCCCTTCATTCCGGTATGACCAGATATAAAGTTTCAGGCTTTTGAGCTCAATACATTTTTTCTCTGGAATATAATCAAGAACCAAGGTTGCAAAATCAGGCTGCCCTGTCTTCGGGCACAAACAGGTAAACTCAGGGATTTCCATATGAATATGATAATCTCTGTCGGCATAGGGATTTGGAAATGTTTCAAGCGTTTTCTCAGGCTTACTGGTCATTCTTCACACTCATGTTTAAATTAATTCCGTTACAATAATCAATAATCGTTTGATCGTTCTCTCATACACACCGCCTATTATAACTGTCTTATCTCATAAACAAAAAATTGCGCTTAGCTCATATTAAACTTGCCGGTTTCAAATCATTTGTCGATCCAACGCTAATTCCCGTTTCTCAAGATCTCGTAGGTATCGTCGGCCCCAATGGCTGCGGAAAATCCAATATTATTGACGCGGTACGATGGGTTCTAGGCGAATCGAAGGCTTCTGCCTTGCGTGGTGATTCCATGCAGGATGTTATTTTTGCCGGATCAGATCATCGCAAAGCAATCGGTCGCGCAAGTGTCGAAATTGTTTTTGACAATCATTTGAGCAAGGTCACCGGGCAATGGTCCAGTTATTCCGAAATCGCGATTAAACGTGTTCTCCAGCGCGATGGTATCTCAAGTTATTACATCAATAACCTGCAAGTACGGCGACGCGATATTGCCGATTTTTTTCTGGGAACGGGTGTTGGCGGTCGAGGTTATGCCATTATTGAGCAAGGCATGATCTCACGGATTATTGAAGCGAAACCGCAAGAATTAAGAAGTTTCCTGGAAGAAGCTGCAGGCATTTCTCAATACCGCGAGAGAAGACAGGAAACTTTTTCACATCTGATAGAGACTCGCAAAAATCTAACCCGTTTAGTGGATATCTCGCAGGAACTGGAAACGCAGCTACAGCACCTGCAAATTCAAGCAAACACTGCACAGCAATATCAATCGTTGCAAGAAAAATTGCATACCGCACAGTCGCTGCTGTGGCTGCAACGGAGAAACGACGCAGTCAATCAACGCACCCACGCAGAAAAAGAAATTCAGGCGCTTGAATCGGCATTAGAGGCTGCACTCTCGAGTCAACATCAAGCTGAAAAAGAATATGAAACAGCACGTGAAAAAGAACATGAAATCAGTGACAAATTACTGCAAGTACAAGGGCAGCTTTATACGGTCAATGCCGAGATAGGTCGTGTAGAACAAGAAATCAATCATTTGAAGAACAATGCCGAACGCTTAACACAGCAAATTCAGGAGGTTGAAAATCGACTGCAAAAAAACAATCAGCTAAAAGAGACCGCGCAAGCAAGTCTATTAAACTGGCATCAGGAAAAAACACAAGCCACAGCATCGCATGCAGAAAGTATGCTTAAGAATGATGTGCTCAGCCAACAACTGCCGATCGTGGAAGCCGATTTTCATCGATGCCAGGAAGCGCTAGACAAATGCCGGCGTGATCTTCTGATGACCGAACAAGTCAGACAGCTTGAAGATAGTCACTCCGCTCATGCCACAAAAAATATCCAGCAGCTTGAGGCGCGTTATTCCCGTTTATTAAAAGAGCAAAACGAACTTATCTCCGTTGAAACATCCAGGTTAACTGAATTACAGTCAGCAATGGATCAAACCGAATGTACTTTGCAGGAACAGAACCTGAAGCATCAGGATATAGAAAATCAATTATCCGCTACAATTCAGTACAAACAACAAATTACAAGCAAAATTCAACAACTGCAACATGCATTATCACAGACGACGGCTCGCTTCCATGCATTGCAAAATCTACAGCAAAAATTGGAAAGCAATCAGCAGCTAACTACTTGGCTCAGCAAGCATCAACTGGATGGCTTACCTCGCTTATGGCAACACCTGCAAATACAATCCGAATGGGAAAATGCCTTGGAAGCAGTTTTACGCGAACGACTCAATAGTATCGAAGTTGATCAACTTGCGTTCATTCAGAATTGGATAAACGACTTACCATCAGGGAAATGGGCCATTTTTGAGAAAACTCAACCCGCGATATCCTCCGATGATCAACAATCCATACCACCCCACTTCGGCTGCGAAAAACTACTTACCTATGTCACAATCAACCAACCCGAAGTGCATCGTGTATTGGAAGATTGGCTATGCCAAGTATATGTGATAGAAAATATTCAGGAAGGTCTCACTAGAAAACCCATGTTAAGCGCTGGTGAATCATTGGTAACGCGCCAGGGGCATATCATTACGCGCACCAGCCTCACTTTTTATGCGCCTGACTCCCAATTACATGGCGTGTTATCGAGACAGCAGGAATTAAAAAATCTGCAGCTAGAAATTAATCAGCATGAATCTCAGCTCCACAATCAACATGACTTGCTGGAAACCGCAAAACAGCACAATACCAAGCTAAGTGATGACATTCAACAATCGCGTGAACGTAACAAACAATTACAGCAGCACCGACATGAACTACAGCTTGAAATCGTCAAGCTTTCACAAATTAACGAACGCACGATTCATCGCAGCAATCAGATTAATTCCGAGTTAGCTGAAATTAAGCAGGCGTTGGATAACGAAACCTCGCTGCAGCAATCCGCGCAAGCAAAATTAATAAAAAACTTAGAGCAAATTGATGTGCTGAAACAACTGACACAGCAAGCTCAGCTCTCATGGGAAGCTGCTAATCACTCACTCGCCAATCAACGACAAAGCCTGCAACAATCCGCTAAGCAAATGCAGGAAGCGGTATTTTATGTAAAGACATGTGACAATAAAATCAATGAAATAGAGCAGACTGTACAAGCCATTCACGATGATTTACACATACTGGCAGAAAACCATACCAGGCTGCTCAAAGAAAAAGATAACTTGAATCCAATCCCACTGAATAATCAATTAGAAGCTGCGCGAATACAGCGCAAATCGATTGAACAAACGATAGTACAAGTACGCCAGGAAGTTGAAGACACTGCACACCATTTACGGAAAATAGAAAATACCCGCCTGACATCCGAACAAGAAACATATTCATTACGAGACACCATCAATCAAGCCCGACTCAAAGAACAAGCGGCAAATATCACCATCAGCCAATTTGATGAATTGATCCATGACGCCAAAGTCGATACCCAATTATTTTTACCGCTGTTAGGAAAAAAAAGTATTGCGGCATTACAATCAGAAATCAATCGACTGAACACTGAAACTACGGCGCTGGGGTCCGTCAATCTCGCGGCATTGGAAGAACTCGACATTGCCCGTACACGTCAGTCCAACTTGATGAATCAACTACAGGACTTAAATGAAGCCGTCGCCACTTTGGAAAATGTCATTCAACAAATTGATCGTGAAACACAATTACGCCTGCAAGAAACCTTTGATCTGGTCAACCGGTATCTGAGCGAAATCTTTCCGGTTATATTTGCAGGTGGGCAAGCCCGACTAGAGTTGAGCGATGGTAAGATTCTGGATGCCGGATTGTTACTGATGGCTCAACCACCCGGGAAAAAGAATAGTTCCATTCATTTATTATCGGGTGGTGAAAAAGCCCTTACCGCACTAGCGCTCATCTTTTCATTATTTCGGCTTAATCCCGCGCCATTTTGCCTATTGGATGAAGTGGATGCACCGCTTGACGACAGCAATACCAATCGTTTTTGTGAATTAGTAAAAAATATGTCGAAACAAACTCAATTCTTATTCATCAGTCATAATAAAATCACCATGGAGATGGCACAGCAATTAATTGGGGTTACAATGCAAGAACAAGGTGTATCCAGGATAGTTGCTGTAGATATCGCAGATGCGATCAAACTGGGAAAACGGATTAAACAACCTGCAGTCTAGCAGGCCATTGAAAAACAAAGGCGTTGATACCAGGCAAAAACAAGCGAGAAAGCGCAATTTATGCGTGATCAATGTTGTTCTTAGCCTATTTATTTTTAACGCCATAGCGACCACAGATAGCTTGCCAGCGGCCTGTGCTAGATTTGTAATTGATCATATCAAGCTGGCATGATCTAATTGATGTGCTTTATATCAAGGTATTTTTAGGAGATAGCATGGAAATATTAAGTAATATTAGTGACTTGCAGTTAAGCCTGATCATCATCGGCATTATCGTAATCGTCGGTGTTGTTATCTTCAACTGGCTGCAACAACAACGTTATCGCCGTAAAGTACAAGCAGCATTTGACCATGAGCATAGTGACATACTTTTAGATACGCAGGATTCTGAGGATATTGCGCAAAGGATCGAACCGAAGTTCAATAAAACTCCGACTCCCGACGTGTCGTTCGACACATTTGCGCAGCCTGATTTAACCGCTGCTCACACTGAATTTAAAAAGCCATCAATCGCACAAAGTCCACCGATCAATACTTCGACCAGCACACCCACAACTTCACCATTGCTGGATTATGACAGCAACACCAACTATATCGTCAATGTCAAATCAGAATCAGTCATTGCCAACACGTATATCGCTAAATTATTGCAAAGAAAATTTGATTTTGGAAAACCTGTTTGTTGGCTGGGACAACGGCATAAAAATGAGTCCTGGGAAGAAATCACCAACGAAACCAATGTCGATAGTGACGGTTACGTACAATTAAAGGGTTGCCTTCAGCTTGCCGATCGATCCGGCTCCATCAGTGAAGTCAATTTATCCAAATTCCGGGACTTGGTACAAGATTTTGCATCACAAGTACATGCCATAGCCGAATGCCCTGATATTGTCAGTGTGCATGAAAAAGCTGTCATATTGGATAAATTCTGTGCTGAAGTGGATGTCATGATCGGTATTAATATCATTAGCAGAGATGACGGCGCATTTGTTGGAACCAAGGTTCGCGCGTTAGCGGAAGCTTCCGGGTTCAGACTCGAATCGGAAGGCATATTCAAATATCGTGATGACAGTAATAATATATTGTTTACCCTGAACAATTATGAATCGTCTCCGTTCTTGCCCGAGAATATGAAATCGTTGACAACGCATGGTGTCACTTTCCTGTTGGATGTTCCAAGAGTTGCCCATGGCGAAAGAGTATTCGATCAAATGACGCATCTGGCAAAAATTTTTTCCAATACGCTGGGCGGTATTATGGTTGATGATAATCGTGTACCTCTGAGCGACAGCGGTATTCAAAAAAGCAAGCAACAATTGATTGAAATACAAGCTGCAATGAAGAAGAATCACATTCATGCCGGCAGTCCGAGTGCTTTACGACTATTTGTATAAGAAATTTCTTAAATACAATTAATTAGGTATACTTGATTATGCAACAATACGGTTTGAGCAAGTCATTAAACCGTATAGACAAAAATTTTAAATTTGGCGTGGAGATAAGAATGAGCGAATCTTCGAACACCGGACAAACTTTTTCACCTATTGAAGTTAAATTGGAAGCAGGAAAAGATTATTATTGGTGCGCTTGTGGTCAAAGTAAATCCCAGCCTTTTTGCGATGGTTCTCATAAAAATACAGAATTCACACCCAAAAAATTTAGTGTCGCTGAAAACAAAACAGCTTGGTTGTGTACCTGCAAAAAAACCAGTAATGCGCCTTATTGCGATGGCACACATCGCAAATTGTAATCTCATGTAAAAGCGCGCTGAGTATTGTGGTAGGGATAGAACAAATAGAATGTGGTCACCAATTAACCTGTAATGGTTTAGTTTGTCCATGGAAACAGAACTAAAATCTCTTGAAGATAAAATTTTTCTGCTGTTACGTTTGTATCAGGATACTTGCATAGAAAATAATAAATTGCGTAAAGAGCTCGCGGACACACACGCTCAGAATGAAGAACTCAATGAAAAAATACACGTAGCGGTCGGTCGACTAGAAACACTTTTATTAAATATGCCAGACAATGAATAGCAAAACACTGAATATCAATATTATGGGACGTGATTTTCACGTCACCTGCCCTGATGAGGAGCGAGAAGACATTCAACTTGCTGCAGCTTATTTGGATAAAAAAATCCAGGAGATCAAAGCGGAAGGCAAGGTTGTTGACTCTGACCGTGTTGCCATTGTTGCAGCGTTAAGTATTACGCACGAACTGCTGATGCTGCGTAATGGAACCGGCTTTGACATGGATGAATTTAAGCGTAGAATTGTATCGTTGAAGAAGAAAGTTGATGAAGTAATGATCAAGAAAGAAAGTTAGAGTTTTTGGTAATAAGGTTAATCCCTGCGGTGTTCGTTTAAGGCTTATATTCTTTGAACCAATTGTTAGAAAATGGCTGTGGACTTTAGTGATACTGGTGTGCGCACCTTTTTGGATGTGCCCAATGTGTCCGTGAAACAGCCGCCTTGGACCCATGGTTCAAGATGATAGTCTGACGGCATAGGCGGGGAGCTTTTACGGGACAAGAGACGTTAAATTAGCATCTCTTGTCCTTTTAATTTTTGGCTTGCTATTTTTTACAATCACACCATGCCATCAAGCAACCAAACAATCTTATCTGCTTTTCCTAGAACATTTTTGTTTGACATTGGCCGTGTTTTACTCGATTTCGATTTTAAATCATCATTGGCAACGCTGATACCTGCCAGAATAAATAACCATCAACCGCTTATCCGACAAGTGCTTGAACAAAAGGACGCACTAGAAGCCGGATCAGTCGATGCGGCAAGCTATGCGAACTGGGCACTGCAGATTCTTCAAAGTGATGCGACAGCGGAACAGTTTTATCACGCCTGGCAACAAATTTTTACTATTAATGAACCAATGTGGCGCTGTGTTCGTCAGCTTACCGGCAATAACCATACGTTGATTTTGATTTCAAATATCAATGCGATCCACTGTCCTTGGATATTCGCAGCCTATCCGGAATTTTCGTATTTTAAACATAAAGTACTGTCATTCGAAGTTGGTATTCTGAAACCGGAATTGGCCATCTACCAATACGCTATCGATAGGTATCAGCTCGATCCGGCATTAACGATTTATATTGATGATCAGCTACAAAATATCGAATCCGGGGAAAAATTAGGATTTCAGTGTTGGCACTATGATTTAACTAATCACCAGGCTTTTGAAAACTGGCTTGAAAAAACATTGACTACCGTTCATGCCAACCCATAATTCATCGAATCGAATCAAACCGCATCTTTTTCAAAATGCACATAATATGCTTATGATCAGGTACTTGGCCATAAGCGCATTATGTGCATTGGCTGACTGCATAAGCTTCGTTCGATGATGTAAATTTGATTCTGGTGCGCAGATTAAACTATTTTTCTGCCAGAAAATGTTCAACCATTGCCTGTTTATAATCTACTTGGCCAAATGAAACATCTTTTAATTGCCCCTTGCGATCAAACAAAATACAAGAAGGTGTTCCCTGCAATGCAAAACGTTCGAACGTTTCAGCTTTCATGGATTTTTGCTCCAAATAATGCCTGACTTGCTGCAGCGCAGATTTCTTTCGCTCATCGCCAAGTTTATCGAATTCAGCAAGAAACTCACGCGCATAGCGCAGCACTCGTTCATCGGTAACTGGCTCAGTTTCCGCCACGACACGATCCATACCGACCGCAAACGGTATTTTCCATGTCAATTTGCGTTGCGATAATAAACCACGTTGATTCAGTGCCTTGAACGTTTCACCAATCACTTCGCCCGTTGTCACTAATTTTTGCAAATTCTCGAGCGTATTTTTGTCATAATCTTCAAACGCAGTCGCCAAGCCAATCACAACCAATCCCTGCTGCTGGTATCTTTCATACAAACCAACGGCTTTGGGTAATGAATAGATAAAACAACCTGGGCAATTCACCTGAAAAACCTCGACCAATACCACCGAACCAATCAGATCATTTAACGCAATCGGCCCGCCCTGCACCCAAGTATCAACCGCAATATCAGAAAGTAAGTGATTATTCATGATTAAAAATAGTTAGAATGAGTAAAAACCTTGCATATTATAGAAGCTCGACATGACTGTGCGCGACTTTGTCTAGAAAATAACATACTTTTTATACACCTTAGCTTTATTCGGTACGAAGCACTCTGTTCCTCCTCCATTTCATCCATCCATTCTATAAAACCTGGGACTCCATGAAAATCAGCATACCTCAGATTGAGCTGCAATCGCTTTTTTCTTAAGAGAAACAATTAACTTCTACAATACCGTGAAACCGCATAAGAGTTTGAATAATGCTACTCTCTATGAAATACTCAACACTTATTTCAATCAACTTATCTGTAAACACCTCTGAGATTTCTTACACACCATGACGACTACCACTTTCGATACCGGAGCATTCATCGATAATGTCAGCGTACTTGCAGCCACCTACAGCGGATGGACATTCGGCTCCAGTAATAGCATCAATATCGCCAACGCCGACGTCATCCATTGGTCCGTACCGCTGAATCAATCCGGCGGACGGTCGATTCTGCTCAATTACGACGGTACTCACTTCGCTGACAATTTTTATTTCAAATCTTCGGACGGTTCCGATTTCCAGTTGAATTCATTCAATCTCGACAATGGTATGAATGGCAACACGGCAACGGTGACGATTTCCGGTTACCGCGACGGCACCCTGGTTGTCTCCGGTGTAGGTCTCGATCTAAGTTACAGCCATTCCGTCGACAATATCACCTATACCAAGCTTAGCGGTTCTGGTCCTGTTTATAGCGGCCAGTTGAGTTTCAGTTCAGCCTTCAACAATATCGACGAAATCCGCCTGACATCCGGCTTTTCGACACAACTGTCCATCGACAATATCGATATTTCCCCCGTCCCGTCGCTGATCACCTCGGCTACGTATGACGCCAGTGCCAATGCACTGGTCGTCACCGGCGTCAATATGGTAGACACTGCCGGTGCAGCTAACGATATCGATGTTTCCAAACTGACGCTAACCGGGCAAAGTGGCGCAACCTATACACTCACGTCGCCGAATGTCGAACTCACTTCCGCCACGCAATTCACCGTTGCACTGAATGCCATCGATCAGATCAATATCGCAGGCTTGTTGAATAATAATGGCACGTTATCGGTCAGTGGCGACACTTACAATATCGCTGCGGCAATTGGCTGGGATCCGGCAGTAAGCGGCAACTCCGACCTTACCGGCAACGACGTTACCGTCAGTAACGTGCAAACGCCCACGATTGCTTCCGCCGTGTACAACGTCAGCACCGGCACGCTCACCGTGACCGGCTCGCATCTGGTCAAAGCCAGCGGTGCGGCCAACGATATCAATGCTTCGCGATTGACCTTCACCGGTGAAGGCGGCTCGACCTATACGCTGACCGACACCAGCAATGTCGAGATTACTTCCGGTACGGCATTTACCATCACGCTGAGCGCTACCGACAAAGCTGCCATCAACCAGATCGTCAATAAAAACGGTGCATCCTCAACCGATGGCACCACCTACAATTTGGCTGCGGCGGATGACTGGAATACGAACATCGCCAACGCCAATATTGCCGATATAACTGGTAACGCAATCACCGTCAGCAATGTGGCTGTGCCCACGATCACATCAGCCATGTACGACGCCAGCAGCGGTGCATTGGTGGTCACTGGAACCGGTTTTCTGCAAGCCAGCGGTGCTGCCAACGATATCGTTGCCCCCAAGTTCACCTTCACCGGCGAAGGCGGCGGTACCTACACACTCACCGATTCCGCCAATGTCGAGATTGCTTCCGGCACGGCATTTACCATCACGCTGAGTACTGCCGACAAAGACGCCGTCAACCAGATCGTCAACAAAAATGGCACATCCGCAACGAGCGGCACTACGTATAACCTGACCGCGGCGGAAGACTGGGCGGCCGGTGCGGACAGCGCCGTCGTCATCGCCGATACCACCGGTAATGGCATCACGGTTTCGAATGTTGTAGCACCGGCCATCACATCGGCCACGTACGACGCCAGCAACGGCGCATTGGTGGTCACTGGAACCGGTTTTCTGCAAGCCAGCGGCGCTGCCAACGATATCGATACCTCCAAACTGACACTCACCGGGCAGGGCGGCGCAACCTATACACTGACGTCGCCGGATGTCGAGATTACTTCCGGCACGGCATTTACCATCACGCTGAATGCTACCGACAAAACTGCGGTCAATCATCTGCTGAACAAGGCCGGTACGGCTTCCAGCGATGCGACAGCTTACAACCTGGCCGCTGCTGAAGATTGGGCAAGAGGTGCCGACGCTGCCGTTACGATCGCTGACACCAGCGGCAACGGCATTACCGTATCGAACCCCGCTACTCCAGGCGGCGGTGGTAGCCACACTAACGTAATCATCGACGGCGCAGCCGCTACGATGACCACGCAACCGGACGGTACTGTCGTCATCGTCGTTTCGACTATTCAATCTTCCCGGCAGGATGATCCTGCTTCGTTGTTCCGCGATCGTGCGGATATTCCGGTAGCCAAAGACGCAAAAGGCAATTCCTTGCTGACAGTCAGCCTGCCAACCGGTACCGGACTGACGGCCGCGGAACGGCCGCAGGCTGCCAGTCCGACACAGGCCGAAACAAGCGTGATTGCCGTGCTGACACAAATCGGCGGTTTGAGCAGTGACACCGCCAATGGCTTGACTACGGCAGCAAGAGCGTTTTTGGCACAACTGCCGAACAGTAATCCGATCAACATTCAAACCGTTACACCGAATGTTTCAGATAGCCATCCACCAGCGTTGCCGATTATTATCAGCAGCCCGGCAGTTGCGAGCGCAACCAACGACATGCTGGTGATTGATGCCCGTCAACTGCCTACTGGCACTGTTATTCAAATGGATAATGTCCCCTTCGCACTGGTTGTCGGCGCTGCCCAGATTGCCGGCGGCAGCGGACAGAATTTCGTCGCAGGCGACGATCAGAATCAATTCATCGTGCTCGGCGCTGATGATGATACCTTGTTCGGTGGCAGCGGCAATGACACTGTCGGTAGTTTGGGTGGCAACGATCGAGTCTCCGGCGATGCGGGCAACGATATTGTTTATGGTGGCGCCGGTAACGATGTCTTGAGCAGCGGTAGTGGGAATGATCAGCTCAATGGCGGCTTTGGTTTCGATAGTGCCGTTCAAGCGGGACAGTTATCCGATTACCGGGTTGATGTGCATGGCAACACAGTCTCGCTGACGCAGCAGGCGAATGGCGAAACCGATATCCTGACCGATGTCGAATTAGTCCAGTTTGCCAGCGGCTCGAGTTTGGCAATTGCCTATTCTGAAGCTGAAGCGGTTGCGCATCATCTGGTCAGAACCTGGCTGGGGCGCGACTTGACGGCTGCGGAAGGAGATGCAGTGCAAAACTTGGCAGGCGCAACAGCGGCGGATGTTTTAGCGATCTTCCGCAGCTTGCCGGAAACAGTCAAACTGAGCTTGCAGGACAAAACCAGCAGTGAGCTGCTATCCGGCTGGGATACCGACCCAACAATTATCCGCATCGACGCCACGCGCTATTTTACCGGTGGCGCTGAAAACGATCGGGGCTATTTGCCATTGGGATTGGCTCTGAATGCAGATGGCGGCGCAGGCCTGGATATTTTACAGATGCCAGGTGGCCGCGACGATGTGCACCTGGAGTTTTCCGGCGATCGCCTGGAACTGACGCAACTCAGCGACGGCGCCATATTCAGCCTGAAAAACGCCGAAATGATTGCATTCGACAACCATGAAACCGTGGTAATCGCGCATGATCAGATAGAAGCTGTTTTAGCTCGTTTAGTACATGGTTTTTTTGATCGTGACGCCAACCTGGACGAATGGCACGCTGGACTAAATGCATTAGCGGATAAGGTAAGTTATGATGCGATTTTGGACTGGTTTCAACAGCGTGCCGATCTGGATGGCCTGTCTAATGTGGATTATGTACAAACTATTTACAATAGGACGCTGGGGCATGATGCCACGAGTGATGAATTGAGTTTGCAACTATTCCGGTTGGAAAGTAGCCAAGTAAGCCGTGAGTGGCTCACCGTCGAGATTGCGCAAAGTTCCGAAGCGGAATCCCACTTGATCGGCAGCGTCATGATGCACGAAGGATGGATATAACGATAACGCGTTCAGCCCGCTCGCTCCAATCAGAGAAAATTGTTTTCTACATGCAGCAGGAAAATCTGCCCCTCAAATTAGCAATCGTCGAGGTTTTCTTCAGGGGAAACCCATTAGGAATAAGATGGAACTAATATGCGTTACTGGCTCATGAAATCGGAACCCTATGAATTCAGCATCGATGATTTTGCAGCACTACCCAATCAAGCGATTGCGTGGGAAGGTGTGCGCAATTATCAATCGCGCAATTTTATGCGCAATCAAATGACCATTGGCGATCAGGTTTTTTTCTATCACTCGTGTTGTAAGGATCCCGGCATTATGGGCATCGCAACGGTCAGCAAACCCGCTTATCCGGATGCTACGCAATTCAATCCCAACAATAAGTATTTTGACCCTAAAGCGACGCTCAACAATCCACGCTGGTTCAATGTTGAAATCACTCTGGTGCAAAAAACCCGCCTCATTGCAATCAGGGAACTCAGGCAATACCCGGAGCTGCAAAAAATGCGGGTGTTACAGACAGGCAATCGTTTATCAATCACCCCGGTTGATCCGGCAGAATGGCAATTCATAATGGCTATTCTGTAATGCAAAACTAGGTATTTTTGTTTTCCCTTCAATCTTATAAGGTCCAATTAAATGGAATGGTGGCTGATTTATCTGCTTACGGGTGCATTTGTAGGTTTTTTTGCTGGCTTACTGGGCATTGGCGGCGGGCTCATCATCGTGCCCGTGTTGATTTCTATATTCACAGCGCAAGGTTTCCCGGCCGACCGCGTCATCCACTTGGCATTGGGCACCACGATGGCCACCATCATATTCACTTCAGCCGCTAGCTTGCGCACGCATCATCGACACCATGCCGTAGATTGGCAGATTGTTAAAAATATCACGCTCGGGATTTTTGTGGGTACTTTCGGTGGCGCCGCTTTGGCAAGTTCGATGACAGGTCAGTTATTAAGCATCATTTTTGTCATTTTTATTTTTTATGCCGCCACGCAAATGTTGCTACAATTCCGCCCCAGCCCTATTTTTCAGCTGCCAGGAAAAATCGGTATGTTTCTTGTCGGTAGCATCATCGGTACACTTTCCAGCTTGGTTGCCATTGGCGGCGGATTATTGTCGGTGCCGTTTTTAACACTGTGCAATGTGAAGCTTCAGCATGCCATCGGCACCGCGGCAGCCATCGGTTTCCCCATTGCACTGGCTGGCACGGTGGGCTATATCGCTAACGGCTATCTACAATCCGAGACACTACCGGAACATAGTCTGGGTTATGTATATTTGCCGGCATTGGTCTGGCTGGTACTAGCCAGTATGCTAACAGCGCCGCTGGGTGCAAAGCTTACGCATTCCACCAAGACCGCCATTTTAAGAACAATTTTTGTGGTGCTGTTATACGGCCTAGGCATCAGGATGCTCATGAGCCTAATATGAATTCACCTGAAACCACTCGACGCAGAAGACTTATTCATGCTTGATATCGCTTTCGACACCATTGTGATGCGTCCCTATGTATTCACTTTTTTTGCGGCATTTCTACTAATCTGTGTGCCGCATGTCGGCTGGCGCAAGACCCTTATTTTCACCGTCGCCGCATACCTGATCGCTTTCATATCGGAGAAACTCTCCATTTCCACCGGCTTTCCCTATGGCTGGTATTACTACCTAGACAGCACAAGCCACCGAGAACTGTGGATCTGGGGAGTGCCTTTCTTCGATTCACTCTCTTATGTCTTCCTAACTTACTGCAGTTACACCACGGCGTTATTCATCCTATCCCCCCTAGCAACACGCAGTCTTGATCTAATTACATTGGAAACCCGTGCCATCCGGTATTCATGGGCTGCTCTGGTACTAGGAGCCTTTTTACAGACCTTTCTAGACATCATCATCGATCCAGTAGCACTGCAGGGCAATCGCTGGTTTCTCGGGCAGATATATGGCTATCACGAGCCAGGATTACATTTTGGTGTACCGATCTCAAACTACGTTGGTTGGTTGTTAACCAGTTTTGCGCTGGTAGCCGTGTTCCAGCAGATAGACCGCAGACGCGAAGAAAAGACGCCGTACGGAATATTTGCGCTACCGTTCCGCTCGCTGCTGGGGCCGATGCTCTATCTGTCGGTACTTATCTTCAACTGGGTGGTAGCACTCTGGATTGGTGAGAATCTGATCGCACTAACCGGCATTTTTATTTTTACGCTGCCAATTCTTATGGTAACAATTCTGGCTATTGCACGAGTGAATCGCTATCGTGAAGAAGAATTGCAGGAACATTTGAAAGATTATCCCTGGTCGCCTTTCAATAGGCTTAAAGAGTGAACGTTCACGCTGTTCAAAGCGCATAGCTTTTCACCACTATCCCGCTAATTTCCTCAATAGAATCCTCTGAATATCCTGTGAGCGATTAAGGTTAGGCGGATTTCCTCGCAACCAAGCCATCAGATTACGTTTTTCAAATTAATTGAGCTGTAGTAACCGCAAGATCTTCTGCTGAGGTCGGTTGCAATTCCATTTCCAGCATTTTACAGAAACGCCGGATTCCATCTTTTTCAGTCTACCTCATCTAACTTACTAAGCAAGTATATAAAGTCTGAGCTTGTAACGATTTGTTGCAGTAGTACAAATAGAAATTATTAAGAATTTGAACCTTTTCTAGTTTTAACTGGATCAACGCCACATGGAAAAGAAAAATAATCATATAGATCGATCAATTAATATCCTATCGTCTAGGATTTATTACTAAAGGGAGCAAAATGAACAAATCGCTTATTAGCCAAGAACGTCTTATTAAAGCGAAAGTAGCTTATACGTCACGCAATTTAAGACTGGAATCGGTGAGAGCTTTGTTGGAAGGAGACGATGTTATTCCTAATCCCGGAGACATGGTATTGGCCAAGATAACAAAGATAGGTCAGCACAGCGGGCTAGAACTGGCACACGGCCGACGCTCTGCTTTGTTTGTTGGTGATGAAATAATCGTGTGCTATGGTAATCGCTATGCTCCTGATCAGTTTGAAGCGCAAGTACCTAGGGATTTGGGAGCTTGTGATCTAGTGGCATCGGGGGGTATTGCATCGCTCATGAATCACCGCCATGCCAGTATCAAAGCGCCAACCACTATTCAACCCATTGGTTTGCTAGCGGATAGCAATAATCGGCGTATCAATTTAAAAGACACTGCACTATCTAAATTGGCTAGTTTGCATTCCCACCCGTATACTGTTGGAGTCGTTGGCACATCAATGAATGCCGGCAAAACAACCACTGCAGCAACACTGATTCGTGGCTTGACCAATGCAGGATATGCTGTGGGCGCTGCTAAGGTAACTGGAACCGGGTCAGGTCGGGATACTTGGTTGATGACAGATGCCGGATCAAAATTAACTTTAGATTTTACCCATGCAGGCTTTCCATCGACTTACTTGATTGCACCTGAGCAAGTTGATGCGATTATCGAGACGCTTGTAGCGCATTTGAATGTAGCCAGAGTGGATGTAATCGTTATTGAGGTAGCTGATGGCTTATTTCAACGTGAAACAGCCGCTTTGCTTAACTCCAAAATATTTGCAAAAACTGTCGACAGCATTATCTTTGCTGCTGGTGATGCAATGGGTGCAGTAGCAGGCGCAGAACTATTAGAACGCAAGAAGCTACCAATAACTGCAATCAGCGGCCGATTGACGGCTTCTCCTTTGGCGGCGGCTGAAACCGCAAACGCTACTGGGTTACCCGTTTTAGATAAGGCTACTCTCAGTTCCCCAGCGATAGTGGATATATTGCAAATCCCCTTACAGAAAATGATATCTGCACAAGCTCAATTGGCAAATAGAGCTTAATACATTAATCATTCCTTTGAATATTCAATGCTATTGATAAAGACAACATGACTATTCCGTCGATCCTTCATGGTCATCGCCGAATTTTGTTCGTACGCCTGGTCGTCAATGGGTTAGCTCAAGCCGCATTGGCAATTGGCACTGCTTGGCTAGTAAAAGGAATTTTTGATGATTTTCTAACTTCGGATCATCCAATATTCAGCATGTATGTGGTATGGCTCATCATTGGATTTGTAGTGACAGCTGGCTGCATTAGCTGGCTGCGCATGGTGGAACGCATTGACGCTGAGCGTATGGGTCAGCATTATGCCTCTGAGGTACGCATTCTCTTATACGACTGCCTCAGTTTCCTAACTCCTCGAACACTACAAAAACGTAGTCGAGGCGGTGTATCACTGCGATTTGTCGGCGACATGACGTCACTGCGCCGTTGGATCAGCATGGGGCTAGCACGTGTCACAGTCGCGGGAGTTTCAACTATCGCGGCATTACTAATATTGAGTATTATTAATTGGCAACTTACACTAACTGTTACCGTATCGTTAGTGTTAGGTACATGGTTAACCTATTTATTTGGTAAGCGCATGCGCGCTGCTGCAATAGAATCACGGCGCCGATTATCTAATTTGGCAGCGAATGTCAATGAAAAAGTAACCAGCATCGCGGTCGTACAAGTTTTTGGTCAAGTTGACCGTGAGCGTGAACATATCGTGCGTCAAGGTAAGTATTTACATGATTCAATGGTTGCACGTGCGCAGGTTGCCGGACAAATTCTCGGCATTACTGAGTTCTCTGTTGCCATGATATCGGCAACAACCTTACTGGCAGGTGTATTTGCTGTAACTGCTGGAACCGCTAGCGTAGGCGCGGTGATTGCGGCCATTAGTATTGTCGGTATCTTATTGCCGCCTTTGCGAGATTTAGGGCGTGTGCAAGAATACTGGCATGGCGCTTGTATTGCACGGGAAAGGATTAAGGAATTTTTAGATAGCCCTTCATTGGTCGCACAAAATTCAAATGCTCCTGATCTGATTGTAGGCCCAGGTCGATTGGAGTTTGATTCTGTCAGCGTAACAGGAGGGTTAAATCAATTAAGTGGTGTCGTTGACCCAGGCACCGTGGTAGCCATCGTGGGACCCAATGGTGCCGGCAAATCAACACTCTTGCTATTAGCTGCACGACTGATTGATCCTCAGGAAGGAAGAATACTACTGGATGGACAAAACTTAGCGGAACACAGCCTGGATTCAGTGCGTCATGCCATTGGGATGGCAGGGCCTGATCTACCATTATTGCGTGGCACAATCGAAAGGAATTTGCGTTATCGCTGGCGCAAGGCACCCAATAAAGAAGTCGCCAGAGTACGTAAATTATGCGGTATAAACGAATTGTTAGCGCAATTTCCAGAAGGAGAAAAAACCCGCGTGACGGAAGGCGGTTTGAGTCTGTCGGTAGGCCAACGCCAACGTATTGCTTTGGCACGTGCTTTGCTGGGTAATCCGGCATTACTGCTGCTCGATGAAGCCGATGCCAATCTTGACAAACAAGCCAGTAAAGTCATTGATCGCATACTCACAGAACATCATGGCACGGTATTAATGGTAACGCACCAATTAAACCATATTATGGCTGCCGATGTGGTGTGGTATCTTGAAGCAGGACGCTTGTTGGAAGTCGGTCCACCTGCTGAGCTGTTGGCTGGAAATGGGCCAACTGCGCGATTCTTTGGCACCAATAAATCGATAGCAATTTGCAGTTGATTATTTGGATCTTGGCACTCATGATATTCCAAGCGATTCCCGTAAGCGCAATGGATATTACACCCCGTTCCAAGCCACTAGAACGAGGTACGGTATTGCAGCGTACTTTGCGAGTCGATTTACATCAAAAGTACTATTTGTATATTCCTCGCAGTGGCGGAAACAATGCAAAAATTTTTATTACAGTTCATGGAATCTCCCGCAATGTTTCCGAACATGCTAAGAAATTTGCTGATTATGCTGAAGAATTTGGCGTTGTACTGATTGCCCCCTATTTTCCCAGCGATCGCTTTCCTGATTATCAGCGATTGGGACGCAAGGGCAAGCGCGCTGATAAAGTGCTAAATGAAATTGTATCTGAAGTCGCGCAGCTTACAGGAGCCAATGCAAAAAAACTCTACTTGTTTGGTTATTCTGGCGGCGCACAGTTTGTACATCGCTATATGCTCGCTTATCCAAACCATGTGGCAAAAATTGTATTAGGAGCGCCAGGCTGGTATACCCTTCCTAATCCAGCACTGGCATTCCCGATTGGAATACAACAATCGCAAAGCCTACCGCAAGTGCAGTTTAATCCCGCTCAATTCTTGCATATTCCTGCCTGTGTATTAGTAGGAGAAAAAGATAATCAGCGCGACGCGGAGCTCAACAAATCAGCAAAAATTGACAAATTACAAGGCAAAACCCGGATCGAACGCGGCCGGCATTGGGTCGAAGAAATGACTTACCAAGCCCGAGCAAAAGGTTTGTCGACAACCTATGCTTTTCACCTGCTACCAGATTCACCGCATTCATTTTCCATTAGCATGAAACGCGGTGGCATGGGAGAAAAGACATTTGATTTTCTATTTTCTGAGGGATGATCGAATGTCATTTATTTTCCGCAACACATCAAGTTGGCTTAACTAAAGCCAAATCTGCAATTGGGTAGTAACAAAAAGCCAAACCAAGCCGTGCTCCTATCGTGTATTCAAATGAAAGTATTCTGGTTAAAGATTGTACTATGTGCAACGATTTGCAGCTTTTTTATCAATACTGCGGCTTATGCACAAGAAGATATTCCTGACAGATCACAAAAGTCCACTATAAAAAAATCTTCCAAAGACAAAAAAAGACAAAAAAGAAAATCCGGTTTTTTCTATGGAAATGCAGGCTCAGGGCTCAGGTGGAATAAAGGCGAAAGTGAAATACGGCTGAGTGGTTTTATACAAGCTGATACTCGCACATATTTTGAAGATTCAGCCGAATTTGGCAAAGATAACTTCTTGCTTAGGCGAATACAACCATCACTCGAGGTTGAATTCAATAAGACTTATAGTCTTTACATCATGTCAAACTTTACGTCGACCCCAGGAATTCTGGACGTATATTTGGAGGGTAATTTCACCAAGCCGTTTAACGTCCGTGTGGGTAAGTTTAAACCTCCATTCGGCTTGGAGCGCTTGCAATCAGCTACTGCATTAGCCTTCAATGAACGTGCTTTTCCTACGAACTTGGCACCCAATCGTGAAGTTGGTGCACAAATTTTTGGGAATCTTCTTGGGGATACGACTGAATACCAAATTGGGTTATTTAGTGGCGCTATCGACAATAGCTCTGGATTACGCGGCAATGTCATTTATGCCAACCACAGCGGTATCGATTTTGTAGCACGCATATTTTCCCATCCCCTCAAGCATAGCAATGCTGAATTTTTGCAAGGTCTCGGGTTGGGAGTTGCTTATAGTTATGGAACCCAGCAAGGCAGTGCGCAACCGGGTGGTCATAATTTGCCAGCCTTTATTTCTCCCGGTCAGCAGCTGATTGCTTCTTATGTATCAGGCGCTTTTGCAGATGGCAGTCGTGAGAGAATCGGCCCACAGCTTTACTATCATTATGGCCCGTTTGGCATACTCGGCGAATATACCGTTTCCCAACAGAATATTAAGATCGGGACGGCAACGGATAAAGTCACCAATGATGCTGCACAAGTTCAGTTATCATGGGTGCTATTCAATGGCGATGCTTCTTTTCGTAGGATAAGGCCAAATAATCCACTGACACTTGAGAACATTAGTGCCTTGGGTGCTGTGCAGCTAGTAACACGTTACTCGGAGCTAAATTTAGATTCTAATGCATTTGCGCATGGTTTACTTAATCCGGATCAATCTGTTAAAAAAGCACAGGATTTCGGTATAGGCATTAACTGGTATCTTAATCGCAATGTTAAATTCCAATTAGATTACAATCAAACTCATTTCACCAACGGCGCCAATGGCGGAACTGATCGACCAGAGGAGAGAGTTTTATTTTCACGTATGCAAGTCGCATTTTGACTGCCTGTTTTGTGACAAAAACGACTTCAGCAGACTAACAGGCCGTTGAAAAACGTTTTCGAGGCAGCCGATACAAGGCAAAAACAGGCGAGAAAGCGCAGTTTACGCGTAATAAATGAGCATTCTGAGCTTGTTTTTAACACCGTAGCGGCAACGCAGATAGTTTTTCAACGGCCTGCTAAAGTAATTATCTCATTTTTTCGAATAACCACAGACAGCCGGAGCATTAGAGCTTCAAACAACTTGCAGCCAGCCAGAAAATTTAGCTGAATAACTTGTATAAATCGCTGTTACTAAGGTATAGTTCGCACTCTGCCATATAAGTCCAAGCAGGAGAGTGCGCTGAATGTTTAAGCGCCGCCGAAGGCGTAACCCCCCCGGAATCGCTCAGGCACGGTCAAGCCAAACTTGTTCCCTAAGAACCGCTTGTGACAGGCAATCTGGAGAGTGCCGAGAAATTTTTTTGGCCACCGAAGGGGCACACAGATGCTAATCTGTAAATCTCTCAGGTAAAAAGGACAGAGGGGCGTGAAGTCATTTGAAATAAAATGGCTTTTTTTTATTTTCGGGAGAATAATCCGTGCTGAAAATGACACCCCTTAATCAAACCCACCGTGACATGAATGCCAAAATGGTGGATTTCGGTGGCTGGGATATGCCACTGCATTACGGTTCGCAGTTGGACGAACACCATAAAGTACGCCAAGATGCCGGCATGTTTGATGTATCTCACATGCTTCCGGTCGATATCAAAGGTGACAATGTACGCGACTTTTTGCGTCGTTTGGTTGCCAACAACGTTGATAAATTGACACTTCCCGGCAAAGCACTGTACTCCTGCATGCTGACTCCACAGGGCGGCATCATTGATGACCTGATTATCTACTTTCTGTCTGAAACTTGGTTTCGCATCGTCGTGAATGCTGGCACGGCCGACAAAGATGTGGCCTGGATGTTGAAACAGCGTGATGCGTTCGCGCCCCATCTGGAAATTACCCCGCGACGTGATCTTGCCATGATTGCCATACAAGGCCCCAATGCTCGTGCCAAGGTTTGGCAGGTCATTCCGGGTTCTCAATCTACAACAGAAGAATTAAAGTTGTTTCAATCCACTGTAGTGAATCAATATTTCATTGCACGCACGGGCTATACTGGCGAAGATGGTTTTGAAATCATCCTCCCTGCCGCCGATGCACCAGCATTCTGGCAAGCATTACATACAGCTGGCGTTGCGCCTGCCGGATTAGGCGCCCGTGACACGTTACGCCTGGAAGCAGGTATGAATTTGTACGGCCAGGACATGGATGAAACCAAGAATCCACTGGAATCCGGTCTGGCTTGGACGGTCGACTTGAAAAGTGAACGAGATTTCATTGGCAAACAGGCATTATTAGATGCATCTGTGACGCAACAGCTCATAGGTTTGGTGTTGATCGATCGCGGTGTGCTGCGCAGCCATCAGCAAGTCGTCAGCCAGCAGAATGGCGTAGAATATCAAGGTGAAATAACCAGTGGCGGATTTTCACCGACCATGAACCAATCTATTGCCTTGGCACGCTTATCGGTACAGATAGCCGTCGGCGATGAGGTCGATGTGCTGGTGCGCGATAAGAAATTACGCGCCAAAGTGGTAAAATATCCGTTCGTGCGTAACGGAAAAACATTGGTTTAATTCAAAGCTGCAACAAAATATTAATTTAATCTGGAGTGAAAAATGAGTGTTCCAACAAATTTAAAATATAGCAAATCCCATGAATGGGTAAAACCTGAGGCCGATGGCACGGTAACTGTTGGGATTACCCATCATGCACAGGAATTGCTCGGTGATATGGTATTTATCGAGCTCCCTGAAGTTGGACGCACACTTAAACAAAAGGAAGAATGCGCTGTCGCTGAATCTGTCAAGGCAGCTGCTGATGTGTATTCTCCGATTTCTGGCGTAGTAACCGCCGTCAACTCTCCATTAGTCGATGAACCAGGAAAAATTAATGAAGATGCTTATTCTTCTTGGTTGTTTAAATTAAAACCGAGCAATGCTGCTGAATTAGATGGATTACTCGATGCCGCAGCCTATACCAAATTAGTTGAAAACGAAGATCACTAAAATCATATATCATATTTGCGTTAAGACTTCGATTTAACCATCTACTTTAATACTTTAAGTTTTTAAAATAAATCATGCCGTTTATTCCACATACCCAAGAAGATATCGCCGAAATGCTCGCCAGCATTGGCGCAAAGACTATTGAAGAGCTTTTTGATGAGATTCCCAAAGATTTGATCAGTGGCGAGTTAACGGGCGTTCCGCCCGGACTCAGCGAAATGGAAATAACCCGACTGATGATGGAGCGTGCCGGACAAGATGGGCTTTATCAAAATTTCATAGGCGCAGGCGCCTATGAACATCACATCCCTGCAGCAGTATGGCAAATCACTACGCGCGGTGAATTTTATTCTTCTTATACACCGTATCAAGCGGAGGCCAGCCAAGGAACCTTGCAGCTATTGTATGAATACCAAACCATGATGGCTTCGCTGACCGGTATGGATGTGTCAAATGCCAGCATGTATGACGGCGCGACTGCGTTGGCAGAAGCTGCGCTGATGGCTGTTCGTTCGCACAAGACATCGCGGCGCATCTTGATTCCGCAAACCGTGCATCCAATCTACCGACAAGTCGTTCGTGCGATTGTCAGCAATCAAAAAATTGAAGTGGTCGAATTGCCATTTTGCACCGATTGTGGGCAAATTCTACCGGAATCCCTCGCAAATTCAGTACACGAGGAATTCGCCGCATTGGTCATTCCACAACCCAACTTCTTTGGTGTGTTGGAACAAGTAGACGCATTGACCGACTGGGCGCACAGCAAAAATGCTCTTGCCATCGGTGTCGTCAATCCAACCGCACTCGCCTTACTGACTCCACCGGGCGAATGGGGTAGCAAAGGTGCCGATATTGCTGTCGGTGAAGGTCAACCATTGGGCATTCCGCTTTCCAGCGGTGGCCCCTACTTTGGCTTTATGGCCTGTAAAAATGAGTTAGTCCGCCAAATGCCCGGACGTATCATCGGCCGCACTACCGATCTGGATAACAAAGAAGGCTTTGTGCTGACATTACAGGCACGCGAACAACATATCCGCCGTTCCAAAGCTACCTCCAATATTTGTACCAATCAAGGATTAATGGTAACCGCCGCCACTATTTACATGTCCTTGGTAGGACCGGAAGGCCTGCGCCGGATTGCGGCACAATCGCATGCCAACACATTGGAACTGGTTGAGCAATTGGAAAAAATAAATGGTGTAAAAAGAACATTCACCGGACCAATATTCCACGAAGCCGCACTAACCTTGCCCGTACCGGTCGCAAAAATATTATCTCAATTAAAACAAAAAGGCATACTCGGCGGACTCGATTTACAAGGATATTATCCTGAATTGGGTAACACATTATTGGTCTGTGCCACAGAAACCAAGACTGCCGCTGACTTACAGAATTATGCTGCAGCCTTAAAACAAGCACTCAGTTGATACTCATTCGGAACGTATTATTTTTCAATTTTAATATTTGTAGTTATTAAGGAAAAAATTATGGTTACTCTTAAAGGAAATCCTATCAAAATTGAAGGCACTTTTCCCAAAGTCGGACAGAAATCGCCTCCCTTCTCTCTTGTCAATAGAGATCTGCAAGATGTCACGCTGGCTAACTACGCCGGTAAAAAGAAAGTACTAAACATCGTTCCGAGCCTGGATACGCCGGTATGCGCGATCTCGACACGCAAGTTTAATCAACAAGCCAGTAATATGGATAATACCGTCGTGCTGATCATTGCTGCTGATTTACCTTTTGCCATGAGTCGCTTCTGCGATGCCGAAAGTCTGGATAAGGTAATTACGCTGTCAACCATGCGTGGCGCCAATTTCATGAAGGACTATGGAGTTTTCATCGCAGACAGCCCATTTGCCGGCATCACGGCACGCGCGGTGATTGTTTTGGATGAATCTGACACCATTATTCATGCTGAACTGGTTCCGGAAATCGCCGACGAACCAAATTATGAAGCCGCCTTGGCTGCCTTAAAATAAATTAACGCTTTATCCATACCATACATCATGCTGATATTTGAACACTCGCGCCCAGGGCGTCGTAATTATTCTCAGTCACCGGCAACACCGGCCAGTAAGTCGAAGATCCCACAAAACTTGCTGCGCAAATCGCCAGTGCTTCTGCCGGAAGTCTCTGAGATGGACACGGTACGTCACTACACCCGTTTATCACAGAAGAATTTCTCCATTGACACCGAATTCTATCCATTGGGTTCGTGTACGATGAAATACAACCCCCGCGCGTGTAACTCATTGGCCATGTTGCCGCAGTATCTGTCCCGGCACCCCCTCGCACCGGAAGATACGGGACAAGGTTTTCTAGCCTGCATGTATGAATTACAGGAAACACTAAAAGCTGTCACCGGCATGGCCGGTGTCAGTCTGACGCCAATGGCCGGCGCACAAGGTGAATTGATCGGTGTAATGATGATTCGCGCGTATCACGAATCGCGCGGCGATTTTGCTCGTACCGAAATCATTGTGCCGGACGCAGCGCATGGCACTAACCCGGCTACTGCTGTGATGTGCGGCTTCAAAGTGGTGGAAATCGCTACCGACAAAGAAGGCAATGTGGATCTGGATGCACTGAAGGCTGCGGTTGGGCCGCAAACAGCCGGACTGATGTTGACCAATCCTTCCACATTAGGCGTATTTGAGAAGAATGTCGCTGAAATGAGTCGTGTCGTGCATCAAGTCGGCGGATTGCTGTATTACGATGGTGCTAATCTGAATGCCGTACTGGGTAAAGTAAAACCGGGTGATATGGGATTTGACGTGATTCACATCAATCTGCATAAAACCTTCTCCACGCCGCATGGCGGCGGTGGACCCGGCTCTGCACCCGTAGGCGTAGCCGAGCGTTTATTACCGTTTATGCCCATTCCGATTGTCGCCAAGGAAGGTAATGCCTATCGCTGGATTACTGAAAAAGACAAGCCTCAATCGATCGGACGCTTATCCGCTCACATGGGGAATGCTGGCGTTCTACTGCGTGCGTATATCTATATTCGCTTGCTAGGCATGCACGGCATGCACCGCATTTCCGAATTTGCCACACTGAATGCCAATTATCTGATGGCCGAGCTCAGTAAAGCAGGTTTTGAGATTGCCTACCCTACCCGCCGCGCCAGCCATGAATTTATTGTCACCATGAAAGATATTAAAGATAAAACTGGCGTCACTGCGATGAACTTGGCCAAACGGCTGCTGGATAAAGGCTATCACGCCCCCACCACGTACTTCCCGATGCTGGTACCTGAATGCTTATTGATCGAACCGGCAGAAACGGAATCCAAGGAAACGCTGGATGCGTTTGTCAAATCGATGAAAGAAATTCTACAGGAAATCGAACTGCAGCCAGATATGGTAAAAGGTGCACCGCACACCATGCCGGTGCGTAAGCTGGATGATGTTAAAGCAGCGCGCGAATTAGATTTGGCCTGGAAACCTAGCGCCTAAAAGCAGAATCATTGCATTTCATTCTCAGCATCACGGCAGGAAAACACAGATTTATCGAATCATTAGAATTTCTGTGAAGCCTGCCGTAGCTGTTCGTCCCATCTAATCATCACTATCTATCAAAAACTATGCGCACACTGATTTGTGGTTCGATCGCTTACGATAATATTATGGTTTTCCCAGATTATTTTAAGAATCACATCCTGCCGGATAAGATTCACGTACTGAATGTCGCGTTCCTGGTTCCTGAAATGCGCCGTGAATTCGGTGGATGCGCGGGTAATATCGCCTATAATTTGAAAATGCTCGGTGGCGAACCTGTGATGATGGCTACTGTCGGTGACGACTATGCACCCTACGCCGCACGGTTTGAACAATTGCACCTGACCCAAAGTCATGTGCAGCACGTTCCGGATACATTCACTGCGCAAGCATTCATCACTACCGATTTGGATGACAATCAAATCACCGCTTTTCATCCCGGCGCGATGAATTTTTCGCACCTGAATTCCGTGCCGGATGCCAACGATATTCGGCTAGGCATTATCGCGCCGGATGGACGTGACGGCATGATGCAGCACGCCCGCGAATTTCACGCAGCCGGCATTCCGTTTGTTTTTGATCCAGGACAAGGTTTGCCGATGTATAACGGTGAAGAACTATTGGACTTCATCGACAAAGCAGACTACATCGCTGTCAACGACTATGAAGGTCAGATGCTGCAAGACCGTACAGGACACAATCTTGAGTCCCTGGCAAATAAAGCCAAAGCGCTGATCATCACATTGGGGGCACAAGGTTCCGTCATCTATGCCAATGGCAAACAATTCGACATCCCCTGCATCAAGCCCCGCGAAATCATTGATCCTACCGGTTGCGGCGATGCCTATCGCGCTGGCTTATTGTACGGTATCGTCAATAACCTGGACTGGCAAACGACAGGACAACTCGGTTCACTGATGGGTGCCCTGAAAATCGCCCAACGCGGCGGGCAGAATCATCAATTTACCCGTGATGAAATTGGCCAATACTATTTTGAGAATTTTGGTGCTCGTATTTTTTAAAGGAATACTGCGCCTACGAAAGGACAATTTCCCCTACCGAAAAACTGTGGCTTAGATGTTGATCTCAATCACTAACTAACAGACCGTTGAAAAACTCTCTCTGCGTTGCCACCGTGGTATCAAAAACAGGCAAAAATGCTCATTAATCGGAAATGAATGCGCTTTTTTTATCCGTTTCTGCCTTGCAGCAATTGCGCCTCGAATACGTTTTTCAACGACCTGTTAATCACACCCTGTCAATCCTACTTTTTCATTTCCTCAGTGACTGCTTCCACGCCTTTCTGAATTTCCTTGGAAGCGTCTTTGACAGCATCACTCACATCTTCCGCAGCATCGCGAACTTTCTCGTTCGGTCTGCGATCCAGCGCGTCATTGACTTTATCCACCACTTTGTCAGTAGCAGTGGTTGGTTTTTGTTCACAGGCGGTCAATATCGCCAGTAGTAATGCGCCCATAATAAAATAATGTAATTTCATGTAACTTTCGTTCCCTTGAGTTCTAATGGTTGAAACGCGCAGTATATCAATTATGATTATGAGAATGCATCCATTGGATATCTGCAGAGCAACCAACTCCTTCAGATATCCATCACCCAAGCTCAACCCATACCGGTTGGTGGTCGGAAGCTTTCGTCGCGACATCAATGCCATACGCTTTGAGATGATGCACCAATCCATCAGTGATAAAAATAAAATCGAAGCACTCAGGCTGATCAACGAAATCCACCGGATGAATGCCCACAGTTGGCGTATGCGGTGTAGCGGGATGCAATACCGACCAGGCATCCTGAAAACTCGGCGTGCCATCGCCGCCGAAAGGCGCGAGAATTTGCGCACGCTCAGTCGCTGTTGCTGGGAAATTCAAATCACCGCACAAGAACGCTTCCGCCGGCCTCGGAAAAACTTCAAAAGTCCCCCCTTGTTCTTCAGTCAGAAATTTTCGTTGCGACATGGCCCAGACTTCACCATGCAAGCGACGAATCGCATCAATCTGAATTTCACGCTGACGCTGCGAGTAATACTCAAGATGCGTGGTCATCACGCGCACCGCACCGATATCCGTCGTTATGACAGCCTCCACCAGCATCCGCTGCATACTGGGCACTGCCAATTCCGCTTGCCAGGGCAGCAAATGCCGCCACACCTGGCCAACCGGGAAGCGGGTAAAAATAGCATTGCCAAACAGACTTCGACCGCCCCTCCTTGCCGGCACATCCGTAGCCACACCATAAATCGGCGTGTAGCCGGGCAATCCAGCCGATAATTCAGCCATTTGATCTTCACCTTTGCTGTCTGGCAAACCGGAAAAATTAACCGCGACTTCCTGCAGGCAAATCACATCGAAATCACCTAATTGACGAATGGTCTGCAGAATACGCGAAAGATCGACTCGCCCGTCCATGCCCCTTCCCCATTGGATATTCCAGCTTAACAATTTCATAGCTTTTTCCTTTTTCACACTTCCCTGATACGATGGACAATCTTCACTACCTATAAGTTTAGGTGACGCTATGCATGACCCCGTGCTACATTTCCAACCACGAATAAAGGCGCACACTATTGATACTTAAACGATTATTACTAATAATAGTATTACTGTGCATCACTTCGCATACCGCTTCGGCAGCTCGATTCGATCACACGATATGGGATGAGTTGCTGCGGGAGCATGTTCATATGATGAATCAAGGACAAGTCAGTCGGGTCTATTACATTGGGTTTGCGTCGTATCACGGTCAGTTGATAAAGTATTTGGACCAACTCTCAAAAGTCCAGAAAAGTGATTTCTTAGATTGGGATAAATCCGAACAGCTGGCTTTTTTAATCAACGCATACAACGCGTCGACTGTAGAAATGATGCTGCGCAGTTATGCTTCGATCGCTACCCTGAGAGCCTACGCGCCGGTTACACTGTCATGGAAATATCGTTTAATTTCCATGCTGAAGAACCAGCGGAAAATAAATTTTATCTCGCTATTTGGAGAATTCCTTTCATTGGATGATCTTGAAAAAGACCTGATCCGCAAACCGAGAAATTATGACGAACCGCGCATTCATTTTGCGCTTAATCGCGCATCTATCGACTGTCCGGCGCTACGTAATCGCGCATATACCGGCATAGAACTGGAACAACAATTGGAAGCAGCGACACGCGCTTTTCTGTCGGATCGATCACGCAACCGGTATAACGAAGAAACCGAGAAACTCGAAGTGTCTGAAATCTTCGATTGGTATGCCGAAGATTTCGAGCGCGGCTGGCGAGGCTGGTCCAGCCTGTCGCAATTCTTTGCACATTATCGCGATAGCCTAGCCGATACCTCACGCGCAAAAGAATTACTCATCATCGAAAATTTAGACATTAAATTTCTGGAATTTAACTGGATGCTTAACGAAAAACGATAATTCAAGAAGCTGCCGCCAGCAAAGCAATCATTTCCAATGCTCATATTATTCAAATATATCTTATACCTATTTTATGTAATAATCATTTTTCCTTCTGAGTGGCTGGAAAATTTCAATAGCACAATCAATACATTAATTTTCCTTGCTGATCCTGAAGTAGATTTTCCGAAGTTCAACCTAATTGTAAGGTGATAGCGATGAGTCCTTTTCTTGGTGAATTGATTGGTACTTTTATTTTAGTGTTATTGGGCAATGGCGTCGTTGCCAACGTGGTGCTGAATAAATCCAAAGGTAATAATGCCGGATGGTTAACGATTGCAGCCGGTTGGGGCATTGCGCTTTTCGTGGCGGTTTATGCCGTAGCCGCTTCCAGCGGCGCACATTTGAATCCTGCGGTCAGTATCGGCCTCGCTGCTGCAGGCAAGTTCGCGTGGAACGATGTGCCGATTTATGCGCTCGGGCAAATGCTGGGCGCTATGTTGGGCGCACTGATGGTATGGATTACCTATCGCCAGCATTTTGATGCAACGACCGATCCCGATATGCAATTGGCGGCATTTTGTACCGGCCCAGCTATCCGCAGCCCCTTCAATAATATAATTACCGAGGCAGTCGGCACATTCATGCTGGTATTCGGCGTAATGATGATGGTTTCACCACAGGCGAGCCTGGGCTCATTGGATGCATTACCGGCCGCATTGCTACTGTTTGGTATCGGCCTGTCATTAGGTGGGCCCACCGGCTTTGCCGTCAACCCTGCTCGTGATCTGGGGCCGCGCATCATGCACGCGATTCTCCCGATGACCAACAAACGCGACAGCGATTGGGGCTATGCCATGGTACCGGTAGTGGGCGGTTTTATCGGCGGATTGGTTGCCGCGGTGGTTTATTCGGCGCTGTGAAATTTTGTTGATTTACATTTAACAGGCCGTTGAAAAACTATCTGCGTTGCCGCTACGGTGCTAAAAACAAGCTCAAAATGCTCATTTATTACGCATAAACTGCGCTTTCTCGCCTGTTTTTTGCCTTGTATGGCTGCCTCGAAAACGTTTTTCAACGGCTTGTTAATGCGGAACAGGAGCTTTGGTTCCTGTTTCTTTATCAGGTAAGAAGCGTAGTTTCTGCATAATCAACGCACATTTTGAGCCTGTTTTTTAACATGGCAGATCGCGTTTTTCAGTGGCCTGTCAAATCAGGCCCGCACACTCTCCCATAGTTTCTGTAATCGTTTAACCGATACCGGATGCGGGGTTTTTAATTCCTGTGCGAACAGCGATACGCGCAATTCTTCGATCTGCCAGCGAAATTCGCTGATATTGTCATCAATCAATCCAATCTTTTGGTGTTTTTCTCGGCGCTGACAATATTGCTGCCAAAGCATGGCGATTTCCAGGCTGTTTTGCGCATCACGCTCAGGATTGTTGGAGAATTTTTCCAGGCGCAGCGACATGCCTTTCACATAGCGTGGAATTTGCTGTAGTCTTTGCCAAGCGGTTTGACTGAGAAAACCAGGATAAATAAGATTTTCAAGCTGATTACTGACTTCAGTTTTTACCCTGTCGATACGAAATGTTGTTAATCGCCCCATCAGGATTTGATATTCGCTGCCTATCTGCTGCAGCAAGCCGGCCAGCGCTGTGGCGACTTCTGGCAGGCGACCTTTAGCCCGCTGACTCTGTGCAACAAATTCGGATTCACTTCGCGGTAAAGGATCATCCGCCAACAATGCGCGATCGATGATGGCATCCAACATATCCTGTTTCAAATCGCCCGGATTCATTCGGGTTGTCAGTTGCATGGTCGCTTGTTTGAGTCCCGGCAGATTCTTCTCCAGTTGTTTGAGTTGGTCTTTCAGCGCCAGACACAGCAATCGCCTGATACCCAAGCGCATTGTGCTGTCTGCCGCCGCGGATGTATCAAATAAGCGAATAGCGACACTGTCGGTCTGATCGACCAGTGCGGGATAACCTGTCAGTTGCTGATTATTGCGCTGGAATGTCACGGTTACGGGTAAATCGCCGAAATCCCATTGCGTGATGTGATCGCGTTCAATACCGATTTTGTCGCTCCCGGCATCCCGTTTGACAAAGGTCATTTGCGCGGCCTTTCCCAATTGTAGTTGTAATTCGGTCAGATCACGGCTCATCGCCAGTTCCTGCCCGGCGTCATCGACGACTTGAATGTTCATGCGCAGATGAACCGGCATGTCTTGGATGTTCCAAGTTTCCGGCGCAACCGACAGCGTGGTTTTGCGTAAAATGAATTGCGCCAAAGCATCTTGTAATGACACCGGCTGCAAAGCGTTCGCTTGCCGTTCCAGAAACGCCGTGACCGATTCCGGCAATGGCACCAGCATGCGACGGATCTGCTTGGGGAGCGCCTTAAAATACCAGGTGACCTTATCGCGAATCAGGCCGGGCACCAGATAATCCAATTGTCGGGTATCCAACCGGTTGAGCAACGGCAGCGGCGCGCACACGGTCACACCATCCAACGCGTGACCGGGATCAAACCGGTAAGTCAACGGCAGTACGCTGTCGTCCGGCAATGTCATGGTCTCCGGAAACTGCACTTCAGTAATATGTCCGGCCGCATGGCGCATCAGCAACTCGCGCTGCAGATAAAGCACCTGCGGATTCTGCTGCTCGGCTAATTTGCGCCACTTCTCAAACCCCGCGCCGTTGATGATTTTTTGCGGAATGATGGCATCATAGAAGGCAAAAATTTCCTGCTCGTCGACCAGTACGTCCTGGCGCCGCGCTTTATGTTCCAGTTCCTCGATGTCATGAATCAATGCCTGATTGTGCACAAAGAACGGCGCATCCGTCACGTACTCGCCGGCAATCAGCGCCGAACGGATGAAAATCTCGCGCGATTCTTCAGGATTGATGGTGCCGTAATGAACCGTGCGCTTGGGAACAATCATCAAGCCATACAACGTGACGCGCTCAAACACCATCACTTGCGCCTGTTTCTTTTCCCAATGCGGATCAAAATGATGCTTCTTGCATAAATTCCCGGCAATTCTCTCCAGCCAAATCGGATCAATTCGAGCCACACAACGTGCATACAATTTGCTGGTTTCAACCAATTCCGCCGCAACCACCCATTTCGTTTTACCCTTTTTCAGAGTTGAACCGGGAAAAATGGCGAATTTGATACCGCGGGCGCCCAGATATTCGCCCTCTTTCTCAGTTTTAAATCCGATATTGCCCAGCAATCCTGCCAGCAACGCACGATGGATCTCATCATAACCGGCCGGAATTTCATTCGGTTTGAACCCCAATTCACTCATCAGCACGTGCAGTTGACCATGAATTTCACGCCATTCTCGCAACCGCCGATACGACAGAAAGTGCTCACGGCAATGCGCGATCAGCTTGCGGGTAGATTTTTTATGCTTGAGCAATTCATCAAAAAAGTCCCATAATTTCAAGTAAGACAGAAAATCCGAGTGTTCATCGACAAAGCGCAGGTGTGCGCGATCAGCCGCGGCTTGATGCTCAAACGGCCGGTCACGCGGATCTTGCAAACTCAGCGCAGCCGCAATAATCAGCACTTCATGCAGGCAGTTTTCATGTTTTGCCGCCAAAATCATGCGGGAAATTTTGGGATCGATTGGAAATTTCGCCAAGCGCCAGCCAATTGCAGTCAGTTGCCGGTTGTCATCGACCGCCCCAAGTTCCGCCAGCAATTGATAGCCGTCGGCAATCATCCGTGGCGACGGCGGTTCCAGGAACGGGAAACTTTCCACATCGCCGATTTTCAGCGACTTCATGCGTAAAATGACAGCTGCCAATGAAGATCTCAGGATTTCCGGATCGGTAAATTCAGGCCGCCCCTGATAATCCTGCTCTGCATACAGGCGCATACAAACGCCATTGGCAATGCGGCCGCAACGCCCTGCCCTTTGATTGGCCGATGCACGAGAAATCTTCTCCACCAGCAATTGTTCAACCTTGTTACGATAACTGTAACGATTGACGCGCGCCCAGCCGGTATCAATGACGTAATGAATGCCCGGCACGGTCAGTGACGTTTCAGCAACATTGGTGGACAATACGATGCGGCGCGTACTGCCGGGTTGGAATATGCGTTCCTGCTCAGTAAACGATAGGCGTGCAAACAGTGGCAATATCTCCACCCCGGATAATCCTGGACGCAAGCGGTCGAAATGGTGCTTGCGCAAGGTTTCAGCGGTTTCCCGGATTTCGCGCTCGCCGGGTAAAAAAATCAGAATATCTCCCGGACCGAATGCAATCAATTCATCGACCGCGTTGACAATGGCCTGTTGCATATCGCCATCTTCTTCGTCATCGGCAACCAACGGACGGTAACAGATTTCTACCGGATAAAGTCTTCCGGTCACTTCAATCACCGGCGCATCATTGAAATGCCGGGAAAAGCGCTGCGCATCGATGGTGGCGGAAGTCACAATTAACTTGAGGTCAGGCCGTTTCGGCAATAACTGGCTGATATAACCGAGCAGAAAATCGATATTCAGACTGCGTTCATGCGCCTCGTCGATAATCAGTGTGTCATAAGCCCATAACAGCGGATCACCCTGTGTTTCCGCCAGCAAAATACCATCGGTCATCAGTTTGATATAGCCGTCAGAACTGATTTTGTCGGAAAAACGGATTTTGTAGCCGACTGCCTGCCCCAGCGGACTTTTCAGCTCATCCGCAATGCGCGCGGCAACCGTGCGGGCCGCGATACGGCGCGGTTGCGTATGCCCGATCATACCGGCCACACCGCGCTTGAGTTCCAGGCAAATTTTGGGAATTTGCGTGGTTTTGCCGGACCCCGTCTCGCCACAGATGATGACCACCTGATGATTTTCTATCGCACGCTTGATTTCGTCCCGTCTGGCATGCACGGGCAAGTCTTCCGCATACGTTGGATTGGGAAGATTGGTAAGCCGTCTTGTGATGACATCGGGAGAAAATTTTTTCATAGAAATATCAGTTGCATGTCTGGATCAGTTAACAGCCTGACGATCAAGCAGTTTTTAGCGGGCAGTATTGTCGCATTTGTTGACATCATTTGTCTTGCTCGTTTCTTAATTTCCATTAAAATACATAACGATAACTCATAAAAAATTGGAAGCGAGCAAAATTTGAAGCAAAACCTTGGTTCTTTCTTCGCTCTGCCCCGAAGCGTACAGCGTATGCTAAATGGTAACATCGCGCTCAAGCGGGACGGGAGCTATCACGCCCGACCCTTAGCTTTACGTTATGTTTTATGAAACTAAGAGGTGCAACACAATAATAAGTACCAAAGCGCTATTGGATGCGGCGATGAAACTAAAACCCGGGGAACAATTCAGCCTAGTGGAAGGAATCCCGATGGAGAAAATATATAAGGAGGAATGATTCGCGTCATTTTTACCGGGCTCGCAAGGCAGGGATTGGAGAATGCTGTCCGGATGCACGTATTACCAGTTTCGATTTCGTAATTCGATACCTGACCTTGATTATGTTTCGAGAGAACAAGGATTCTTGATTCTAGATTTGACACCTTTTTTGCCTTAAACAATCTCTGTTCCCCCGAGGCAATTCAGTCCCGCAGCAGAGCCGAGGGATTACCTTATTTATTCCAGCAAAGACTAATTACTGTACCCAGGCATCTCCAGTGTCGAGTAAAAAACGCGCACGTTGTACTTGTAGCAGGGCTGAATTGCATGCACGATAGGCATCATTACGATTATTTTGACGCAAGGCATTAATGCAGAGGTCAATTGACGTGCGGGTAGCGGCTACACCAGTTCGAGCAGTATCTTCAAGTTGCCGGATGCTTTTCTCAAGATTACCTGTGTCAACACCGCGGCGGATTGTTAATTGCTTGATTAGAGTTTTCTCAGCTGTGGCTGCGGTTGTGGCAGCTCGCTCAGCGATTTTCAGTATTACGCTCACAGTCCTGGATTTCTCGATAGCATTGAGTGCTAATTGGAGTTCTTGAATGGGCACGCCTAGCCCGCGCGACCAATTACTAGCAACAAATCTTTGAGATCCAATAATACAATCCGGCATTGGGGTGCACGGCTGGTGTACGTATATTAGTTTTTCTCCACTGCTGTTAATCCAATAACCGTTGGAATATGTTTCAATACGACCATTCAAATCGTGAGGCGGCGCGTAATCTGCTTTTCCATCTGGTTCAACTACGACACCGTTCCAAGCACCGCAGGTTGGACGTGGTAAGTAAACATCAGCACCTCCATTTGTTGCAATATTGTGAATTAAATTGTAGTCATCAGAGCGCCACACAAGGTTCAAATCACCTTCGAAACGCATACCGCAGGCATCATCTGGCGGTATCAATGCTGCGCCATTTAACTCATTGACAGTAATTGTCCATGGCTGCTGCGTAATTTGTGGATTATAAGCTTCTGTGTGTATGAAGTAATCACGTGCAGCCAACAAATTGTTAGTGCTAGTCAGAGACAGAAATATAAGCGAGCTGCAAAAAACAAAATTTAATATAGTCTTGATTGACACTTTAGTATTATGAACGCTAAGGGTATTCATCTTGATGATCCTCCAAATTAATAGAGATTAAAATTCCTTATTTATCGCCTTAAGGAAACCCTTAACAAGTGTCATTTCGAGCAAGAGCGAGAAATCTATTACATTGATTATTAAAGATTCCCCCTACGCTCGGAATGGCAAACACGAGTTATTCAGAGTCTCCTTAATTGGTAATAATTATTTTATGACTTAATAATTAGAAGGAATGTGATATTTACCACACAGAATTATTTATCCCTAAATCTTCAATTAGAGGAATTATCTAGTCGAAATCGTTAGAATAAGTTGCTAATGATGCGCGTCACTTTTACCGAGTTCGCAAGATAGGGACTGGAGGATGCTGTCTGAATGTACGTATCGCCAGTTTCGATTTCGTGACTCGATACCTGGCCTTGATTATGTTTCGAGAGAACAAGGATTTTTGATTCTGAATTCTAGATCTGACACTTTTTCTTTTTACAGCAATTCTTGGATACGAATCTTTTTACTGCATAGATGGAATAAAGTGAGCAGCTTGATCTCGCAAATGCAATAAGCCAACTCAAGCCGACTTATTGCATTTCAGAAGTGACTGCTTATACCAATTATTTGATTATTTTTTGAAGATTACTGTTTCGACTAACATTAGCATAACCACTCAAAGTTCCACTCATAGAATTGACTGTTCCCGCTAAATCTACAGAGAGTTCGTCACTTTGGTAATTATACTTCCAAGAATTTCCCGAATAGGTAGATTTTCCTTGTCCTGACGAGGAGTTTCGATAAGCATCATTGGCATTCCCGCTAAGATCAATCACTACTGGTGTAGCTACGTTATAAGAGCCACATTGTGGATCAGCCGGGTCCAGAGTAGCCTTTAAACTCACGATCCAGTTCTTATTACTGACTTTATTAATCGACACCACCGCTGTGCCAGCAGGATAGTCACAAGAAATTGACCAATATTCACCATTCACTTGGTTATATGAGGTGGCATTAAAACTAATTCTTTCTACACCTAAAAAATCATCGTACTTATACCCGCTCACATTCTGCTGAACATCTCCATTCAGCGAGTACAACCAAATATTATGATTATACGTTTTATACTTAGTGACTTTCATAGCATTGAGATCAGCGCTGAACGCCATGGGAGTTACGATCAAGCTGGAACCAATTAAGTATGCTACCAAGAATCGAATCTTCATATTGTAAATCCCTTTTTTAACTTACGTGTCCGCATTTGAAATCAGTCATAAACCTGATTCAGATGCCATATAAATAGAAAGAAGTGAAACTTCTCACCCCGGTCCTTATGACAAAACATACCGGTAATCTAAACAAGTAGGATCGCCTATGCGGACTGTATCAAAGTGTCATTTAAAACTTAGGGTACAAAAGAAGCCTTTTTTTACCTGTAATCCATATTTAGCGCTTACTCAGATATTCAGCGACCAGTTACGCGCAGCCAAGTAAAAGTTCCGGTTTGAGATGAATGAGCAAGCACGAACAAATCCAGTTTTGCTGGGTATGCTCTGTCTACATCACTACTATTTGACACATCGAGACCTTTGCAAAATCGCACAACAAGGGGACCGGTCGCGAGTTGAGAATACAGTTGATGAATTAGGTATAATTTTGTTGAGCACCCTTGTGATGTGCATATCGCTTGCCTTGGGTTCGTGATTTGCACCCAATCTGGCTAATGCAAGTTCCCGAAGATTCCTAATTGAGTAGAATACTATGAAGACCATCATTTGGGCACTTACCAGCACTGTGCTGATAATGACCGCTTATCTCAGCTTATGGTCGGTACCGATAGATCCGGTGAGTTGGCAAGCGCCAGTTGCACCAGGATATGCTGGCCCACATGCGCCCAATAATCGACTTACTGACATCCAGTTAATTGACCTTGATACCGAAGCTGGACCGGAGCATGTCGTGCTAGGCCATGACGGCAAGCTCTATGCGGCAATGGCAAGTGGCAACATCATTCGCATGAATCCTGACGGTACCGCCCAGGAAGTGTTCATCAACAGTGGGGGGCGTGTACTGGGTTTTGATTTTGATGCAGCGGGTAACCTGATTGCAGCCGACGCAGTCAAGGGCTTGCTGTCGGTTGGATCGGATCGCACCATCAGGGTTCTAGCAGACCGAGTGCATGGTGATCCGATTCGTTACGCCAATGCCATCGTGGTGGCAGAAAATGGCAAAATTTACTTCACCGATGCTTCAACACGCTTTGCGCCCGTGAACTGGAAGGGTACTTTCGAAGCAAGCATTTTGGATATCCTGGAACAATCATCCACCGGACGCATTCTTGAATATGACCCCAAACACAAAACAACACGCATCATTGCAAAAGGATTGAGTTTCGCCAACGGAATTGCACTATCCAGTGATGAAAAAGTGCTGTTTGTCTGTGAAACCGGAAAATTCCGCGTGTGGAAAATACAAGTGACCGCTGACGAGATTGATGTCACTAAAAATTCATTGCACGCCAGCGTGTTACTCGACAATCTGCCTGGCTACCCTGATAACCTGATGCGCGGACTCAATGGCAAAATCTGGCTTGGCTTCGTCAAACCGCGCAATCCGGTTATCGATGCCATGAGTGATAAACCGTTCCTACGCAAGGTTACATTGCGACTGCCACGTGCATTGTGGCCTGTACCCAAAGCGTATGGCCACATCATGGCATTCACTGAAAATGGGCAAGTGGTCGCCGATCTGCAAGATCCGACAGGAGCTTATCCAGAAACCACTGCAATCACAGAAACCCATGAGCGACTTTATGTGCAAAGCTTGCATGCTAAAGGGTTGGGCTGGTTACCGCGCTGAACGAATTAATCTGGAATCAGCGATGCAAAACGTATGCCGATATTCGCAACTTCCTATGTAAATATCCTTGCCTGGTGCTAATGATGATGGTGATTGTGCTGCTGCACTTGCGCAGGTTGTACGGATGCCGGTATTGTGCTGATTCGATAGGTATCATGACAGGCAACGCATTTGGTCATGGCGTCGCTCAACTGCCGCAGAGTGAGCTTGGGATCTTTTTTGGATTCCGCATCTGCGGCAATGCGATCGAAATCCTGATGCAAAGACATGCCCATCTGCATGAATTCTTTGGGCAACACACTCTTCAAGTGATCCTCAGCTTTATGCGCCATGCCCAACCCCAGAGGGCGGGCAGATTTGGAAACCGACGCCATGTCATCCGTAGCTAGTGCTGCCAGTATGTTTTGCGCACCCGATAACAATGCCCGCATTTCTTCCAGTATGTGACTGCGTTGAGCTTCGGAAAGTGTGAGGGTTTGCCAGTTGCCTTTATCGGCCGCGAGGGTTGTGGTTGAGATTGAGATCAGCAAACAAACAATGATCATTCGAGTTTTTTGCACTGGATTCTCCTGGGTAACAATGATTGGTGGTTTGAATTTACCAGTCTGGCATAGTGTGTTGCAACCGGTCTAGTTCAATGCTGGAGCCACCATGTAACAATCCGAGTGCCGGAAGCTTAACAATACCCTTCCAAATTCATCCGCATACTCTCATCTTTCAGCATCTGGTTTCTCTGATCATACCAAACGCGATTGATGTTTTGACGTGGAACACATTTACGCCCTCCTATCTCAGTTTTTCTTTTTGGCAGAATGCGGGTGAACGATAAGCACATAGTCTAAATTACCGGTGACTCCAGGGCTTCAATGATGGCGACCTGATTCTTACCCTGTTTTCTTGCCAGAAATACAGCGTAATCCGCGCGATCCAGAGCCTGTTCGCGACTTTCATTGGCCAGGTATTGCGTGACGCCTGCACTGAAAGTAATCAGCAGACGATTGTTGTTGCTCATGAAGAAACGTTTCGTCAGTTCGCGTTGCAATCGCCGCATCATATCGGCAGCGGTACTGAGCAGGGTGTCGGGCAGCAGAATAAGAAATTCTTCTGAGCCGTATCGGATCACGCTGTCATCCTGTCTGATCACGGTCTTGATGATCTGTACCAAATGCGTCAGCGTGTCATCGCCGGCCTGACTGCCGAGTTCGGAACTGAGTTCACTCAAATTATCCACATCGAGCAATACCAGGCACAATGGCTTGCCACTTTGCATCATTTGCGCTTGCTCTTCATTGAAAGTCTCGACCAGCGCACGATGGCTCAGGGCCCCGGTCAGTCGGTCGTCACGCGTTTGTTCGCTGACTTGCCGTAAATGGTGCCGCAATTCATCCACACGCTGTTGCGATGCATCTGCCTGTTGCCTTGTTTTGATCAATTCATCGCGGGCGCGCAGCATGTCGAGCTGCATGTGCCGGGTATCTTCCATCAGTTTTTCCAATATCAACTTGAGATCAACGGCCTGGTCGGTCTGCTTGACGCGCTCGGTGTAATGATCAATTTTTTCCTGAAACTCGCCGGTGGCTTCCGTCACAATTCCCAAACGCTCGAGAAACAGCGAAATCATGGCTTTCAGCGTTTGCTGTGCCTCGGCAAGCGTATGCTGCAATAAGCCCTGCTGGTAAACAAGTTCTTTCAAAATCGATTCCGCGTCGTAAATGCGGTGCAGTGCCAGAGGAGTCTTGAGATTTTCCCGGATCAGTTCGAGTTGATGCAATATCCAGGGATCCAGATCCGGTGGTAATGACGTATGCTCGATAAATAGATCAAGCATATTCACCAGCCCATCGATCAATCGTTGTTCCTGATCGACCCGTAAAGCCATGTGAATCCAGCATTGCCGAATTCGCTTTTCCAACCAGTCGATATTTTCTGGTTGATCGACGGTTTCGATTCTTTGGATGATGAATTCGATTTCCGTGATCCAGTGCTGATGCGTGGCAAGACGAGGAATCAATCCGTCGCGCAAGGTGGAGACGAGGAGTGCTTTCCATTGCCGCCAGAATGCTATTGCCAGCGAGTGGTCTTCAATGACCTCCAGTCCGGTACCAGCTGCATCAGTATGACCATTTACTGTTGCAGGCACCAGGCTGGCAGGGGTTTCATCCTGCCAACGCTTAACCAAGGCATGTATTTCGCTATTCAATCGTTCGGGGCGGTTTGCAAACGACCTGACGGCATCTGTCAGTTGTTCGCGCCGAATCGGGTCGCTACCTGATTGTGTTCGCGTATCCCACAGCATCAGTAGCAACTCACCCCACGGCTGCTCCAAGCGACGATCAAGCATGCCTTGCGACAGGATCAACTGACCCAGCGATTGCGCAACCGCCGTCCAGTTCTGATCGCTTGCCGCCAAATTGATATCGACGATATGACGACTTGCTTCCTGGGGCAAACCGAGGGCGTGTAACGTGGTCACTAACTTATTCGCCAACGTGAGCGAAGCGGGATGCTCTGGCGGTTTGGTGCCGGCAATCTGATAATAAATCGATTCATACTGATCCGGTGTGGGGGCAATTCGCTGGGTAGCCAAATGTTTTAATGTTTCCCTGGCGATCCATATCGGATTTTTGGTTTCAGGTCGATTGGCATCCATATCGCGTCTTATCAAATTTCATCATTGTATCAAACGACCATTCTGACCAGACTCGAATTGCAAAAATTCGCGGCCTATGTCCAAGCGGAAGGTAAGTGCAGGTGTTTGCTATCAATACGCCCTAAGAAACCAAGAACAGTTTCCTTCTCTGCTCATTGGGCTGTGCATGCCATATTCAACAACTAGTGCATTCTGAGGTATGTGACTGTAATACTGACCACCCTGCCTTGCTCGATGATTTATTCAAGGCTTCCCGCTGCACAATCCACCTTCACGGGTAATACGCGCAAGATCAAGCAAATTCAATGCACCCGTCTTGCGCATGATCTTAGATTTGTGGATTTCTACAGTACGGTGACTGATACCCAGGCGCGATCCGATCTCCTTATTAGAATACCCTTTAACCGCTAGTACCGTGACTTCTCGCTCACGGACAGTAAGCTTTGCCAGGCAAAATGATAGCGCTTTTCGATTTTGCGCAATGTCGCTAATCTTATTTTTAGCTTCAGCAAAAGCAGCCCGCACGCATACCAAGAGCTTCTCCCGTATTATCGGCTTAGTCAGAAAATCCACCGCGCCAGCTTTGATAGCCCTGACGCTCATAGGAATATCGCCATGCCCGGTAAGAAAAATGATGGGCAATTCGATTTTGCGCCAGACTAGTTCCTCTTGAAGTTGCAGACCATCCATTCCTGGCATCCGCACGTCTATAATGATGCAACCGAAAAAATCCGGTCGATAAGCACTCAAAAAAATCCTTGCGTTATCAAAAGATTGCACGCGAATACCTGCTTGTTCGATCATCAAAGTAAGAGAATCCCGCACTGCCGCGTCGTCATCCACAATAAAAACAACTGGTTCATGCATGATCTGGCGCCAAAGGTAAAGTAAGATGGAATTTTGCGCCTGACTTAGCGTCAGGATCTACCCAGAGTTGGCCACCGTTGGCTTCAATCAATGCGTAACTGATCGCAAGCCCCATGCCGATACCCGTTGGCTTGGTCGTAAAAAAAGGCTCAAATATGCGCTTAGCCGTGGTTTGATCAAGACCCGGTCCGCTATCTTGTATAGTCACTATCGCTACGCTCGCTCCGGCTACGGTTTGCACTGCAGTTTCAATCGTTAGGGTAGGCAAATTCACTGCACGCATAGCTTCTACAGCATTCCTAAATAAATTGAGCAAAGCTTTCTGCACTTGAGTGTGGTTACATTGAACCGCTGGAAGATTTTTCTCCAAATGAAGGACTGCGCAGAATTTCTCGTAACCGTCATTGCACAAAATGCTTAGCGCCTCATTGATAGCATCATTAAGATTTAATCGCTCGGTTACCAATTCGCCTTTCTGTAGAAAAGCCAGCAACTCATGCAAGCTGCGGCCAGCACGCTGGGCCTGTTCGACACAGCCTTTGAGCGCTCTTTCCAAGCTATCAGAGTTAGTAGTATCGTTATGTAATGCGTGTAATAATACTTCGCTATAAGCAGAAATTGCAGCGAGTGGTTGATTAAGCTCATGAGCAATTGCTGAAGCCGTGCGCGCTGCCACTTGCTGTTTAAGAATATTTTCTGCTTCGTCGCGATGCGCTTGCAGCTTTTTCTGGGCATTTTTCTGTTCTGTCACATCACGCGTCACACCTACAAGACGATTCGCACATCCGTTTTCGAAATACACCCGTCCCATTGCAGATATCCAACGCTCAGCATTATTGCTGGGATTAATAACACGATATTCTGCTCTGAACTCACCATTACTAGTGGGATCCATCGCATAATCGATAGCTGTTTGTCTCGCTGCACGATCCTCTGGATGTATCATCGCTACGAATTCCTCATAGCTTACGGTTTCGGAATGTTCACCCCCCCATAGCTCGCGCACCTGTTTATCCCAATAAACAATATTGCGATTGCAGTCGTAGTCAAGAATACCCAAACCTGCTGCCTGCTTAGCTAAACGCAAGCGTTCTTCACTAATCCGAAGCGCCTCTTCGGCTTCAAAACGCTCATGGGCAACATTTAATCTGATTAGAATAAATAACTGATGCTGCACTTTTATAGGACTAAGACTAACTTCTAGTAATATCTCTTTACCATTACGGTCCAGCGCAACAAGTTCATTTCCAACACTCATGGAACGCTTTACTGGCTCGTTAAAAAAGAATTCTTGATAATATCGATACTGTTTTCGATACTGGGGTGCTATCAGCGTCTCAATCGCTATTCCATTCAACTCGTCTGCAGCATAACCAAATAGCTGCTGCGCAGATGGATTTATCGACACTATGTCACCAGAATCTTCAGTCACCAGCATCGCATCTGCCGCTGCCTCAAATACTACTTGGAAGCTTAAGTCTTTTAGCGCATTAATCAAATTATCTTCCTACTGCAATGCATATCCACTACGGTAAAAAATCTTACGATAATAGACAATTATTTTCTACAGATATTTGATACATAAGGGTTTGCACTTACGTGCCAGCACGGATATTGCCATCCGTTATTTTCTTGTAGGATTTTAAAGGGCAAGAAATTAGCCCGATTCCCAGATAAGTTACAGCTTAGTAAAAGATAAAAATAATGGCCTAGAAAAACAAAGAAATTATTCTAGTTCCAAAAGCTTCTTACAGTCTCTGATGTGTTGTTTTCAACTACGTTATGTTAAGCCTTTTAACAATTAGGAGAAATGGTAAATGTATAAAAATATAATAGCTTACGGATTTATTCTGACTGCCCTATTAACGATATCGGGCACACTATTCGCTGCAGATGTATCAAAGAACCAGCCAGTAATAGAGCAAGCCCCAATTGAACTTCAGCGCGGGCAACTTCAATCACTGACTTTAATATAAAAGGAGCCTAACCATGTCATTATCCAGTCTTCTGGTACCGGCGATACTGTTCTTCGCATTGGGTATGTTTGCTTGCCTCATCAAATCGGATCTGAAATTTCCGCCCGATATGCATAAAATGATTGTTATCTATTTGCTGATCGGTATCGGGCTGCATGGCGGCAAAGAGCTCGCCGCCGCAAACATGGCAGATGCGATCTCCGCCGTGTATGCGGCGTTTGCATTTGGCATTATTCTGCCCATCATTGCTTACATTATTCTGCGAGTGATCGGCAGAATCGATCCCCTGAATGCCGCAGCCATTTCCGCGCACTACGGTTCGGTGAGCGCGGGAACCTATATGACGGCAGTCGCGTTTCTGGCAGGCATTGGCGTGACGTATGAAGCCTATCCCGTCATCATGCTGGCAATCATGGAATCGCCCGCAATCATGATTGGTCTGGTCCTTGCCGGCTATTCCCGAAGAGCCCTGGGTGGAGAATCCAAAAATCAGAAGGGAATGATGAAGCATCTGCTACTCGATGCCTTTACCAACGGCAGTATCTTGCTGCTGTTTGGCTCCATGGCGATTGGCTGGGTGATTTCGGAACCCAGCTACAAGAAAATCGAACCTTTCTTTGAACTGATCTTTATGGGTGCGTTATGTATCTTTCTGTGCGACATGGGAATGGAGGCCGGCAGACGGATATCCGAATTCAGATCCGTAGGTTTCTTCCTGGTCGGTTTTGGCATTGTCATGCCTTTGATTGGCGCAGCATTTGGTTTAACCGTGGGTCATTTCATGCTGGGCTACTCGATAGGCGGTATCACATTGGTAACAGTACTGGCAGCAAGTTGCTCCTATATCGCAGTTCCACCGGCGATGAAACTTGCAGTTCCGGAGGCCAATCCGTCGTTCTATCTGACTTTATCGCTCGGGGTCACTTTCCCATTTAATATAGTGATCGGTATTCCCATGTATTATGCGGCTGCCCAATACTTACATGAAACCTACTACCCATGGTTTTAGCATCCGGTTATTAAGAGCTGTCGTCTGGTAGATACATTAATGTAATGCTGCGAGTATCAGGCCGGTAGTGCCATAAAAAAGCGCTGCCGCCATGCTCGAGGATGGCAGCGAAAGATAACCCATTGATTTATTTTATTGTATTAATTACCAATTATTTGAAATCCTCCGGAATTGCCTCCATGACGCATCAGAGTGTTCAAATTTCGGCAACAACATAATTTTTTGGAGAAAAATCATGCCATTAAGCCCAGGAATCTTAAAAAGAATGCAGCGAATCGAGATTGTCATTAATGAAGAAGCGCTAGATGATCTGCTCAGCGTACTTCGAGACGCCAACGTGCGCGGCTACACAGTCGTCAAAAAAGTAGGGGGGCTTGGGTCAACCGGTGAACGGGATCCGAATGACTATAGTTTGGAACAACCCAATGCCATAATAGTTCTCATCTGCGAAGAGGATCAAGCAGAAAAGATCGTCACAATGCTTTATCCCAAGTTGAGAGGCTTTGGAGGAGTATGCATACTTTCCGATTGTCAATGGACCACAGGACAGCCGATCTGATACAGAACTAGACCGACGTAGAATAACTCCAAGCGGCATAATTTAGACAGATAGACCAAACTGAATCGCGATTATTTTGATTCAGTTTGGTCGCGTATATAAGAACGGTTAATCTGCTGAATCACCCCGGGTTTCCCGGAGACTCTTTAGTTTGAGCCAAGCTGCATCAGCTGACTCTTCTTCCAGTTGGCAATAATGAATATCGGCTTCATCTCGTCGCACTGTCCTACGATTGCCAGGTATGAAAGCTTCAGGCTCTTGACGATCCTACTTCGGTTTTCATTGCCAATAAAATATTCATGCCTGATATAGATAGTTATCACTCCAGAGCACTCCGAACATTCGCGTATAAGGGTTAGCGCTTAAGTACTTGCACGGATTTTGCCAGCTACTAATCCCAAGTAATATTTTATAAAGAGTTTAAGAAGTTGGATTTTCACCTGAGCACAACTCAATATCGAGAGGAACATAAGATTATGGCTAACTGGAAGAAAGTTCAAATTATCTGCTGGACGGTCTTTTTCATTATTGGATGTTTCTTATGGGAAAGACACCTATTTGCTGCAGAAACAGAAAATTCTGAAACAAGCAAAGATAAAGCTAAAAACCATCAATTGTTGTCAAAAACATCTCACCATCAGCTAATGGAACCAATGAAGCACCATTAAAGTGCACAGGATACCTGTGGACTATACCAAGTTTGACTTTGCAGTGCAGATCATATTATGTGCATCTTCCTGGCAAAATATCAAATTTGAAGAAAATTATCAAAAGCAGAATGTGATAAATCTGACGATTATTGACGGGCACTGACGCGCTAAGTATTAATACAAACAGTTGGTTACCATGACTATTAATCAGCTTCTTTCCGCATTATATTTTGAAATAATTCTGAACTGACCAACCGATCTAACCATGCAATCAGATGATGATAGTGAGAGGCATAAAACCAATCCGGATTGACGTTGGAAAATTGCCGGATGAACGGAAAAATCGCCATATCCGCCAGCGTATAACGGCCCGCCAGCAGATAGCCATCGTTACTTAAGCGTGACTCCAATTCAGCCAGAAAGGGTTCGGCTTGCTCACGGTAGTAGAACTCAGAGTGCTGCGGATAACGCACCGCATATTTATACAGATCCAGTTTCGGCTTAAACGACTCATCATTGTGTTGGATCAATGACATCATTTCAGCCGTTACCGTCTGATCGTTATCCAGCCAGTGCTCAGGATCATTCTGAGCCAGCGCCCAGTGCATGATGTCCAAGCTTTGTTCGAGCACATGGCCATCGGCAAACTTTAACACCGGCACTGTGCCTTTGGGCGAACATGCCAGCATTTCTTTCGGCTTGGCGCGCAAGCTGACTTCCTGTGTGTCCACTGCCACGCCACTGACTTGGATTGCCAGTCTGGCGCGGATTGCAAAAGGGCAGCGGCGAAAGCTATAGAGTAACGGTTTCATTTTGAAAATCAATTAAATCAAGATACAAAAAAACTAATAGGCCGTTGAAAAACTATCTGCGTTGCCGCTACGGTGTTAAAAATAGGCTCAAAATGCTCATTTATTACGCATAAGCTGCGCTTTCTCCCCTGTTCTTGACTGGTACCGGCTTGCCCCGAAAACATCTTTCAGCGGCCTGCTAAGCGGCGGCACGACTCTATTCGCGGCTTTTTTTGATCAAATCATAGGCGGTTTGCACTTCTTTGGCTTGTTCGGTTGCCACCGCGATCATTTCCTCCGGCACGCCCTGCCCCATCAATTTATCCGGATGATATTGGCTCATCAACTTGCGATAAGCATGCTTGATTTCCTGATCGGTACTGTCTTTGCTGACACCCAATGCTTTATATGCATCATCCAGCGCGCTGGCCGATGTACTTTGCCCTCCGGCAAAATGCATTTGATTCAGCACCATGTCGAGCAATTGATTGAACGCAGCATGGCTATAGCCCAGGCGACCGGCAATCACATGCAGTAATCCTTCTTCGTCGGAATTCAAATGTCCATCGGATAATCCCATGATAATCAGATAAACCAATAGCATCTGCTTCAGGTTATTGGAATGACCGCATATTGCAAGGAATTCATTCATTTTGGGATGAATGTCGTAATCTACCGCGGCACCTTGCTTGAACAGCGCGATTGCCTTGAGCCGGTGTTCAGGCGTCATACCCAGTTTTTGCATGAATTGCTCTACATGGGACACTTCCGTTTCTGAAACGCGGCCATCCGCCTTGGCCAATTTCCCCATTAAAACAAAAGCAGTTTCAAGAAAAACCGATTGACGGCGCGTGGTATTAAACGGATTCATTCCGCTCGGTCCCAGCGCTTTAAATCGATCAATGAAACTCCCGACTAAGTACCCCAGGAAGATACCCAAAAAACCAAGCATGAAGAAGCCAACTATGGCGCCAAGTATTCTAAACAATGGAATTCCAGACTGAGTGATAAAAGCAGTGATTATAACGAATTGTCAATCGGCAGAGCTGTTTTGAGACTTGCTTAACCACCTAGGAGGGATATATCAAAACTCCTAGGATTCTTGTCCCCACTGTTCCGGTGTCAGTGTTCTCATGGATAGCGCATGAACTTCTTGCTTCATTTTATCGCCCAACGATTTATAGACCAATTGATGCTGCTGAACTGTATTTTTTCCGTTAAATTCAGCACTCACAATCAGTGCACTGAAGTGGCGCCCGTCATCGCCCTCGACCTGTACATGTTCACACGGCAACGATGATTCAATCGTCGTCTTTATATTTTCTGCTGTAATCATTTTAGTCTCCATCATACATTTTATGTATGCAAAATTAAGTCAGTTAGTATTAACATCATAAATTCAGTAGCGCAACTTATAGCCGATTTTAAGCATTCGAATGGCCAATAGTGAAATCACCATTAAGCATATTGCCACAATCATGAGGCTAATATAAGGCGAAATATCGGATACCCCAAAAAAGCCATACCGAAATCCGTCGATCATATAAAAGAATGGATTGAGATGCGACAAGTACTGCCAGCCGATGGGCAGCGAATGTATGGTATAAAACACACCCGATAAAAATGTGAAAGGCAGAATAATAAAATTCTGGAAAGCCGCCAATTGATCAAATTTATCAGCCCAGATACCTGCGATCAATCCCAATGCACCCAGCATCGCACTACCCAGGATCACAAACAGTAACGTCCATAAAGGTAATAGCAACGGAATATCGAAGAATATCAGTGTAACCAGATAAACACCCATGCCAACCAATAATCCCCGCACAATCGACGCCAGAATATAGGCAAAGAAAATGGCGCGATACGATAATGGCGATAACAAGACAAATACGATATTACCGCTGATTTTTGATTGAATCATGCTGGAGGATGAGTTGGCAAATGCATTCTGAATGACCGTCATCATAACCAATCCCGGGATCAGAAAAGTAGTATATGCGACTCCCGGATAAACCTGCGTATGCACCTCTAACACATGAAAAAAGATCAGCAAATACAATAGCGTTGACACCATCGGTGCGATGATGGTTTGGAAGCCCACTTTCCAAAAACGCAGTAATTCCTTATACAGCAATGTCAAGAATCCGGTCATTGTGCTCGCTTCCTGTCGTGTTTCATCAAATTGATAAAGACATCTTCCAGATCGGGTTGCTGCAAGTGCATTTCCAATATCTGGTTATTTTCAGACCGCAATGACGCCAAAATAAATTCAACATGTGCATAGTTCTCGATCTTAAGTTCGTACATTCCATTGTGGTGGCTAATTTGTAACGCTTGTAACACCGGTGGCAAGGTATCCGGCAGCAGTCGAAGTTTCAACGAATTTCCCGAAGTCATTTTTCCAATCATGTTCTGCGTACTATCCAGTGCGATAATTTTTCCTGCCTTCAGCATCGCAACACGATGACAGAGTGTCTCGGCCTCTTCCAGATAATGCGTGGTCAACACAATGGTATGCCCATCCTGGTTCAGTTGTTGAATGAAATGCCACAGTGTTTGGCGTAACTCAACATCCACGCCGGCTGTCGGCTCATCCAGAATAATCACCGGCGGCTTGTGCACGAGTGCTTGCGCAACCAGAACGCGGCGTTTCATGCCGCCTGACAACGCACGCATGTTCACATTCGCCTTATCCGCTAAATCCAAGCGTTCAATGATTTCATCGATCCAATCCGCATTCCCCTTGATGCCGTAATAACCCGATTGTATTAATAGGGTCTCACGCACAGTGAAGAAAGGATCAAAAACCAGCTCTTGTGGCACTACGCCTAGATTTCGCCGTGCTTGTTGATACTGCGAAGTAACATTGTGCCCCATCACACGCACCGAGCCGCTGTTGGCATGTGACAGGCCGGCAATAATACTGATCAGTGTTGTTTTGCCGGCGCCATTGGGACCCAACAGCGCAAAAAATTCACCGGAATGAATTTCGAGATCAATATCAGTCAGCGCACACAAGTTGCCATAGCATTTACTCACTTGCTTGACTTCAATGGCAGGCAACATTGGACGTATCAATCAGAAGGGTTACTCTGGGATTTTAACAACAACGAATATGAATCGAATCAGGCATTGCGCTGCTGAGTTTCATGACCTGGCATCACCGGAATCAATTCGGCAATACCGTACAATTGAATTAAGCTTTCAAGGTTAGCGGGTAAATTAATGAACTGTAATTGACAGCCTTTCTTGCGGGCTGCACGTAACCATTCCAACAGCATACTGATAATGGTCGAGTCCACCTCGGTTACTTTGTTCAGGTCAATTACGACATGCTGTTCGTCGAATAACGCCACCCCGCGCCGCGTCATGGTCACCACATTTTCGATGGTGACCGCGCCTTGCACGATAATTTTATGATCTTCACGAAGTACCATGAGGTTAAAGAACTCGAGTTACTGATTCGACCGAATTATTTTTTACCTTCCAACGATTTATTTTTGTCAGACAGCGTTTTAATCAGTCCTTCTACGCCGCCCTTGCGAACCTGACTGTTAAAGGATCCGCGATAATTGGTAACCAGGCTCACGCCAGCAACCGTGACATCATAAACCTTCCAACCATCCGACTTTTTCTCCATGCTGTAATCAATCGGTACCGGTTCTTTTCCGTTGCCCTGAATGACTACCGTCCGAACCGTAGTTTCCACATTATTACCCAGTTGCTTTAACGGATTCACTTTAATCGTTTCGTGGTTATAGCTGGTCAATGCGTTGGAATAGGTACGCACCAACAACGTGCGAAACTCATCCACCAATTTTTTTTGCTGATCCGGCACTGCTGCTGACCAATGTTGGCCCATCGCCAGTTGGGTCATACGTGTGAAATTGAAATGCGGTAAAATTTTGGTTTCGATCAAGTCGAGCATTTTTTCCTTGTTACCATTCTTCAATTGCTCATCTTTCTGAATAATCTCGATCACTTCCTTGACGGTCTCATCAACCAGTCTATCAGGCGCCAAATCCGCTGACCACGCAGGGAATACCAGCAAGTTAGAAAATATTAATAAAATTATCCCAAAAAATCTTTTCATCGTTTCCTCACCAAAATTTTAAGTATTACGCAATACTAAACCAATCAACATCAAATTAACAAATTCCACTTAATCAGAAAGAATCGTCATCAGCAGCTTTATTAAATAGAAAACGGCCAATTAATTCTTCAAGTACCATAGCGGAGTTGGTTTTCATGATTTTATCGCCATTTTTCAACATCACCTCATCCCCGCCCGCAGCCAACCCGATGTACTGTTCGCCCAATAAGCCCGCTGTCAGAATGCTGGCAAAGGTATCTTTGGGAAAGGGAAAGCGACTATCCATATCCATAGTTACCACCGCATCGTAAGTCTGTGTGCTGAATTGAATATCCGTGACACGTCCCACGACAACGCCGGCGCTTTTTACCGGTGCACGCACTTTCAGGCCGCCGATATTCTCAAAATTCCCAGTAATTACATAGCTTTGTGACGGATTGTAAACATTCAGATTACCGACTTTAAGACTCAATATCATGAGTGCGATAATTCCTGTGATCACAAACAATCCCACCCACAAATCCATTGTTGTCCGCTGCATCAACTAACTCCTCTAAACATGAAAGCGGTCAAAATAAAATCAAGCCCTAAAATCACTAATGACGAAGTCACCACGGTACGTGTTGTTGCGCCTGAAACGCCTTCCGCCGTGGGCGGCGCGTCGTAGCCTTCAAACACTGCGATAGCCGTCACAGCCACGCCAAAAAAGCAGCTTTTAATAAAACCGTTCAATATATCAAACCTGAAATCAACCGCGCTTTGCATTTGCGACCAGAAGGAACCTTCATCCACGCCAATGAATACCACAGTGACCAGATAACCACCAAAAACACCCATGACAGAAAATATTGCTGCCAGAAGTGGCATGGAAATAACGCCTGCCCAGAAACGCGGCGCCACTACGCGGGCGACCGGATCAACCGCCATCATGCCCATCGCTGCCAGTTGTTCCGTTGCCTTCATCAAACCTATTTCTGCGGTAATCGCCGAACCGGCACGACTGGCAAACAATAAGGCAGCCACTACGGGACCCAGTTCGCGTACCAAAGACAAGGCAACCAATGTGCCGACCGCAGATTCCGACCCATATTTTTGTAGCGTTTCATAGCCTTGCAAACCCAACACCATGCCGACAAAAAGCCCGGACACCACGATGATGATCAGTGACAAAACACCGGTAAAATACAGCTCCCGCATGACCAAACCAAAGCGGCGCAAACTGGTGCCGGATTTTAATAGCACCAGAATAAAAAAACGACTGGCGTAGCCCAACCGCCAGATGCTTTCAATCACGCGATGCCCGATATGTTGAACAGCGGATACGATACGTCTAGGCAAAAGTATCCTCCAACTTCAAATCCTCTTGGTAAGTTTGTGCCGGATAATGAAACGGTACCGGTCCATCTTCTTCACCATGCACAAACTGGTGCACAAACGGTGCTACCGATTCGCGCACTTCTTTCGGCGTACCCTGCGCAGCGATCACACCATCTGCAATGAAGTAAACATAATCCACAATTTTCAGGGATTCTTGCACGTCATGCGTCACTACGATCGATGTCATACCTAGCGCATCGGTCAAGCGGCGAATCAGATTCCCGATCACGCTCAATGAGATCGGATCCAGTCCGGTAAACGGTTCGTCATACATAATTAGCATCGGATCCAATGCGATAGAGCGCGCCAACGCCACGCGCCGCGCCATGCCACCGGATAGTGCATTGGGCATGAGCTGATGCGCACCGCGCAAACCGACAGCATTTAATTTCATCAGCACCAGATCGCGAATCATCGATTCCGGCAAATTGGTATGTTCGCGTATTTGAAATGCGACATTGTCAAACACCGACAAATCGGTGAACAACGCACCAAACTGAAACAACATGCCCATCTTGCGCCGCAACTTGAACAGCGCATCACGATTGAGTTCATGCACCACTTCTCCGGCAAACTTCACATGCCCGGACGTCGGCTGAATTGCGCCGCTGATCAGTCTCAGCAACGTAGTTTTACCCGACCCGCTACCGCCCATAATGGCGACCACCTGACCACGCCGCATGGACATATCGATACCTTTCAGAATCGGGCGCGTGTCGTAGGAGAAACTCAGGTTATTAGCCTCAATGAGAACTTCAGGTGGCATACTAAATGTTAATGGTGAAATTTATTTGGAGAAACAGCGAACAAACGACAGTCTCATGATTTTTAAATGAATTAAAATATTCCTGGTCAACGTACAAGTATTCATCGCAGACTTAACTGGCGCCGATATTAGCATCAATCAGCTGAACCAGTCTGATTTTAACCATAAAACGTGTCGCGATGAACTGATAAATATTCCTGAAATCCGATAAGCGCCAATTTTAATCTACTTTCTTCCGGAAGTTTGGCTTATGTTGACTTTCATCGCAATTTTCTCGTTTGCAAAAAATCGGCGACTGACATGCTTAGAAATTGAAATACTGTCTGAACAAAATTGTGATATAAGTTATCTTTGCTATATATCTTGTTGATTACTCAAATAACAACCGAACTGAGGAGCAGTGATGAATCTAAAAAGCAGACTGGGTTATGCGGTATCTATTATCGGGATTTCGTTGTCGGGATCTGCAGTGGCAGATTTGTATGTTTATGGTCATAGCAGTCTCAATAGTTCCAATAGCTTGAATATTACCACCAGCAGTGGAGATTTTTTTGTGCCAATCACTGATAGCGGCTGGTGGACTAGCGATTTCGGTCATGATGCGTCAAACAAAAATTACTTTGCTGGCCACGGTTCAACTGCAACTACAGGCAACCATAACAACTACTTTACCTTCGATCTATCAGGTATCAGTGGGACCATAACCTCGGCATCGTTCAATTTATTCACCTACACAGTCGCGGGCAGCTCGGTGGATTATCAGCTATTCGATGTCACTTCCCCATTGTCCGAAGTGCATGCGACAGGAACCAATGCTGCCGTTTATGACGACTTGATGACCGGCGTATCGTATGGATCGTTTATTTACAATTCCTCCGATAGCAATGAATTTCGTTCCATCCTGTTGAACGCTGATGGCATCTCAGCCTTAAACAGCGCAATCGGTGGTGAATTTGGCATCGGCGGTACAATAACTGGCGGTATTGAAGGACCATCGCCACCACAGATTCCTGAACCTGAAACTTATGCCATGTGGTTAGCCGGATTGGGACTGCTGGGTTTTTTGAGGTATCGCAGAAAAAATCCAAATATCAATTCGCCCGTTCATTAGTCACAGTGACACATTAATCCAGCGAATTTTTGTGCGCTTCTCCCCCACAATCACTTTGTGAGGGACTGCCTAGTTTATAGGCGTCAATCCGCTCTGTTTTACTCTATTCTACGAGTTAATCTATTATGGCATCATGTGTGCCATATGCTATCCAAAATCCATTTTTTGAAAATACCTGCGATGTTTTTCAGCAAGCAGCATTATTTCATCCTCTACCTGATCCTCTGTCTTGTCGCATCCACTGGATTTGCGGCCGAAATTTACCGCAACGTTGATCCTCAAGGACGCGTCACTTATTCTGACAAGCCTTCTGTCGGTGCCCGGCAAATCGAGATCCTCAGCCAGCCCAGCCGCCAATTGCATCAAGTCGCCAGGGTTTATGACGGTGATACGATTATATTAGACGATAAAAAGCACGTCCGCTTACTGGGAATCAACACGCCCGAAATCGAAAGCCAGCAGCGCGAGGAAGAACCAGGGGGTGTTGCCGCAAAAAAGTGGCTGCAAGCTCAATTGCAGGACCAGAAGGTTTATCTGGAATTTGATCAGGAAAAGCGGGATAAATATAAGCGCTTATTGGCGCATGTATTTTTACCGGATGGCAAACACCTCAACCTGGCTTTATTAGAGAATGGTCTGGCGATCGTCAGTATCATTCCCCCTAACTCACTGTACACCGACAAGCTGATCCAAGCGCAACAGCACGCCGAAAAACTCAAACTGGGCATTTGGTCAATGCCGGAGTATCAGTCCCGGCCCATTACGCAGATTGCCAATCACACCAAAGGCTGGCAACGATTCACCGGCACTCCGGTCAGTATCAAGAAAAGCCGCAAATACACACGCTTGATTTTTAGTGACAAGGTTGATATACGCATCGCCAATACCAATCTCAAGCTGTTTCCCGCACCAACGACTTACCTTGGCAAACCGCTCGAAATCCGCGGCTGGGTCGCGCGCAACAAAGACTATTACACCATGTTGATTCAACATCCCAGTGCACTGATCAGTCGGTAGCCTCTTAAAATTGTAATTCGCAACGTCAGCACATCGAATTCGTTGAAGTATCTTTCATCCAACATATCATCTATCCGAATAATAGATCCTAAGATTTAACACGTTGCACCACATCATTCGTCACTTGCTGCAAGTGCTGATGCAATTGCCTTTCAATTGGTTGATGCCGGTAGGCGGGCAAAACATACGATGACAGCAACTCAACGTGCGGTTGCTCGTTTTCCTGCCAGCATTCCGCTACGGCGAAACCAATCATTTCGCCTGCAATTGATGCGGATATGCCCACTAATTCGCCGCGTTGCGGATGTGTTTGCCAGCGTTTTTGCAAACTGGGATAAGTCATTGCTTCGTAAGGAAGCAGACTTTCCGGGGTGAGATGAAAGACTTTCTGATACTTTATCGCCGGCTCGCCCGGTTGATCCAATTGTGAAGCGCGCGGCACGCCGGGCACCTGCACCGGTTGACTCAAACCGGGGCGCTTTACCGTCGGTTTGGTCGCAATCATCCCCCCTGAACCGGGAAAAGAGATCATGCGGTCAATGTCATCATCCTGGAAACCCAGCGCTCTGGGTTTACGGACATTCGGCAGCACCACGACATCGAACAATTCCTGCACGACGCCGTCAATGGTCAGCGTGTGGATGATATTGCCCGACTTGAGATCAATAATCATCAGGCCGCATTGCGATGTCATGTTATCTGCCGCAAGCCGCTGCTCCAGCGACAAACCGGAAAAAACTTTTGAGCGCAGTTTTGATAAGCCAACCAAGGCATAATTTTTCCAAAAGGCCAAACCCCGCACGAAACCTGGGCAAAATAATACCGGCACAAATGTATCGCCATCCAAATAACCGAATTCGCCAGTGCCGGAATTGAGCAGCCACAATTTACCTTGATACCAGCGCGGCGAATGCGGCATGGACAAGCCAGTGGCGATGATTTCATTGCTGGGAATGTGCATCACCACCCCGCCATCCAGGCGATGATTGCGCCAGCCTGCCGCTTCGTCTGTGACGCTGCACGCGGTCACATACGTGGGTTTTCCGTCTTGCATGGCCAAGCCATTCAAGTGACAACGATCTTCGGCTGCGAACCTGGTGATAAATGGCGGTTTCCACACAGGTGCGAAACTGAACCCTGGTTGCAAGGTAGCAACACAACTGAAATCAGTGTTAATAAATAATAGCTTTTGCTCTTCCGTGACCACGACATCATGCACATTCAAATCACCCGTGGTATGGGATTGGCTGGGCACATACAAACGATCACAGCCATGTTGTTGCTCACTTTGTGCCAAACGATTTTCCAGTTGCCAAATCTGGTAACGGGTCGCCATGTAGAGATTCTCATCGCTGGCGTACAAGCCCATCGGCTTGTCAAACAGGCGCTCATTCACGGCCAAATGGCCATTTTCCTTGCGTCCGACTAGAAACAAGCGATTGGCCTGATAAGTCGTGAAAGCAAAGCTGATCTGCTCACTTTCCAGCCACTGATAAAGCTGGTCGGAAGCCTGCATGGTGACAGCAGATGGATTGTTGGGCGCCGATGGTTGGGTCATGGATTGATTCAGGCTAGTGGTTGATGTGACCGCAAGGCGAAGAGCCCATCTCTTCGCTCCGGCAACACATTGGCTACAAAATTTCCGTCATTATTTCAACGAAAGGCTTTCCAGTGCTTTCTGATGATCCCATTTGCCGTGAAACAATTGCCCCTTTTTCTCGGGCGTACGATCGCTGGTCCAGGTCAGATAATTGCCATCCGGCGTAAATACCGGCAATCCATCAAAACCTTCTTTATCCGTCACGCGCACCGGTTCTTTCTGGCCATCGACATCGACGATGTACAGTTCAAAATTGCGGTGTCCATGCACATTCGTCGCAAAAATGACATATTTTCCGGACGGATGATAAAAAGGCGCCCACGACATGACATTCAAGCGCGTGATTTGCTTCTGATCGGTTCCATCGATGTTCATGGTGAAAATTTCAGCATCCCGGCCATTCTCAGAAAAACGCCGCCACACGATCCGTTTTCCGTCCGGACTGAAAAACGGGCCGCCATCATAGGTTTTGGTGTGCGTTAATCGTTTCACGTTGGAACCATCCGCATCCATGATGTAAATATCGATCATGGCAGACGGATTAGCTTTGAACAACGCAGCTTCCTCATCGGATAATTTTTCCGTATACGCCCTGCGGTTGGAAGCGAAAGCGATCAGCTTACCGTCCGGCGACCAGGAGGCTTCTGCATCGTATCCCAGCGTTTTGGTAAGATTTCTGATTTTCCCGCCGGTAAAATCAGTTTCGTAGATGTCATAAAACTCATCGTAATCCCATGCATACGATTGCCGCTCGCCGGATTTCCTGCGCTCGATTTCCGCATCCATCTTGGCTTTTGCCCCGACATCTTCATGCGTCGATGAAAACAGCACTTTTTCCTGCGCGGGATGAACCCACGCGCACGTGGTTTTGCCATTTCCTGGCGAAACCTGCTGCACTGTACCGCTGGCAATATTTTTCAGGAAAATCTGGTAAAAAGGATTGTCATCGGACAGTTCCGCCTGATAAACCATCCATTTCATGTCTTGGCGGTAATACGCTTCGCCGGCTCTTTTCTCCTTGGTGGAAAGCTGCTGTTCGCCGGTGATGAAGTCCGCCGCACCAGCATGGCTGACCGCCAGGAAAGCCAGTGGTAATAAAAAGCTGCTGATGACAGCAGAATCAGTAAAGAAAGGAGTTTGAATATAATTTTTCATTGGTTTCATTTGACTTACAAGCCCTATTGCTAAATGAAAAACATTTAAACATAGCTGTAAAAGGAAAGTAAACATTATGTGTTATAGAATGCGTTTGGTGATAATAACCGGTATCTGCCACAATGCTTCGAATAAATAACTTATCCCTATAAAAAGAATGCAAAAATTAATAAACCTCAGTGTGACGTGGATTGCCGTCGTCAGTTGCATGCTCTATAGCATGATCGTATCAGCCAACAATCAAACATTTCAGCATCAGATGGAAATTGTGCTGGCACCAGATATTTCTGAGATTCGTGTCAAAGACCATATCGCCGTGCCAGAGCAATTCCAGCAGCACAGCACACCGATTACGCTTGATTTCAGCCTGCACGCCGGTTTAACGATCACTGAAGTTCAAGGCGCGAAAATCACGCTGCGAGGGAGTAACGCGACTTCGAACAGAGCCATCCCGTTAAAGCATTACACACTCACATTGCCGCCCCAGCAGAAAACATTCACCCTGCATTTCAATGGCACCATTAATCACCCGGTACAAGGCCCCGGTCAGGAATACGCGCGCAGTTTCAGTTACACCCCCGGCATCATCTCGAATGAAGGGATTTTTCTGGCGAATTCCACTGCCTGGTATCCGCAGTTTGACGACGCCATGGTGTCGTTTCAGTTGGATATTCAGGTACCCGTCGATTGGGATGTCGTCAGCCAGGGCACTTTAGTGCGTGAACACAAAACACCGACAACCCAACAGGTAACTTGGGAAGAAAAGCAACCGCAGGATGACATTTACATCGTTGCCGGGCGCTATCAACGTTACACGCAATCCGCCGGTGCGGTGAACGCGCTGGTTTATCTGCGCAATGCCGATGAAGCGCTCGCACAAAAATATCTGGATACCACGGCGCAATATATTGCCATGTACAACAAGCTACTCGGCCCCTACCCTTACACGAAATTCGCGCTCGTTGAAAATTTCTGGGAAACCGGCTACGGCATGCCTTCTTTTACGCTGCTGGGCCCCAAGGTGATTCGCTTCCCATTCATCCTGCATTCCTCGTACCCGCATGAAATTTTGCATAATTATTGGGGCAACGGCGTGTTTGTCGATTATGCCAAAGGAAACTGGGCGGAAGGATTGACCGCCTATCTCGCCGATCATCTGGTCAACGAGCAACGCGGCAAAGGCGAAGAATATCGCCGTGACGTGCTGCAAAAATACGCAGATTTTGTCAACAAGGAAAAGGATTTTCCAATTATTCAGTTTGTGTCGCGGCATAGTGCCAGCTCGGAAGCCGTCGGCTATGGAAAAACCATGATGTTTTTCCATATGCTGCGCCAGGAATTAGGTGATGAGGATTTTGTGCGCGCGTTGCGGCAGTTTTATAAACAATTCAAATTCAAGCAGGCGACTTTTGACGACTTGAAGGCCACATTCAGCACAGTGACAGACAAGGATCTCTCCCGGCAATTTGATCAATGGGTGCATCGCAGCGGCGCTCCCAATCTATTATTGCGCCATGCGAAAGCCGAGCCCACTGCGCAAGGATTCAGGCTCAAAGCGCAACTCGAACAAACCCAGCCCGGCGAGTTGTATCAGTTGACGATACCCATTTCGGTCACTTTGGAAGGAGAAGCGCAAGCGCATTCATCGCAAATCACTTTCGATGGTAAGACGCACCAAATAGCAATGGATTTTCACGCACGCCCCGTGCGCATCGACATCGACCCGCAATTTGATGTATTCAGACGCTTGGATAGCCGCGAGATTCCTGCTGCGTTGTCGCAAGGATTCGGTGCTGAAAAGCCATTATTGGTGCTACCGGCAAAGGCTGACAAGGAAATACTGCAAGCCTATCGCTCACTGGCGATGCAATGGCAAAAAACCCAATCGGCCGCACTGGAAGTCATCACCGACGATCAATTACCTGTTTTACCCACAGACCGAACGGTTTGGATCATGGGCTGGCAAAACAAATTCAGCAACGCACTACTCGACACCTTAGCGGAACAAGGTGTCGCTTATCAACATGGCAAGCTGCAACTCGATCAACAAACGTACCAGCAGACTGAACACGCCATTGTATTGACGGCCAGGCAACCCTCCAACCCGGATAAAACGCTGTTATGGGTAGCTTCCGATCAGCCCAAGGCGATTGCAGAATTAGCCAATAAATTGCCGCACTACCGCAAATACAGTTATTTGGTATTTAAAAACGGCGATGAGCTGGCCAACGTGCATAAAGGCCAGTGGCCTGTCACGCAATCACCGCTCACCCAATTGATACAGCAAAAAGACCATGCAACAGTGACTGCTGCTCACGCTGGCACCACAAAACCGCGCCGCGCATTGGCAGAGCTGCCACCGGTATTTTCCGAAGCTCGCATGTTGGCCGATATCACGCATCTATCCAGTGCGGCATTCAAGGGGCGCGAACTCGGCAGCCCTGAACTGGATACCGCGGCAACCTATATCGCCAAGCAATTTCAGCAGATTGACCTGGTGCCGGGCGGTGATGACAACAGTTATTTTCAGAACTGGCAACAGGATGTCGGCGCACCGAAAGGCAACATCGCATTACGCAATGTCATCGGCATTTTACCGGGTACCAATCCGCAACTCGCCGGGCAAAGCCTCATCATCGGCGCACATTATGACCATCTAGGCATGGGTTGGCCGGATGTCCGCGCAGCCCACCAAGGAAAAATTCATTACGGCGCGGACGATAATGCCAGCGGCATCGCCGTCATGCTGGAGCTGGCGCGGCAAATCGTTCCCAAATGGCAGCCGGAACGCACCATCATTTTTATAGCGTTTACCGGTGAAGAAGCCGGCTTGCTCGGCTCCAAGCATTACATCAACAACACCAAAGACTTTCCAGTGGAAAAAATTGCGGCCATGCTGAACCTGGATACCGTCGGACGACTGGGCAACAATCCGGTCACCCTGTTTGGCACCGGCAGTGCGCGTGAATTGGTGCACGTTTTCCGCGGCGCAGGCTTTGTCACCGGCATTCCCGTTAATGCTGTGCAAGATGATTTCGGCTCCAGCGACCAGGCTGCATTCATCAAAGCCGGCATCCCCGCCGTGCAGTTTTTCGCCAGCGCACACGAGGATTACCACGCTCCCGGCGACACCGTGGATAAAATCGACACCGCCGGACTGGTCAAAGTCGCCGCCATCCTCAAGGAAGCTACCGAATATCTGGCGAACCGCATCGAACCGTTGACCGTTACCTTACAATCGCAGAACACGCAAGACGAGTCCACAGAAGCAAAAACCAAAGACAAACGCAAAACCAGCCTCGGCACCGTGCCGGACTTCTCCTACCAAGGCGACGGCGTGCGCGTGGACAGCGTCATCCCCGACTCTCCGGCGCAGCTCGCGGGACTACAACAAGGCGATATTTTGACTCAACTGGCTGGGCAACCGATTAGTGATTTGGCGTCGTATGCCAATATTTTAAGAACGCTTAAGGCAGGGGAAAAAACTGAACTGCGATATCGGCGGGATGGTAAAGTGGAGACGGTTGAGGTGATTTTGGTTGAACGTTAGTGGCGCTATGGTTCGATATTCTATTTTGTCGAATGATTAAACAGGGAAGAGCTTAGGGGCGCGTTATGAATAAGCTTAAGGTTAGCCTCAACAACTGTTATGGTATTCAGTCTTTGGATCGCGATTTTGATTTTGGTTCTAATCCAAACAAACCAAAGATCAAAGTCTATGCCAGCTATGCACTCAATAGACTAATGAAGACTTCCTTTTCAAGGACTTTTGAAGCACTTGCCAAAGGAGATGCGCAAAAAGAAGAGCGCTACAACCGCTCATCAAGATATGTGGTCGAGTCTGATGGAAACACCGTGCAGCCCAACGCAACGCTATCGCTTGACTCATAAAGGCAGACGTTGGTTACAACAGCGGGAAAATTGAGAACAAATTGGAATGTAGCAACCCAGCTTTGCCTTAAATGCGCTGACTGCCCGTCAGTGCCCTCTAATCCTGATATTGATTTCCGGTGCGCTGCGCTGAGCCGGTGGGAGTATGCGATTTAGCCCCAGTACCGTGATGCGGTGCGCAGCATTAAAGCCGGGTGCGCCGTCTTGGTCGCGCAGAATCGACGACACTTTATATTCCATGCTGCTGGATCTTGGGTCAAAATGGATGTCATGGATCCAGATGCCAGCTCGTTGTACCTGCTGATTTTCGCATTCGTAGGAAAGATCCCAGCCTGTCAGCATCGGTACCGCATAATCGTAGGGTAAGTCATTGATACGGAATGTTTGGGTGCGGACAATGCCGTCAGAGTTTTTGCGGCAGTCGCCGGTGTTTGTCGAGCGCGGATTCAGCGCCAGAAAATCCGGGCGCAATTTGACGCTGCTGCCGCGAATCAACGCAGCACGTGTTTTAATTCGGTGCGTGCGTGTGGCGTTATCCTTAAAAATGGTCTGAGTAACCCAGTGCGGACTGCCGTCCGGATTAGGTGAAATGCCGGTTTGGGACAGGCTGTAAGCAGCCTGCAACAAACGGTAATCGGCACGATCCGCCCATTTGCAGGAAGAGAAACGCCATTTACATTCAAAGGTGTCATCGAATTGAAAATCAAATCCGCGCGGCATGATCGCAATCGCATCGTTGCCTTTGAGCGTACCTTTGCTGCCGGTATTTTCCAGCGTGGCAACCGCGCCTTGGTTTTTATTTTGCAGCGCCGACATCTCAATACCACTGTAATCGCTCTCTATCGTGGCATTAAACCAGGCTGAGTGATAGCCGAATGCGCTATAAAACACACAAAATTCGTACGCGTCTTTATGGTTCTGATCGGTCAATTTGCCTTGTACTTCAAACATCAGCATGGCAGATCCTGTATTCTTCACCAATTTGCTGTGCGTAATGTCAACACGCATCGAATTGACTTCGCGTTCACTTTGCAGATAACGCAAATCCCAGCCATTTAGCACGACCGTGCCATTATCCACGTAGCTAGGCATTTCGATCCATTGCAGAATAGTTGCAGCCTCCGCGCCATTTTCGCGCTGCATGCACTTGCTGCCCTCAATCAGGATGAATTTTCCGGCATCCTCAAGAACCGTTTTTCCCGATGTTTTCAAGGATAGCTGCTCAAAAGGTGTGGCAATCTTTGACCCAGCCGCCGAATCCACAGGTTTCTTCTCCTGAGTTTTAGATGCGCATGCAACCAGTAGCAGCAGAACGCTTAGTGCAAATAACATCAGTGTATGGCGGATCATTCATTTTCTCCAAAATCAGTGTCGTGTGACAAAAAAACCTGCAAATTGATTCCACATCACCGTAAATCAGTCCTGCTCAATCAACTTTTAATTCGGATGATTCTGGCAACATCCTTGATACGTCTCAGGCTGCGCAGAATTTGTGCGAGATGGTGTCGATTATTCACTTGTAAAATAAAGCGCATTCGCGTGTAATCCCCATCACTTTCCATCGCAATGTCGTCGATATTCGATTCCGCTTTGGCTATTTCGGCGGCAACCCGGGCTAACACCCCCTGCTTGTTTACTGCCGTTACTTTGATGTTAGCTTCAAAGGTTCTGGTGATATCTTTTCCCCACGCCACATCCAGATAACTTTCCGAGCTTTTCTGACTATTGGCTATGATTGCGCAATCATGCGTATGAATGACGAGACCGTGATCCTTTTTAATTATCCCCACAATGGCATCGCCTGGAATGGGGCGACAGCATTTGGCAAACTGCACCGTCAATCCTTCAGTTCCCAATATCGTAATCGGACCTGCTGTTTGCTCATTGGACACCGATTCCAGCGGCAAAGTCAGGCGTTTTGCCACGACAGCAGGAAACTGCTTGCCCAGAGCCATTTCAGCCAGTAATTCATCTTTCGATTTAACGCCACTGTCGCGTACTAATTTTTCCCACTGCGTTTCATTAATCGTATCCGGATTGATATTAAAAGACAGTAGCGCCTGATTGAGCATGCGTTCACCCAACTTGACCGATTCGTCGTATTGGATGTTTTTCAGGAAATAACGAATATGCGAACGTGCCCTTCCCGTTGCCACATAACTGAGCCACGAGGGATTGGGCTTGGCGTAAGGTGCAGTAACGATTTCCACCCGGTCACCCGTTTTTAATAGGGTGCGCAACGGCGCATTCTCACCGTTGATCTTAGCAGCCACACAGCAATTACCCACATCGGAATGCACGGCATAGGCAAAATCAACCGCCGTCGATCCTCTTGGCAACGTCATGATTTTTCCCTGTGGCGTGAACACATACACATCGCCGGGAAACAAGTCAATTTTAAGATGCTCCAGAAATTCCAAAGAATCTGTCGAACCACTCAGTGCTTCCACTAGGCTCTGCAGCCATTGACTGGTTTCCGGGTGCAGATCATCAAAATCGTCATCCGAGCTTTTATACAGCCAATGTGAAGCCACGCCGTTTTCAGCAATTCGATGCATCTCGGCGGTACGAATCTGCATTTCTATCGGTATACCGAACGGCCCCAGCAAAGTGCTGTGCAACGATTGGTAACCATTGTTCTTAGGGATGGCAATGTAATCCTTGAATTTTCCCGGAATCGGCTTGTACAAACTATGCAGCATACCTAACGCGACATAGCATGAAGAAATATCTTTGACGATGACACGAAATCCATAAATATCCAGAACTTCTGAAAATGACAAATGCTTATCTACCATCTTCATGTAAATGCTGTACAAATGTTTTTCACGTCCGGTCACTTCCGCATCCAGCCCCACCTCTTTTAACTTGAGATCAATGGCGTCAAGAATTTTGCCAACGACCTCACGACGGTTACCACGCGCTGCTTTGGTCGCTTTCACCAGCACTTTATAGCGCAGAGGATAGGAATATCGGAAACCCAGCTCCTGCAATTCCTGATAGATATTATTCAGCCCTAAACGATGCGCAATGGGTGCATAAATTTCCAGCGTTTCACGGGCAATACGGCGTTGTTTTACTTGGTCCATCACACCAAGCGTGCGCATATTGTGCAACCGATCAGCCAACTTGATGAGTATCACCCGAACATCCCGCGCCATCGCCAAAAGCATCTTGCGAAAATTCTCAGCTTGGGCTTCTTCCTGTGTCTGGAACTCAATTTTGGTCAGTTTAGAAACGCCATCCACCAATTCCGCCACGGGCTCACCAAACCGTTCACTGATTTCGGCTTTGGAGATGTCCGTATCTTCTACGACATCATGCAATAACGCGGCCGTCAGAGTGGGTGCATCCAAATGTAAAGTGCCAAGAATCCTAGCCACCGCTAAAGGATGCGAGATATAAGGTTCGCCCGATTTGCGGAACTGCCCGGAATGAGCGCCTTGGCCAAACAAATAGGCATTTCTAAGCTGAGCAACATCTTCGGATTTAAGATATTGAGATGTCTCGGAAAATAGAAGTTCTGCTTCAGGCATAGACTTTGATGTGCTATCAGTATTTTTCAATGTGGATCACAAACCAGAGGTCTGTTTAAGAAAAATTCTAAGCTTTCTTTCTTGAACTGATCTCTACTTGGAATGAAAGCAAGTAATTTTTGCTTATTTCCGAAACCAAGTTCTAGTGGTGCGGTGTGGTGATACGATGCATCGAATAGTCTGATTGATACTCAGTTCTTATCAGTCAAAACATAGATCAAATCAATGCATTCCATATTCAAGAATGTTGAATGCACAATTACATGTTTTTCGGATTGAGAATATCCAACCCTATTTTACCTTGTGACAGTTCACGCAGTGCGATAACTGTCGGTTTATCGCGTGCGGGCTCGACCAAAGGTGCTGAACCGATAGCCAATTGTCTGGCGCGCGTAGTGGCAACCAGCGTCATATCAAAACGATTAGGAATTCTCTTTAAACAATCATCTACAGTAATTCGTGCCATGGTTTTTATCTCGGATATTAGGAATAACAATTGGATTTTACAACAAAGAATTAGCAAGCTACGCCATTCTTTATAAAAACTTACAATAGCTGGGTAATGAGTGATTGATATTTTACCACTTGCCGATCTTTACTTAAGCGCTCCGCCTTGATGATACAAATCAGATCACTCAGCGCTTCTTCCAGTTTGCTGTTAATAATAACATAATCAAACTCACCGATATGACTGACTTCCTCACGTGCTGCAGCAAGCCGTTTCTGAATCACTTCTGAATTATCTTGTGCCCGTGTTTTTAAGCGCGTAGCCAGGGTTTCGATTGATGGAGGAAGAATGAAAATAGCTGTTGATTGAGGAAAAATCTGGCGCACCTGTTTTGCACCCTGACAGTCTATTTCAAGCAAGATATCCTGCCCAGATGCGATAGCTTCGTTGATCCATTGTTGTGAAGTGCCATACAGATTGCCATACACTTCCGCGCTCTCCAGAAATTCTCCATTGATCAGCATCTTCCGAAATGTATCGCTATCCACAAAATGATAGTCCTTGCCATCCATTTCTTCCGAACGCGGCAGGCGCGTAGTATGCGAAACCGATAGGCTGAGATGGGTATCTAACTGAAGCAATGCCCTGACCAGACTGGTCTTTCCGGCACCGGAAGGCGCGCTAATAATGAATAAACAACCTGCAGTTTTAATCATTTTATATCAATATCGAGTCTGTATTTATTTCAAGTTTAAAGCTGTCAATATTTGCCCTTTTAACGTCTTGATGAGCCTTGTTTCTTCAGGTGTTATCCCTTCGGGTGCAGCAAATTCACGATCGGCATAGATAAATCCAATAGGTTTTTTATTGAAAGTCAAGGGAAGCACAATAAAGCTACGCGTGTCTGGTAATAAATTTTGGTGCCAAGGCGGCAGTAATTCTCGAACCTTAGGCTCTACAGCATTTGAAATAAATAAATCAATGTCTCTCGCCATCGCAAGATAAAACAAATCCGTTGACAGAATCGCCGGGAAGCAGAAGGCATTTAGATATTCAGGGTCATTCCTTCCTATGGAGCTACGTGCCCGGTATTGATGTTTCTGCTCGTCCCTTAAACAGAGTGTGACAAAGCGAAAACCCAGACTAGTATAGTAATGTTCAAGAATCAACATGATCAACTCGCTGAGCTTGTAATTATTGGCGACCATCATTTCTGCAACATCTTGAACCGCTACCGATAATAATACAGAGGCATTATGCGGTTTACCACTGGGATAGCGTTGAACAACTTGCACATCATCGGCAGCGGTATCCATAAGTATCAGCTCAGCTAATACATCTTCACCATCATGTAAATGCAGTTCTATATCTTTCATATCTGCGCTGATTTTGCCATTTTTCACAGCCGGCAATAGATTTGCATTGACTTGTAGCGCAGCAGCTTCTTCTGCTGCATCGTTGATCAATAAGTCCAGCTTAGATTTGCTGAGATCAAGCGCTTTACCAAACCGTACAAGCAATTTATTTTCCAGCTCCAAATTTCCTGATTCACCGGCCTTAACGATCAGCGGTACTGCTTTATCACTCAATTCAGTAGCTTGTTGCATCCATTCCTGTTTATTCTTCGGGGCGTTCAAGGTGCCCGCGGATTTATTCTTAATTGCTTGAATAATGATAGCCGGAATATTCCATTTTTCCAGAATCGTTTCTGTAAAATCACTAAGACTGAAACCCAACACATGCATCGATGCTTGCTCTGGCGTGTGTGTACCTTGTTCGATGCAAGCCATCATCGCTTCGTATTTATCGTGATCGTGTGCGGCGAGCAGTAATCGACCTATATTTTTAAATAGCGCAGCCACGGCGATTTCTTCGCCATCCTTAAATTGACTATGCCTAGCAAGTTCCCGGCCTATCATGCTAGCCGCCAGCGCATGGATCAATTCGGTACGCACATACTCTGCGCGCTTACCCGACATCATACCATCAACCAATAGTATGGCTAGCGCGCACGTCCTAACAGTATCAAAACCAAGCAGAAAGATTGCCTTAGTGATGCTGGTAATTGCTTGCGTAGAACTGGTACGAAAAGTTATCGAATTGGACAAGCTTAAAATTTTCTGCGCCAATGAAACATCCGACAATATAAAATGCGACAATTGTCGTATTGACTCGTCTTCCGACGAAGATAATTGAATAATATAAGAGATGGATCCACCCAATGACGGAAGATTTGGATCGTCACTCATCGCATTTAACAGATTTTCTTTGGTGGAGGTTGTCGGCCTTTTCTTTGTCGATGCAACATCACCAATGCACGATGAATTCTCTTTATATCGTAATTCTGTAGCCATAATCATCTATGAAAGAAAGTGGTCGTATATGCCGCAAGGAGTTCCAATACCTTCGCTACAAAATCAGTTATACCTATTATTCAGTAAAGAGCTACCTTACAAGCATCGCAAAAACCTTATCATCGGCACGGCCAAATATTAATTGACCGGGAGTTAGCCTATACCGCGCTTCTTAAAATAATTCTGATGATATGCTTCAGCCACGTAAAATCGAGCGGCCGGTAAAATTTGAGTGACAACGGGGTCTTGCCAGCGGCCACTGGCTTGCAGCCTATTCTTGGATTCTTCAGCGATGCGTTCTTGTTCCGGTGTGAAAAAAAAGACAACCGAACGGTATTGCGAACCTATATCAGGGCCTTGACGATCCTGCGTGGTCGGATCGTGGCAATTCCAGAAATATTCCAGCAGCACTTCAAGGCCTACTTCTGCCGGATCATATTCCACCAACACCACTTCAATATGACCGGTAGTATTGGTGCATACCGCTTCATACGTTGGATTGTCAGTGTGTCCGCCAGAATATCCGCAAGTGACGTTGACGACACCTTTAATATTGCGAAAGGTTGCCTCAACGCCCCAGAAACAGCCTGCTCCAAAAATGATTTTATCCGTTGCCATTAACGTCTTATTCGACCCGTCAAATCAATATATTCTATCCGCTTATTTTTCTTTGCGCGCTTTCTCAATCAGCAGTTCCAGAGTTTTAATCGTATCTTGTGGCGTACCACCCATTCTTCCACTGGTCAGGTATTTCCCATTCACAACCAAAGCGGGAACACCATTCAGCTGATACTGCCGCGTCATCTGCGTTGATCTTGCTACCTGATTCTGTATACCGAAAGACTTATAAGTGGTTTCAAATTTCTTCCTATCGATACCCTGCTTCTCAATCCAATCAAACAATACTGATTCATTATTCAAATCAATTTTGTCACGATGAATGGCGTCATAGGCTTTATCGTGTAACACATCCGCTATTCCCATCGCTTCGATCGCATAATATATTTTTGCAGCCGCTACCCAGTTGGGACGGAGAATCGCCGGAACATACCGAAAACTGACATCACCGGGAATGTTCAACAGCCATGTTTTAAGATGCGGATGCAAGCTATAACAATGTGGACAGCCATACCAGAAAAACTCCAGCACCTCGATCTTGTTAGCATCCTGCGTCGGCTGAGGATTAGTCAAAACCGTATAGTCCTTACCTTCAACGATATCAGCGCGCGCACTCAAGCTATTGATCAAACCAAAACTCAATAATAAAAAGAAAACTACAAGCGATTGACGATAATTCATCTTAACTCCTTAAACAAATGACCTAATTGACTATCCCACTTCGATTGATATGAAATTCTGGAAAACTGCAAACCGATAAATAAGTATTCTGAATCATTAGGGCGTTTTAATAAATTGAGTGGCGATTCCGTTTTCTCTTAAGGAAGCACTCGTTTGATCAACATCCTCTTTTTTAGCAAAAGGCCCGACACGTACTCTATACCAAACCCCTTTATCTGCTAAATCAATTGGTTGCACGGATGCCAATACGCCCAGCAATGCGAGCCTTGCTTTCAGGTTTTCTGCTTCATCATTTTTCTTGAATGATCCAGCCTGTAGAAAGTATTTCTCTGTCGATTTAACTTGTTTAACTTGCGGCGGCGCTACAGGCTGTTGCACAGCTTCTGGGAAATTGCGCGGTTGAACTAATGCAGATTGTTGTTTGGTCTCAATCGGACTGACGACGGGATGTGTTGGAGCAGGTTGCCGCACAATTTCAACCGGCTTACTGCTGCTTTCCGGGATTTTAGCAGTAGCAACAGGTGGCTGAACGGGTCGCGCATCGGCCTGTTTGTTTGTTTGATAAATTTCCGGTTCATCGATGCCTGGCAGTATCTTATAAAAATCGAACCGGGGTTTTTCTTCGACTGCAATTAACGGCTCTTCTTGAACGGGTTTTGCTGGTGTTTTGAGTTGCTCAGCAGGTACTGCTTGCGGTTCACTTTTTGCAGATGAGCCCGCAACTTTCTCGGTAGATAAAAAAGGACTCGGCGCATAGTTAAGATACAACCATATGCCGATCGCACTCATAAGACCTAACGCATAACCAACGAATCCCCCAAAAAATGCTGAACCGCCTTTTTCATCCGCGGATTTTGAAGATTTTCGGGCTTTGTAATCTCGACTCATGAGTTTCCTTGTGTATTAACTCGACTACATTTTATCAGGTGCGCTAACACCCAGTAACCCAAGACCATTATTCAGTATCTGCCGAACGGATGCAATAAGCGCCAAGCGTGCATGCAGCAGTGGAATTTCAGGTACCAGGAAACGCGTTGAATTATAATAACTATGAAATTCACTGGCCAATTCTCTGAGATAGAAGGCAATCAGATGCGGTGAAAATTCCTTGGCAGCCATTTCCACAGTATCCTGAAAATCGATCAATTTCTGCAGCAAAGCCAGTTCTACCGGGTTGGACAATGCTCCCATATCGGCTTCAACCAGATCGCTCATATCGCCATCCCATTGTGCCAGAACGCTGCACACGCGGGCATGCGCATACTGGACATAATAAACTGGATTGTCGTTGCTTTGCGATTTGGCCAGATCCAAATCAAAATCCAAATGCTGGTCGCTTTTACGCATCACATAAAAAAATCGCGCGGCATCCTTGCCGACTTCCTGACGTAACTCTCGCAGTGTGACAAATTCACCGGAGCGCGTCGACATGGACGCTTTTTTGCCGTCTCGATAGAGTACCGCAAATTGCACCAACGCGATTTCCAGTCTCGCAGGATCCAATTCCAGCGCCTGCAAAGCACCTTTCACCCGCGCAATATAACCATGATGATCCGCACCCCAGATATTGATGACTTGATCAAAGCCCCGCTCAAATTTATTCAGATGGTAAGCAATGTCCGAAGCAAAATAGGTGAACTGCCCGTTTTCTCGTTGCACAACCCGGTCTTTTTCATCACCGAAATCCGTTGAACGAAACCAGGTGGCGCCATCTTGCTGATACAAGTAATGTTTCTTCTCAAGCAATTGAATGGTATGCGCGACAAGACCACTATCAAACAATGATTGTTCTGAGAACCAAGTATCGAATTCCACGCCAAATTCCATTAAATCATTGCGGCAATCCCCTAATTGTTCTGTCAGGACAAAATTGTGCAGATAAGCATAATCCTGGCCGAGGATTTTTTTTGCATTCGCAATCAATTGATCCAAATGCTCGTCGGTATCGACCGCCGTAGTGTGAGCCGTTTCCGGCAAACCATCCAACAACAAGGCCGATTCGTGCACGTAGCGATCAGTATGTGCCTGGAAGATCAGTTGCGCCATGGTTTTAACATACTCACCCTGATAAGCATTCGCCGGAAAAGGCGTATACACATGATTCAGTTCCAAATAGCGTAACCAAGTGGACAGCGTCAGGATATCCATCTGACGCCCCGCGTCATTAACGTAAAATTCACGCGACACATTGAAGCCCGCCGCTGTCAATATATTCGAAAGGCTGGCACCGATGGCCGCACCGCGCCCATGACCGACATGCAATGGCCCGGTCGGATTGGCTGAGACAAATTCCACCTGAATCTTTCTTTCCTGACCAAAACCACTATGACCGAACGCATTCTTGCTTTGCAAAACGTGATGTAAATATTGCTGTTTGGCGGAATTTTTCAAAAACAGATTGATAAACCCTGCGCCTGCTATTTCCACTTTCTCTAAATAAGGCGAGGACGGCAGTGCAGCAATGAGCAAATTGGCAATTTCACGCGGATTTTTATGCAAGGGTTTGGCTAGCTGCATGGCTAAATTGCACGAATAATCCCCATGACTAGCCTGTTTGGTGCGCGTCAGTTCAATACGAAGCGCGTCATCCAGTGTCGTAATGGCGCTGGATGCCTCACGAAAAAGTTCGACAAAATGTGCTTTAAAATTTGGACAATCAGATGGAGTCATAGTTGAAAATAAGCGATATCAATAGGTTGCTTGAGCTGAATTACAGCACGTAATGTGGATTGCCGTTGTCTGAAAATTCGATGTATTTTACCAGGAACACAGATCAGACCGAAGATTGCTGGCGATGCGTTTCAAAAAGACAAATTCCCGCACTGACGGCAACATTTAAACTTTCGATACTGCCTTGCATTGGAATTCTCACCAATTGGTCGCAGCTCTCGCGAGTCAAGCGCCGCAATCCTTTTTCTTCGGAACCAAACACCCAAGCGACAGCGCCCTTGATCTGGAACTGCGTTAAGTCATGTTCAGCATCTTCCGCAGTGCCAAAAATCCAAACACCCTGTTCTTTCAACTGCTTCAGTGTACGTGCCAAGTTGGTGACAGCAATGTAAGGCACAGTGTCCGCGGCACCGCTGGCAACTTTATATACAGCCGCGGTCAGTCCAACCGCTCGGTCTTTCGGCGCAATCACTGCGTGCACCCCAAACGCATCGGCAACGCGCAAACAGGCGCCTAAATTGTGCGGGTCCTGGATTCCATCCAATACCAACAGCCGTGCAGGTTCGGTCAATGTATCCAGCACATCGTTGATATCGACGTAACTGCGGGTACTATCGATATTGGCCACGACCCCTTGATGACGGTCGCTACCGGTCATGCTGGTGAGTTTTGATCCTTCACAAGAAACATAATGAATTTTCCGGCTTTCAGCGAGTTTGATTAAGTCGCGTGCACGCTGATCACCGCGCATGGCATCAATAAATATCTCTTTGATGCTATCCGGATTCTGCCGCAAACGACTGGTAACCGCATGAAAACCAAAAATAAGGCGAGTGCTGGACATAATCCTTTATTAACAAACCTGGAAACTCTGCTAAATAATGCTTACTAACCGCATATTGTAAAACAATTTAAGGATTAGCAGGTCGTTGAAAAACGTATTCGAGGCAGCCGATGCAAGGCAAAAGCGGGCGAAAAAGCGCAGTTTATGCTTAATAAATGAGCATTTTGAGCCTGCTTTTAACACCGCAGCGGCAACGTAGATAGTTTTTCAACAACCTGTTAGCGCGCTTTCTTGCTTTTGGATGAAGCCGTTACTTTCGATCGAAGCGGTTTTTTATCCGGATCCGCTAATACAAAATCGATTTTACTGGTTTCCAGATCGACACGAACCAATTTGACGCGCAACCGGTCGCCAAGACGGTATTGTTTGCCGCTACGTTCGCCCAGCAAGCTATGTTTGGTGGCGTCGAAATGAAAATAATCACTCGGCAGTTCTGAAATGTGTACAAGCCCTTCCACATACACATTGTCCAAAGCCACAAACAAGCCAAACCCCGTCACGCTGCTGATTACACCGTCGAAACATTCACCGATTTTATCCTGCATATAAAAACATTTGAGCCAGGATTCGACATCACGCGTTGCGTCATCGGCACGCCGCTCGGTCATTGAACAATGCTTGCCTAATTCTTGCCAATCTCCAGGCTGATAGATTTCACCGGCGAGTACCGCCTTAATCGCGCGATGTACCAGCAAATCAGGATAGCGGCGGATCGGCGAAGTAAAGTGTGTATAGGACTCGTAAGCAAGCCCGAAATGCCCGGTAATGTCGGGACTATAAACAGCCTGTTTCAAAGATCTCAGCATGACTGTTTGCAACAATTGCGCATCCGGCCTGTCGCATATTTTAAGCAACGTCTGCGCATAATCTTTGGCACTGGGTTTAGTTTTTCCGCCCAATTGAATACCGAATTCCTTGAGAAAATTGCGCAAGGCGACGACTTTCTCGGGTGTTGGATCTTCATGAATACGGTACAGCGTCGTTTGACCATGTTTCTGCAGAAAGTCTGCGGCGCAAACATTGGCTGCCAACATGCATTCTTCAATCAGGCGATGCGCTTCGGTACGCTGTACCGGCTCAATCTTCTCGATTTTTCCGTGTTCGTTGAAAAACATTTGTGTTTCAATGGTTTCAAAATCAATCGCCCCGCGTTTTTTACGCGCTTTCAGTAGAGCCTTGAATAGTTTATAGATGAGTTGCAAATGCGGTAACAACTTTGCGTGTTCCTTAGCTTCCGCACCTTTGGGATTAGCCAGCATTGCAGCTACTTTCGTATAGGTCAGCCGTGCATGTGAGCACATCACAGCCGGATAAAATGAATAATCCAGTATGTCACCATTCGCCTCAAACTGAATTTCACACACCATACAGAGGCGCTTTTTATCCGGATTGAGTGAACATAACTCGTTCGATAAAACCTCGGGCAACATCGGGATGACGCGGCGTGGAAAATAAACGGAATTGCCGCGATTCAACGCTTCTTCATCAATCACGTCATGTGGTTTTACATAGTGGCTGACATCCGCAATCGCTACATACAGCCGATATCCCTTGTCTTCCTTTTCGCAAAAAACGGCATCGTCAAAATCCCGTGCAGTCTCGCCGTCAATGGTCACCAGCGGTAAGTGGCAAATATCTTTGCGCCCCGCCAATTCTTTTTTTAACACATTCTTGGGGAATTTAGCTGACAGCCTCTCAAGCTCGGGAGAAAAAACATGCGGAAGATCGTGTTTACGCAACGCAATTTCAATCTCCATGCCAGGCGCCGTGTAGTCGCCAAGAATTTCAATAATCTTACCGATAGGCTGTGTTTGTTTGCTGGGTTGCTGGATAATTTCCACCATGACAACCTGGCCCGCCTTGGCTTTGAGCGAATGCTCCTGGGCGATCAGAATATCCTGACTGATGCGCTTGTTTTCGGCCTCCACAAACAAAATACCGTGATCGATATGTAACCGTCCTACCAACTGTGTATTGGTAGATTCCAGCACTTCCACAATGACGGCTTCCCGGCGTCCGCGCCGGTCCAGCCCGATTTCACGCACCAAAACCCGATCACCGTGCAACGCTTTGTGCATCTCCTTGGCGCTCAGATACAGATCCGGGCTACCGTCATCCGGAATCAGGAAGCCAAATTCATCTGCATGACCCTGGATTTTGCCTTTGATCAAATTCAGTTTTTCCATGACGCAAATATCGCCTTTGCGGTTGCGGAAAATCTGACCTTCACGAATCATCGCCGTCAGTCGACGATTGAATAACGCCTCTTCTTTTTTAGTAATCGACAGTATTTTCTGTAATGCATGCTCGGCAGTCGGGATTCCTTGCTGTTGCAAAATCTGCAAAATATATTCCCGACTTGGCAATGGATGCTCATAGCGTTCTTTTTCGCGCTGATAATGCGGATCCAGATTACGCAGCTTTTGCTTCTTCTTATTTGACAAAACAGTGGTTTCCTATAGAATTACGCGTTCTTTCGCAGCCTGACTAGGCTGCTGCATCGCCCAGATGGCGGAATTGGTAGACGCGCATGGTTCAGGTCCATGTGCCTTCGGGTGTGGAGGTTCGAGTCCTCTTCTGGGCACCATCAAATATTATCAATAAATTGATTAATAAGTGTATTAATTATTTAATCAAAGGTTATATGCCTAAAACTCTGCCATAATAAATTTACTGCACGAATTTTTAGCGGTCAATCAAGCCATTCAATCTCAATTCTGATCTTATATCACATTCCCCGGCGTTATTTCCTAAAAATAGAATCAATCCCCCGCCCCACACCCCAACACATGACCAGAATCTCTATTAATTGTTTATTGATGAGCATCAATGATCGAGTGCATGGATGCAGCAATAATCACAATAAGTTGTATGCTGGTAAGATAGAACAACCACTTGGCATAAGTCTCCGTTGAAACACTCAGCCAATTCATAAAAAAATCTCTAAAAGCAATCTGTACCATGATCACGGTGCTTATAATCAATAGAAATATTGACAGCTCATATTCAATCATTTTGACTATTCCCTCTTTATTATTGACCAGCTAAAACAGAACAGCAACATGACAAATATCTTCGGATGGGCATCGTGCGGACACCGGCAGGCTAGATTCTTTCCGGTCAACTCAACACGGACATTCGCCACCAGCTTTTGATTAGCGGTGCTGTTCTTCGATTTTGTTTTATTTGGAAATATACCCGAATTGCACTATTTGGAGGAAAACTCTGGCAGGGCTTAACAAGCCATTGGAAAACGTTTTCGAGGCAGCCGATACCAGGCAAAAACAGGAGGGAAAGCGCAGTTTATGCGTAATAAATGAGCATTTTGAGCCTGTTTTTAACACCGTAGCGGCAACGCAGATAGTTTTTCAATGGCCTGTTAAGTAAGCGGAGACCACCACAGAACGCAACGTTTGTGTCAATTGATGCGACTAAAAACGTTGCGTTCCTTACGATCTGTAATGATGAAATTGATGACTATTGTTTCTCGAAAACGCCATCCTTCCTGATCCAGAATTCGTTGGTAACTGTATTGAAAATAGTATCCGCATCGGTAGCAAAACAATCCGGCACGGTCTGGCTGGTCGTGGTATCTTTTCTCGCCATGGTAATCGGCGGAGTAATCGTGATTCCAGGAATATTTTCAAATTCACTGCCAAATTGTGCAGTCATGTCATAACAGACATCGGAGTTTATAATCAGATTGGCTCCTTCGGCGGGCACGTTGATGGTGCAATGTTTGCTGTTGGAGAAATTACTGGCAAAAGACTCGAATGGATTCGGAATACCAGGAATATCAATTTTGAACCCTTCGAATCTGGATGAGATAACCGTGCTGCTAGTCAATACGGAAATCCCTGTTTCTGTCGTTTGCTGGGGTGCCTGGCACACGTTGTTGCTGGTAGGCAATGGAATACATTGTCCGTCCGTGGTGATATCAACGATATTGCCATTCTGAGCATAACGCATTCCAGCCGGTGCACTCGCGGTATTACAAGCAGGAATGCTGCTGTTGCCGGAACCTGCAAGAGCAACCAAATTAGGCAGTGTGTCGATTAATGTTGGCGTATCTCCCCATGGTCCTCCCAGCGCGTAGACGTTATTGTCGGTCCTGTTTACGCCGGCATAAATGCCTGTTTCAGGATAAAACCTGTACAGCCAAGGATCAATATTCTGTGTGGCCTGATGCGTTGGAAAGTACTCCGGATAAGTATTCTCAGCCCAATTCAGCAAAATTTCAGTATCGCTGGCGGTATCAGCTGCAGCCAAATGAATATTACCCAGTAGTAAGCATGTGCAAACAGACATGACCAGCTGTTTCATATAGTGTTTCATGTTAAAGACCCTCCATTCGTTTTTAAAATAATACCCCCCTACACGAATAGAATATCATACTGAGAATGATCGCTTAATATCCGGTGAAATGCCTGCTGCAAACTGTAAATAAATAATATCGATTCCACGATTGCAACCATCTTGACTATTCGATGCAGAAGACTCACACAACACTATATTGTAGACACTGATACAGATATGTCATAATCTCTACACTATGAAACTGATCGCGCTGATCCTATCGTTACCCACTGAAAATGCCACCGTGCGCATGCGCTCGTGGCGCACCTTAAAAGCCTCCGGTGCCGCTGTATTGCGCGATGGCGTGTATTTAATGCCGGATCAGGAATCTTGCTGCAACACGCTGAACATGATTGCTGCCGATGTACAGTTAAGCGGCGGCACTGCCTATGTGCTGCATGTCAATGAGCCTGACCACACCGAGCTGGTACACTTATTTGATCGCAGTGGAGATTACATCAAGTTGCTGACTGAAATCATTGATGTGCGCAATGGGCTAAACAGCGATACCGCACAGGAGAAACTCAAGCAAACGCGCAAATTACGCAAAGCATTTACCAGTCTGATCGCTATTGATTTTTTTCCCAATAATCATCAGCAGCAAGTTGACACCGCATTGCAAGAACTGGAGCTGGCCACCGCACAAGCACTGACACCCGATGAACCGCATGCGATCAGCCGCCGCACGATAAACCGTCTCCAGATCAGCGATTTTCAAGGTCGCATATGGGCAACCCGTCACCGCCCTTGGGTAGATCGTTTGGCCAGCGCCTGGTTAATACGCAGTTTTATCGATAAAAAAGCCAAATTTCTGTGGCTGAAATCACCATCAGACTGTCCCGCAGATGCGCTTGGATTTGATTTCGATGGCGCAAGATTTACGCATATCGACCACCGCGTTACGTTTGAAGTACTGCTGGAGAGTTTCGGATTGGAGCAGATCGGACTGAAACGGCTCGGTACTTTGGTGCATTACCTGGATGTCGGCGGCATACAACTGCCCGAAGCCGTCGGCATTGAGAGCGTGTTGGCGGGATTATGTCATGCCATTGGCGACGATGATAAGCTTTTAAAAACAGCAAGCTCGGTATTTGACGGTTTGCTGAAAAATTTCGAACAAGGAGCCGCAAACGATGGATCAGCCTGAAACTTCTTCGCTTGAACCGACCACTACCGTGGCGCCTTCTGTCAGTTTCTGGCAGGCATTTCTATTCTGGCTCAAGCTAGGATTTATCAGCTTTGGCGGACCAGCGGGGCAAATTTCAATCATGCATCAGGAATTGGTGGTCAATCGCCGCTGGATTTCCGAAAAACGCTTTTTGCATGCACTCAATTACTGCATGGTGCTACCTGGACCGGAAGCGCAACAGCTCGCTACCTATATCGGTTGGCTGATGCATCGAACCTGGGGCGGGATTGTCGCCGGTGCGCTATTCGTGCTGCCTTCGCTGGCCATATTGATCGTGCTGTCGTGGATCTACATTTCCTTCGGCGACGTCCCTCTTGTTTCAGGCTTATTTTACGGTATCAAACCGGCAGTGACGGCTATTGTGGTGCAGGCGGCTCACCGCATTGGTTCTCGGGCATTGAAAAACAATGTACTGTGGGCCATTGCAGCGGCATCGTTTGTCGCGATTTTCGCGCTGCACGTGCCATTCCCAATCATCGTCATAGCAGCCGCGTTGATTGGTTTTGTGGGTGGCCGTATTGCACCGGATAAATTCAGGGCCGGTGGCGGTCATGGCAAAGCCAAAGAATCCTTCGGCGCAGCATTGATTGACGACGACACGCCGACACCGGAACATGCGCAACATCGCTGGCCACGATTGGCGCTCATTGCGGTGATCGGCGCACTGCTGTGGGCTATTCCAATGGGATTGCTCGCCACCACCTACGGCTGGGAACACACGTTGACGCAAATGAGCTGGTTCTTTACCAAGGCAGCGCTGGTCACTTTTGGCGGTGCCTATGCGGTTCTGCCTTATATGTACCAAGGCGCGGTGGAATACTATAGCTGGCTCACGCCCGAGCAAATGATCGATGGTCTGGCATTGGGTGAAACCACACCCGGTCCGCTGATTATGGTGGTCGCATTCGTCGGCTTTGTAGGCGGCTATGTCAAAGCCGTTTTCGGAGCAGAATCGGTAGTGCTGGCCGGAACTGTCGCAGCCTGCCTGGTCACCTGGTTCACGTTCCTGCCGTCGTTCATTTTCATCCTGGCGGGCGGCCCGCTGGTGGAATCCACGCATAATGACCTGAAATTCACCGCACCCCTGACGGCGATCACCGCCGCTGTCGTGGGTGTGATTCTGAATCTGGCACTATTCTTCGGCTACCACGTACTATGGCCTGCGGGCTTCGATGGCGCATTCGACTGGATTTCGGCGTTGATTTCGCTGGCTGCCGCCATTGCACTGTTTAAATTCAAACTCGGTGTCATTCACGTGATTGCTGCCAGTGCTATCATTGGATTGGTGATAAAAACCCTGATTCTGTAAAATATGGAAACATCGACAAGATGGATCAATATCCGGCTGCCATGCTAAGTCCTGTACTATTTATTCCCCACGGTGCGGGTCCCCTGCCGCTGCTTGGCGATGCAAACCACCAGGATATGGTCAGTTTCCTGGAAAATTTAGCACCAACGCTCGGCAAGCCCTCGGCAATCATAGTAATCAGCGCTCATTGGGAAGAAACTGTCGTAACCATTACCAGTGGCAAAACACCTGCATTGCTCTACGACTATCGCGGTTTCCCCGCGGCGGCGTATCAAATCCAATATCCCGCACCCGGCGATCCGATTCTCGCCGAGAAAATGCACCACTGGTTGCAACAAGGCGGGATCGCAGCCAAACTCGATAATCATCGCGGCTTTGATCATGGTTTGTACGTACCGCTGAAAATCATGTTCCCGGACGCCACCATTCCTTGTGTGCAGTTATCATTGCTGAGTAATCTCAGCGCCGAAGCGCACATCGCAATTGGCAAAGCCTTGACGGAATTAAGACAGGAAAACGTACTGATCATTGGTTCCGGTTTTTCCTTTCACAACCTCAGGGCCTTTTTCTCGCCAACTGCCAATGCGCCTGATCCAAAAAATGAAGCTTTCGAACACTGGCTGATCGATACCTGCACCAACCCGGAACTTTCGGTGCAAGAACGTGAAACCCGACTCATCCATTGGGATCAAGCACCTTTTGCGCGCTATTGCCATCCCAGGGAAGAGCATTTATTACCGCTGCATGTTTGTTTTGGGCTTTCCCAAGCAAATGCCGGACTGGCATTTGAAGGCAAGGTCACAGGAAAAAAAGCCAGCGCCTTCTTATGGCGAATCTAATCACCAGCAAAGTCAGAAAAAATCTGAATATTGCTAATGAATCCAGATTCTTATTGATTTACCTCAAGCTATCTCACTAAAAATTTTAGTAGTCTATAAATTACAGAAGATATTCTATGATCACTGATGGTTTAGAGTTCATCAATGAAAAGGCTTTTAAATGACTGTCATTTCGGGTATAGCGAGAATGCGCAGTTTATACGTGACCAATGAACATCTTGAGCCTGTTTTTAACACCTTGGCGGCAACGCAGACAGTTCTTCAACGCTCCACCCATGATTCTTATAAATCATTTTGAGTCTGAATCTATAGACATCAATAAAAGGAAACATCATGAACATGACAAAGATTTCTATGCTACTGGCAAGTATCGCGCTTACAAGCACCTCCACTCTTATACAAGCCTATCAGATTGCTCCGAATCCGAATCCCATTGGCAACACAATCGTTATCTCTGATTCAGATGCAGAAAATCTCGCCATTTTTGATTCCGATGGTGACATAGTCATAGACGGTACACTGACCAATAAAGGTACTTTGAACAACAATGGCGGGCTGAGCGACGGAACGCTGATTAATGATGGTATCTTAAATAACAGCGGGTTCATAGAGAGTGGTGTCTTAACCAACACCATTACAGGTACTCTAAATAATAATAACAAGCTGGTCTATAATCTCATATCGGATAATTATGGCACTTTGAACAATAGCGGTTCACTATTCATTTTTGAGGGTGTCAGATTGACCAATTACGGCATTCTGACTAACAACATCGACGGTCGACTGATAAACGGCCAAACCTTGCACAACAGCGGCATCCTAAACAATTACGGCACCCTGAATAACGCAGGGTTTTTCGACCACCCAGGCTTTCTGGCCAACAACACTGATGGCAAACTGACTAACTACGGCACCTTGATCAATGGCGAGGAAGATGGATTCGGTAACCAAGGCACCCTAAACAATAATAACACGCTGATCAACAGCGGCCATCTGAACAACGAAGGCATCCTAAACAATGAGGGTATCCTTAGCAATACTGTCAACGACTTGTCTGATTTTCGAGAGAGTGTAATTGACAACAGTGGTACCCTAATTAACACGGGTACCCTGGAAAATGGTGGCAAATTTACCAATACCGGTCTGCTTGAGAATTCCAAAACAATTAACGGTTCTGGCGTATTCACCCAAGATGCCGGTGAAACCATTAATAACGGCAGCTTCAGTCAGGCATCTTTGCAGATCAATAACGGCAGTGTGAGCGGAGCCGGCTCATTCACAGGTGATGTTACCATCGCTAGCGGAGCCAGTGTCAATCCAGGCAATTCCCCAGGTACATTAACGTTCAACGGCGATTTTCACAGCAGCGGCAATCTTAATTTTGAAATTGCCGGAACGGGAACTGGACTCTATGACGTGTTGGCCATTAACGGCAATGTCGATTTTACCGGAGGCAATGTTCTGTTCAGTTTTATCGATGGCTTTCAAGCTTCAGCGGGTAATCATTGGAATTTTCTGCTCGCCGATAATATTACTGGATGGGATAGCTTAACGGTCAGCTTCCACGGTTTAAACGCAGGGCTGGGAACGAACTTCACATTCGACAACTCAGGTGCACACTTGTCGATTACGCCAGTGCCAGAACCAGAAGCCTACATTATGCTGTTGACAGGACTTGGTCTGTTGGGTCTTGTAGCGCGTCGCAGAAAAGAAACTTGCACGACAAACGAAGTGAACCCGCTACAGTAGGCAAGCATCAGAAACCGCTGACTGAGCTTGAATTAGAGCCATCCAGAGTTAAGCAGGAATTAGCGGAAATGAAGATGGACGTGACTCCATAACTATTTGGTGGGCTTTATTGCATCACTGCTTTGGCACTTCGATGCCGTTTAAGATAGCGGGCGTCCATTCCATTACCTCAGATGTATAGTATCCAAGAAGATCCCTCATATTCTATCAGAGCCTTTACTTTTAATAAGTAAACATAGAATATGATATCGATAGCATCGGTGTCGCAATGTTTCCTGCAAGCGGTACTGACATAAAAACACCCATAAAGTACGCTGATATTGCTATGTGTCGCAGTAACAACTGGGGACGTAACAAGTTTATTTTTTTACAATAAAGTGATTAACCAAGAAAATATATCAGATGCAACCATAACAGGATCACATCCTTGCTGTATGAAGCAGATTTATCTTATTGGAACCAGCTTGATTTAATTAATATAGCCTGAATCTTCTTACAATTCTCACCAAATTAGTGCTCTGTGAGATCACGTGTGGTTTTCATATTTCATAAATTTGCGGAATGTGTTAGATATGATCTTGATTGATGCATAATCCGATACTAAACTGTTTGAGTTAAGGAACTATTTTTTGTATGTTTATTTTCATGAGAAAGAGAATAGCAGAAAATGGGCAAGAAAATCTTACTAGCGCAACTTTCTATTTTTTTATTATTTTGCAGTTACAATTTGCAAGCAACTGGGGCCACTAGTCGGTCTCATCCCACGAAAAGACCAGGTAATAACCGCGTATTGCAGGAATTATTAGCTTTGCCCTTAACTGAACTTTCAAGTGTAAAGTTTTTCCCGTCTGTTTCCTTAACACCAACATCGCAAAAAGAAATCCCTGGCTCAGTTACATTAATTCAGGGCAATCAGCTAAAAAACCATGGATTTAGAGACCTTAATCAAGCACTGGAAGCTTTGGTGCCCGGCGCTTATGTCGTCCATGATAATTTTGGCGTGCCAAATATTGGTATGCGCGGTGAAATGGGGAATTCTCGGTTGCTCTATGTTGTCAACGGCCTGGAATCGCGTCACGTCGCACAACGCGGCACGAATACAGAGCGCGATATCCCATTATTAGGCGATATTCAACATATCGGTGTATTAAGCGGGCCTGGCGGATCGATTCGCGGAAATGGTGCGACCACGGGTCTGATCGATGTGACCACGCATACCGGCTTGAGCTTTTCAGGTACGGATATCAATTTACGTCAGGGGTTTAATGAGTTTTTAAGCACACTGGAATTTCGGCATGGGCGGCGGTTAGGTGATAACAGGGGGTTGTTTATTTATGCGGGCGTGGCCTGGCAACCAGGCGTTTCGCGTGATTCGGCGCATTTGTTTTCAGGTCAATCCGGTATGACATTTGATGGACGCGAGGTTCTTGCCGGTTCGCCTGTGCCGTATCAAAATCCACATTTGCGGGAAAACTACGAAGATCAGAACAAATATAAGTTTCATGCGCAGTATGACGACGAATCGTGGAGTGCATGGATACGATATGTGCGCGGTGGTATCAAGAATCCCGTCGATACGGCCTTGCCGCTTGCCAGTGCATCACCGGTTCCTGGTCTCAGTGCTGATTTTCCGAATGGAATACAATATTTTTATCAACAAGCCACGGCTTCGTTGACAAGAAAAATCAAACTCAATGAGGCAACTCGACTGGAGCTCAATGCCTCTTATGACATGCTGGATTCTGCTCAAAATGCACCTGTAAGTGTTTTTACCAGCCGTTCCGATCGTGAAGATCATTTGGTTTCACGTAATCTGATTCGTTGGGAACCCCAGGACTCCAATATTAAAGCTGCTTTGGGTTATGAATTTCGGCATAATCGGCTAGGCATGCGCAGCCTTGAAAAAGGTGATCGGGATCATCAAGCCATTATGCTAACATCGGGTAAAGTAGAACCTTGGACGATCCTGAATCATGGAATATTTAGTGAAATCAACTGGAAGCCACGCGAAGATTGGGCCGTTTTTGCAGGAGGCCGTGTCGACTTTCATGAACATTCCAGCACATCGCTATCTCCTCGTTTCGCTATCACTAAAGATCTGAAGCATAATAATTCCCTACAGGTTGTTTACAGTAGAGCGGTTCGATTCTTAACCGAAGATGATATACGCGATTTTCGTATCGCTTACGGTCATGTAGGGGCTTTACCCGATAAGGTCGATAACCTCGAGTTGACCTACGAGCATCATCCAACCGATAAAATTCATGCCACTGTTACCCCTTGGCTAAACTGGCGGGCTAACAGTGAGGGTGATCATTACAATAATGGTTATCGCAATGCAGGAATTGACGCAACGCTTCGCTACACATCAGATAGCTTCAACGTCACACTATTACACAGTTATGGCACGACAGACCGTAATTTTGCCAGCACTGCTCGGGTTTTCTATCGATTTCCAGATCATCAGTCCAAGCTTATTTTAGACAAAAAATGGGGTAACGGTTTTCAAGCTTCCAGTTCACTGGTTGTAAACTGGAGCTTTGATCGCCTTAAGCATGAATTAGCAAAACTTAATATTACAGTCCCAGATGATGCATACGATACGTCGGCATTATGGAATGTGGGCCTATCAAAACAACTCGGTCGGGATCTTTATGTACGCCTTGATGGACATAATCTTCTAGCACTCGCAGATGATGAGCTGAGTCGGCGTAATTTTTTACAACCTGGTCTGTTCTGGACAGAACCAGCGTCTATGATGTTGACACTGCAAAAAGGCTATTGATTTCGTGGATTCAACCATCAGAATGCCTGAAATTGGAAAATTCCAAGTTCTGGGAAATGAGGATAGTTCCAACTCCAGATGAAATTCTTGCCTGTAATGCTTTTGATTAAAGTTTGTCTTGGTACAAATCTATTATATTCAAAAATTCTTTTTGCTGTGAAAGCAATATTTCAACGAGGGAAGGATCAAAATGCTTTCCTGATTCCTCACGAAAATAAGTCATGACCATATCAATCTCCCAAGCAGGTTTATAACAGCGTGCGCATGACAACGCATCCAAGACATCGGCGCATGCGACGATGCGTCCCGCTAAACTTATTTCATTGCCAGAAATTTGACGGGGATAGCCTGCCCCATCCCATTTCTCATGATGTTCATAGGCTATTTGTGCTGCCAGGGCTATTAGAGGACGAGGTGAGCCATGCAGTATCTCATACCCTAACACTGGATGAGATTGCATGATTCTCCATTCCTCCGGATCCAGCTTGCCAGCCTTGTGTAAAATGGAATCAGGTATTCCGATTTTTCCAATATCATGCATGGGTGAAGCGTATTTAATCAATTCAGCTTCTTCATTGCTGCAACCATAATGTTTTGCGAATAAATACGAAAATTCCGAGACTCTCTTAACATGCGAACCTGTTTCCCGTGATCTAGATTCACAAACCTCGCTCAACCTGAATAGCAATTCACCTTGGGTTTCGATAATTTCATGATTCAGAGCATTGATTTCGTTAAGCGCTGCGGCAACCAGATCTTCCATCTTGTCTTGATAGCACTTTATTTTGAGATGCGTAGCAACCCTGGCTTTAACTTCTTCTTCGCGAAACGGTTTAATAATATAGTCATTTCCACCCATTGAAAAAGCTTTGACTTTATCGGATACATCATCTAAAGCACTAATAAAGATAATAGGAATGGAGTTGCAAGAAGGCATATTTCTAATTATTTTGCAGACTTCGTAGCCATCCATATCAGGCATCCGAATATCCAGAAGAATGAGATCCGGAAGGGAATGATTAATGCTATCCAGTGCGAGCTTGCCGCTGGTGGCGGGGTGTATTTTGTAGTTTTCTTCTTTAAGGATAGTTGCCAGCGTTTTTAAATTGGCTAGCGTATCATCTACAATTAATACATCTGGTGGATTTTTCATAATTTCCTAGCTTAATTTTTGTTCGTTCGCCATTAGATTGTTTTTATATTTTTAATAATCGACTGTAAGTGCGTGAAATCGTAATTTTCGACAAGTACTCGCAAACTATCGGCCAATTCTGGGTGCTGTATCTTGATCGCATCAATAAGACTCATCGTTTTTTCGACATCAAGTGTCAATACCGCCGATTCTAAATCAAGTCTCTCATTCAGCGTAAGTTTTTTGAGTTCTACTTTTATGTCAACTTTGACTTTCTTGTTGCTATCTTCCCATGACTCTAGGTCTGTAAAGTCGCTTTGATATATAAACTCTAGCTGCAAGTGCTTTGCCAGGCAATCACGAATCTCTTCTGGTAAATACGGTTTTTTAATGAAATCATCAAAACCGTGCGGCATAATTTTTTCCTGCTCTTCTTTAAAAGCTGAAGCCGTTATAGCTATGATTTTAATATTCTTTCCCATTGGCAATTGGCGAATTAGTTCGGTTGCTTCAATGCCATCCATAACAGGCATTCTTATGTCCATAAAAATGATATCGAATTGATGGGTTTTAATTGCTTCTATTGCTTCTTCGCCATTTCCAGTCGATACAACTTCGCAATGTAAGTTATTAAGCGTATTTTCCAGATAAATTCTATTATCGCTAATGTCTTCAACAATCAATGCTTTTACTCTTTTTTGGTCAGGCTTTATTCCTAGAAATATTTTTTCAGTTCTGCACTGTAATGACGTCGCTTCATGCGGAGAACTGGATACAATGACATTAAATCTGAATGTTGAACCAAAGCCTTGTTTACTCTCTACACTGATTGATCCGTGCATATACTCAATGAGCTCTTTGCTGATGCTCAGGCCTAATCCTGTACCAGGCATTGAATTTTTTCTTTGATTATCTTTTGGTATTTGCTCAAAAGGACGAAATATTTTTTCAAAATTCTCAGCTGAAATTCCTATACCAGAATCTTTTATCTCACAAAGTAAATTAATTTTTTGATTCTCGCTTGGCTCGCATTTAATACACACCGAAATTTCACCTTCCTTAGTGTATTTAATTGCGTTATTGATCAAATTAATAAAAATTCTACGCAATTTACCTGCGTCTACGCGTATAAAATGTGGACAAGTAGGAGAAAGATCTAAGATTAAATTCAGATTTTTTTCTTCTGCTAGAATTTTCGACATATTTCCTACATCATTAATCATGCCGCGAAAATCTATGTCTTCTTCATACAGTTCAATTTTTCCAGATTCAATTTTAGACATTTCCAGAACATCATTGATGAGTCCCAGAAGATGATTAGCTGAGCGCGTGATAATATTCGAGTGTTCTTTGATATTTTGCGGTGTTATCGGGTTTTTGTAGATTAAATGTGAAAAACCTATAATGGCAGTGAGAGGATTACGTAACTCATGGCTCATATTCGATAAGAACGCGCTTTTTACTGATGCGTGATGTTCGGCAATTTTTTTTGCCTGTGCCAATTCCACTGCATTTTTTTCCAGCAATTGGTTCGATAGCCTTTTATTTCTGTACCCAATAAAGGTTATGATCAACAGCAGTACGGTCAGTAATCCGATAACCATGAGAAGGAATAAAAATCTCTGCTGGTAATGAATGATGGCTTCTTGTTTTTCAAGCTGATTGGTGGCTAACAGGATCTTCTGTTTTTTTTCATCTAGAATTCTTGTTTTTTCTTCTATGTCCAGTTTGAGCTGACCGTATCTAACTTCGCTATCATGAATCGCTTTATTCTTTTGAATAAGCATCGCCTGTATTTTTTGCGTGTTCAATCTCAGTATTTCTAGTTCTGCTTGTTCCTTTTCAATTTTTTTCTGCAGCTTTGCGATTTCACTATTTTGTTGATTTATTTTTTCCTCTGCATCAGATAATTGTCGCGAAAGCCGTGATTCTTCGTTCTTAGTTCTTGTAAGATCAGCTTTCAATTGCGTGTCTTTAGCTTGCTGAGAGGCAATGTTTTGTTTTAGGACTTGTAATAATTGATCCTGAGCCTGGAGGTTTTGTAGCCCTTCCTTATACAACTGGGCAACGTCAATTTCGGTACCTCCCAACAGAATGATGTCGGGGTTAAGGCTTAAGTTACGGTTTAAAATATTTGCCTTATTGATTTTGAATGAAATCTTGTTACCTGAAGCTTCCCTTAAATCTATCAGTGCGATCCGATCATTATTCAGATCATTGGAAATGAGCAGCGTATTTGTATTTTGCGTTACCGGAAAAACTTGCGAGTATTTCTCTATTGCATTCTTGGCGACAAAAATCAGCTCGACACTATTCGGTATATTGTCGCCAGTACTGCGAGTGATTCTGAGTTCTTTTCCATGTAATTTTCTAATTTGTGAGATTATCCTGAGCTGATCTTCTGTCTGACTATCTTTGTCAATGAGGTGTAAGTGATAAAAATCCTTTTGAGAGGAATTAGGCCATTGAATATGTTCAGCTAGTTTAAAAATATATACGGCTAATAAATGCTCCTTCGAATGCGTTGTTGCATATGTATTATTTACTGTAAAGGAAAACAATAACAATAGAAATGACGATATAAAATACCGAGAATCTCTTGATTGCTTGGAGTGTTCTAAAATCTTAAACATAATTTTCCCTTAGTTTTCCGAATGCCCTATTTTTTTGGAAATTAAGATTATGAAAAAATATAAATAAGCGTAGAAGATTGCATTGCGCTCAGTTACACCGCAATTTCATCTGATAGCGTGTCAGGAATGAAAAATATTATGTTCACACTGAAGAGATCCCAGCAACAGTTGCATGGCTTTTAATAGCTAGATTCACTGCATTTTTACCAAGCTTGCTAACTATGTAACTTCCGCAGTGTATCAAGAATGACAGTATGCATAACCGACATTTCCGTTTCCCTCCAGAAGGTTGCATAGATTTTTTAAAATAAGTTTATCATGAAAGATTCCAAACTAGCAGGCATGATCTGTTAATTTAGAAGTATGTTAAAAAATCGATGCGTTCTCAGTGATATGCCAACCAATAGAGTAGCTCTGTAGCTGGATAAAAACACAGCGTGTTCGATTGTTGATATGGTATCTCCAGGCAAGTAATATATCGCTTTAATGTTGGTAAGAATAATCTGATGAACTGTCAGTGGCGATGACCATTAATCAGATATTAGACCTTACGAACCTAAAACCTATAAAAAATAAAGAGAAAAAACGATGAGCACTTTATTTGAATCGTTCAAGTTAAAAGATATAACTTTACGCAATCGCATTGCTGTACCACCCATGTGTCAGTACTCTGCCATTGATGGTGTACCTAATGATTGGCATTTTGCACATTATTCAGGGCTTGCAAGAGGTGGAGCTGGTCTTGTTATTGTAGAAGCGACCGGGGTTTCCCCAGATGGACGGATTACAAATGCTTGCACAGGACTATGGAATGACGAGCAAGCAATTGAACATGCGAGAATTGCTCAGTCAATTAAAAAGGCAGGCGCAATTCCTGGAATTCAGATTGCCCATGCAGGCATGAAAGCCAGTGCAAATAAGCCATGGGAGGGAGATGATCATATTTCGATCGATCAACCCAATGCTTGGGAAACGATCGCGCCTTCTGCTACATCATTCGGAACCGACGCGTTAAATCGAGTGCCACGCGCCATGACAAAAGATGATATTTCTCGTGTGCAAAATGATTTTGTAGCAGCGGCCAAGCGGGCTCTAGATGTGGGTTATGAATGGTTGGAATTGCACTTTGCGCATGGCTATCTGGCGCAGAGTTTTTTTTCTCGTCACACCAATCAGCGCACCGATGAATATAACGGAAATGCAGAGAATCGTGGCCGGTATCTGTTGGAAACTATGAGAGCCGTACGCAAGATCTGGCCTGAGAACCTGCCTTTTACAATACGTTTTGGTGCATTGGAGTTTGATGGTCATGATGCAGAAACACTTCGGGAAGCAATTGTATTGACAAAGAAATTTAAAGAGAACGGTCTTGATTTTATGAGCGTAAGCATAGGCTTTTCGACACCAAAAGCAAAAATTCCTTGGGGACCGGCTTTTCTGGCCCCTTATGCCAGACGCATAAAGGAAGAAGCCGGTATTCCGGTCGGATCGGCTTGGGGTTTTGATACCCCATCGCTTGCCGATGCCTCCGTTCGTAATGGAGACCTGGACATTGTATTCGTTGGTCGTGCACATTTGGCAAATCCGCATTGGGCTTACAAGGCGGCTCTCGATCTTGGCATTAAACAACCCGAGCAAATACTTCCTGATCAGTACAAATTCTGGTTGGAACGCTATCACATGCGTAGCGCTTAATATGCTTGTGATTGCAAGACACAACCCATAATCGAATTTTCATTCGATACCAACAACACAGATTCTGATCAATGCTGACACTGTCGCTCATAACAAAAACAGCATCTTCGCTAGCTAAATAAACAACCACCGGCCAAAGCCGGTGGGTTTGAGTTACGGACTGAAAGTCCGGATATGCATCTGTTAAATTTTATGCATCATCAGACACATACATCGCCAGACAACTCCTGAAACTCATGATGCTTGTTGGCAATCAGGAAGAATTTTAGCGATTTGATAAATCACCGAAAAGATATGTTCATCTTTTTCTTTCACTAGATATCAATGCCAACTGCCAGTTTGGTGAATACTTGGAATACTTGGTTTCAAGTAAGCCATTCAATCGCAAGCTAATCCATTGTCGCGCGGGTATTTCCAGGTGTCGATAGCTCCCGACTGCGATTGGAATGACTAAACCAATCATGCAGACAACAAATAGCACCGATCCCATTACACTGCTTTGCACGGGCAGCCCGGTGAAGCTCTCCCAATCTTGTTTGGCAATAAACTTGATCAGGTAATGCCACATATAGATAGAAAACGACAGCAACCCAATCGTATGAACATAGCGCGTGTCGAGACAATTGCATAAATAGCCACGATCTTCCCAGGTCACCAAAACGATCAAGGCCATCAAACCAATCGATAAAATATCGGTTACACCAAAGTGAAGCGAGAAAAAAAGTGCAATACAGGCAGCAATCTGAATACACGTCAAACTTCTTTCCGAGACAGCAGAAACCGCCTCACGCCCCAAGAACAACATCATACCGATCGTGAAAGCCGACGCAGCGCGTATGGTAGACAAGCGAAAGTTCTCATCGACATCGCTACTGGTAGCAATGCATAAACAATAGAAAAGCACTGCAGTGCATGACAGCGCAACCAAAGCCAGCTTACGGTTGTCGCCATTTATAGTCAGCAGCACAGCAAAAATCAGATAGCAGAAAAATTCCGCACTCAGAGACCATGAGGGGAAATTCCACGTTACCCAATCAAATATACCCCATGCGTGAATCAGAAATAGATTGGCTATTAATGATTCAACATTTCGTAAGGAGTCATCGAATCCACAGCAAGGCTCTTCTCCCAATCCCCAATTTATGAATGCAACCATAATAAAAAATAGCAGTGTTGCCACAAGCGATATCAGATGCAATGGATATATTCGAGCAATTCGAGCAATCAGATAATGCATCGTGTCACGCATGCTATAGCGCTTCGGGTGTTCGATATCATACACATACGCCATGACAAAACCGCTGAGAATAAAGAAGAAATCTACCCAAAGATAACCTTTATACAGAAAAAATGTAAATTCATCGGGATCTATCGATGAATGAAAAAAGGATCGAAAATGAACGAAGACAACTATCAAAGCTGCCAAACCTCGCAGGGAAGTATGCGAACGAATTTCTTTTTTGCGTGATATATGAATCATAAAATGAGCTTTCCAGTGATGAAGCCTCCAATCATTTAAGACAAGAGGTTTTTATTCTATTTTTCAGAAGTATTAAGATTTGATTTTTTTGATTTAATCAGATAGTTACCGAGCTAATCGGGTAGCTGTTGTATCGAATACTACTCAGTATTATAAAGGCATTGGGCAACGATTGCGCTTTTGAATGTCAACCGGCATACAAAATTTACTAAAATAGTGAGTAAATCAGTACGGAAAAGTTCCCATTGCGATAATTGTGGTCAAATCAAACTTTTTGTTTCGCTAACTATGAAGACAGAGAATCGCGCAATACTCGAAAATCTACCGAGCTAATGATTTGAGACAGTTTGCTGCGTTGCGTGTGCCTTATTTTGCCTAATTCAACAATTTATTCAGGACAAATCTGTTATTGATTACTCAAAACAATGCGGTATTTGGTTTTGCCGCTTGCCAGTCTGGTAAGTGCTTCATTCACCTGATCAAAACGAAACACTTCAATGATGGGTTCGATTTTATGTTGCTCGGCAAAACGCAGCATGGTGGCTATACCGGTGGGGCTGCCGACGGGCGAACCTGAAACCGAGCGCTGGCTGGCAATCAACGGAAACACATTGATATCAACCGACTCAAGCGGTACTCCCAGGAAATGCAGACGGCCTTTAGGACGTAAGGTTGCGATATAGGCATTCCAATCCAGCTTTACATTGACGGTCGTTAGAATCAGATCAAAGCGATTAGCCGCAGCGGCCAGTTCGGTTGGATTCTTCGTATCCAGTACATCATGCGCACCCAACGCTAAGGCTTCTTTCTTTTTGTCATCACTCGATGTGAAGGCGGTTACTCGACAACCCCACGCTCTTAAAAACTGCAATGCGATATGACCCAAGCCACCAATACCGATGACAGCTACTTTAGCGGTAGGCGGAACGTCGAATTGCAGCAGCGGATTGAAAACCGTGATGCCGCCACAGAACAGTGGCCCTGCACTTTGCGCGTTGAGGCTATCTGGCAATGCCACAACGCTGGCAGCGTCGGCGCGCACTTTGTCGGCAAAACCGCCGTGACGGCCTACGATCGTGGATTCCGATTGTGCGCACAGATTATGATCGCCGGACATGCAATTGTGGCAGGTCATGCAATAACCGGAATGCCACCCCAGGCCGACGCGTTGTCCCACAGCAAGATTGTTGACATGCACGCCCTTGGCTGCGATCGTACCGATGATCTCATGCCCCGGTACAAATGGATATCGCGTGATTCCCCAGTTGTTGTACAGCATGCTCAGATCGCTGTGGCAAATGCCGCAATGCTCGATGGCTATCTCAACATCATGTTCACCCAACGGTCCGGGATCGTATTCAAAAGGTTGGAGCTTTCCACCCGACTCAAACGCTGCATAAGCTTTAATCATGAGTTTTCCTTTTACATGAACGGGTTAATCTTGACTATCAGATCGTTTTGCAGAAACCCCATAGATTTTTTTACGAAGAACATGCTACTAGTCATTTATTATCACTGTTTTTTGTAAAAAGATACATGGTTTCTATATGATCACCGCTTTGAATCGAACCACATCAATACACCATTAATTTTCAGGATATAAAAATGGATTACAGAATATTATTAACCGTTTTTGCCACGGTATTTATTGCCGAACTGGGTGACAAAACGCAATTGGCGACCATGCTGTTTGCTGCCGACAAGGAAGTCAGTAAATGGACGGTATTTATCGGCGCATCATTGGCATTGATCGCAACTTCGGCAATTGGTGTCTTGGCAGGCAGCGTCATTTCCGACTATATCAGTGCGAAACACCTGCATTATATCGCCGGCGTTGGATTTATCATCATCGGTATGTGGACGTTGATAAAAGCTTAAAAAAAGTGGATTGGAATGTGCGATGCGAACAGGTTATTTGCTCTTCCTCAAACGCAGGGTAACGCAGGCGCCCCCGCTTGGATTATTCTCAATCGACAGTTCTCCGCCATACACTTGAATGATATCGCGCACAATCGCCAAGCCAATGCCATGACCCGGTGTAGATTGATCGGCACGCACGCCGCGCTCCAGGATTCTGGCGATTTCATGCGGTGGGATTCCGGGACCGTCGTCTTTGACTTGGATGATTATCCAGTTTTCCTGATAACCCGCAAACAGATGGATGCTCTGGCGGCACCATTTGAAAGCGTTGTCGACCAAGTTACCGAGCAATTCCATCAAATCACCTTCGTCAATGCGCAAGCCGATGGCATCGTCGATATCGATAGCGATTTCCGGGTATTTGGTGCGATACGCTTTTGCAACGGTCGCCACAATTCGGTCGACCATCGGACGTAGTATGATCAATCCCATGCCTGGCGAGCTGCCGGCAGTGGCAGCACGACGCAGCTGATACTGAATGATGTTGTCCATACGGTCGATTTGTTCATGAATCGTTTTGCGCCGGGATTGTTCATCGTCTTCGCTATTCACCGCGCCTTGGAGAACGGCGAGCGGCGTTTTAAGACTATGTGCCAGGTCTGCAAGGCCGTTACGGTAGCGTTTTTGTTGCTTGTGTTCATGGTTGATCAAAGAATTGATGCTATCGGTTAACAGCTTCAATTCACTGGGATAATTCCCTTTCAGGTTTTCCTGCCGGCCGGATTCTATCGCTACCAGTTCAGCAGAAACTTTGCGCAGCGGTTGCAGGCCCCAGCGCAACACTCCCATTTGCGTGGTCAGCAACAAAACAACCATGACACTGAGCCATCCCCACAGGTCTTCACGATAACGTTCTATCTGTGCCTCAAACAATTCGGTATTAATGATGACAAAATAGGTCAGTGGATAATCACCCGATGGTGTTTCCCAGGCAACTCCGTAGCTGTACATAAAATGAGGCTTGCCATCGATCATGATTTCCGCGAATTCTTTTTTGCCTTTTTCAAGCAGAGCCACTGCTGGAATTTGCTCATTGAGCGATGAAGTGGAGCGCCAGGCAATGGTATTGGTCTGATCGATGATAAATGCATACGTATCTGAATTGATGTGACCTAATTCTGCGTCCAGCAAGTTGGTCGATACGTCCAGCGCACCGGATTCTTCTGTTTCCGAATCTCCCATGAGCATCAGTAGCTTGGCAAACAAACGATCCTGCACCCCTAACCGCGCACTATCATAAAATGCGCGATCCAGCGTTAATGCAATGCCTACGACAAAGATCAACAAAACCAGCGTTGCACTGAATAAAATGCGCTGATTTAACGACATCATGAAGATTTATTGCACTCCAAGGTAAAGCGATAACCTCGGCCACGCATGGTTTCAATCGGATTAAGGGTGCCGTCTGGATCGAGTTTGCGGCGCAAGCGACCGACCATGACTTCCAATACATTGCTGTCGCGATCTTCATCGTGCGGATACAGATAATCGGCCAATGTATGTTTGGAAAGAATCTCACCATGATGGCGCACCAGTTCTTCCAATAAGCGGTACTCAAACGATGTCAGCTCTATCGTTTCCCCATTGACAGCGACGGATTGGGAAGTAACATCCAGCGATATGGGACCGCAGTCCAATATCGTCTGTGGAATGCCGGTCGAACGGCGCAACAGTGCCTTGACCCTAGCTTGTAGTTCTTCCATCTGAAACGGTTTGGTCAGGTAATCATCCGCGCCCATTTCAAGCCCTTGTACTTTGTCTTGCCAACTGCTTCTGGCGGTTAAGATCAAAATGGGCAGCAGACTTCCTTTTTCGCGCAGTGCCTTGATAATTTCCAACCCTGATTTTCCAGGCAATCCAATATCAATAATGGCGGCATCGAGCGGATACTCCGTGGCAAAAAACAATCCTTCATTGCCATCATTGCATGTATCGACCATGTAACCCGCCGTTTCCAGTTGTTGACGAATCTGGTTCTGTAATTTGATTTCATCTTCGATCACTAGGATGCGCATAGTTTTCAGTATTCTTGAAAATTCAAAATAAAGGGGATACGAATCTGCATGACATCTCAATTAACAAGCAGTTAATGGGTCGATATAATTGCTCCATCCAGCGCATTGATTAAAATAATATGTATTGTGCCTTGAGAGCTGAGAATTTTAATGCGATAAACATCGTCAGAATGGTTAATTGCTAGCACACGACCTTTGAAACGCTGTTGCGCGATGGTGATTGCTTTTTGTTCGGTGATACCGGCAGAAGGGATGGTGCTATTGGTACGGTAATAGTTGGCAGCGTTATTTTGCCAGCCGGCTGATGCTTGCGCAATCGGGCCGGCCAATACCACCACAACCACTAAAATTTCCCGCCATCTATTCATTACCTGACAGTCCTGAGTACTGGATGTATGCGTTGAACTGGTAACAGGTTGACCAAACTACCTGTTACCAGCACTCTGGCTTAGAAGCGTAACATAAAGCTCGCATCTCCGGTACTAATGCCCATCATCATCTGAGGAGGAATACCATACACCGGCCCATAAACTGGTGCTGGATAGTAGTTATACCGGGGTTGCGGATAGTACGGACGGTAATAACCGCGTGGTTGGCTATAGGTATAGTTATAACCACCACCCATATGATGGTGCTGATGATGATGACCGTGATGGTGACCATGATGATGGTGACCATGATGGCCTCTGCCTGCCTGTGCCAAAGTAGGAACGGTCAAAACGCATGCCAATAACAAAGTTGCTAAAAAGCCGGTCCAGACTGTTTTTTTGGTTTCCATGATGCATCTCCTTTCTTCAGTTATTTGATCCAGGTTAATTCCTGATGGCACCAATGTACACAGGTCAACATGAATAAAAACTGAATGAAGCGAAGGTTCTGCACATATCCGCAACCAATTGATCATATTACAAAAAACGCAACAAACTTTGTGGATATCGCCATTTCAATGAACGGTAGATACGGCAGACCGGGTACAAAATCACCAACACCAACAAAGTAATCCAGTAAGTCTGTTCCAGGCTGCTCCGCTCCAACACGAGGCGCAATACCGCCAGCACACAGAAATGAGCAAGGTAAAAAAACAACGCGGTTTGCCCGAAGACTAAGACGGGACCATTGGAATTGATAGTTTCTTTGAATGACTCTAACCGCATTAGCAGTACAAGAATGACCGCCATCAAACCCAGTTCCAGCAAGGTATAAGCCAAGCTGGGCGGATATTTGCTGATATGCAGCCACTGCACCAGCGTGTTTCCTTCCAAGACCATGAATAGGTTGCCATAACCATTAAAACTGCGGATAACCACAAACAAAATCAGCGCTGCCACGCCGCTAACCATCAATAAGTGCTCTGTCGACCACGAACCAAGCTGCTTTGACATTAATCGCTCACCGAACACCCAACCCAGCATCATCATGCCCAACCAAGGCAACGCAGGATATAACACGGTATAGGTTTCGCCGAATACCGGCGCAAAAGTGACCGCCAGCCACAGCGGTACGTTACCGCCCGGTTCCCACATCATTATGAGCAATAACTCACTGCCTGCAAGTATCAATATCGCCAAAAAGAAAACCAGGTGCGTGCCCAGGCGTTGCAAAAAAACTATCAACATCATGCTGATTCCGATGGCGTACAACACTTGCAACACGATCTTGCCGGAAATCAGGGAAAATACACAGATATCCAGTAAAGCAATGAAAGCACCACGAATCAATAATTCACGATCAATTACAGATTGACTGATGCCTTGCTGACGACACTGAAAATTGCTGATGGCAATGGATGTACCGGCGAGAAAAACAAAAGTGGGGGCACAGATATGCGTGATCCAGCGTGTCAGAAACTGATCGGTGGCAAACAAATCGCCAGGTTGGTAAAGCAATACCGAATCAGCAAAAATTCGGTTCGTATTAAAGAACCATGACGCGTGATCAAGCGCCATCAGAATCATGACAAACCCACGTAGCCAGTCGATGGCTGCGATACGTTGCGAGTTTTTATCGAATTGAATGATCACGAGTTCCTCCGGGTGGAGTCAAACTGATTGCACATCCCCAACCCAAGCTAGAGCAAAACCAGATTATTTCGGTGAATTAATTCCGGTTCGTCGACATAACCAAGTATGGCTTCAATTTCACTGCTAGCCTGCCTCAAAATTTTTTGAGTTTCCACCGCGCTATAATTTATCAAGCCGCGAGCTATCTCACGACCTTCTCTATCCAGGCAGGATACGGCTTCTCCGCGCTCGAATTCGCCGTTGACGCTAATAACACCAATGGGCAACAAGCTTTTTCCATCTGCAGAAAGCGCCTTCACGGCACCTTGATCCAGCGTGACATAGCCACGCACTTGCAAATAATCGGCAAGCCATTGCTTACGCGCCGCCAATACCGGTATCTTGGCCAGAAAACGTGTACCGATTGCTTCATCTTGGCTCAGGCGTATCAACACATTATCTTCACGACCGGAAGCGACAATGGTGTCCGCGCCACTGCGCGCCGCACGCTTTGCCGCGGTCACTTTAGTTTGCATGCCACCACGACTAATACTGCTGCCAACACCGCCGGCCATCTTTTCAAGCGCCGGATCACCGGCATGCACTTCACTCAATAACTTTGCATCCGGATTCTTACGTGGGTCGCTGGTAAATAAACCCGCCTGATCGGTCAGAATAACCAGCACATCGGCTTCAATTAGGTTAGTCACCAGCGCCGCCAAGGTGTCATTATCGCCAAAGCGAATTTCATCAATCGAAACCGTATCATTTTCGTTAATGATGGGAATGATATTGAGCTTCAATAAAGTCGTAAGCGTTGAACGTGCGTTGAGATAGCGTTTCCGATTGGACAAATCTTCGTGAGTCAAAAGCACTTGGGCAGTCTGCAGACCATACTGAGAAAAACTGGAAGCATAGGCTTGTGCCAGCCCCATTTGCCCAACCGCAGCCGCAGCTTGCAATTCATACAGTGCGGTAGGCCGACTCTCCCAGTTCAAACGATGCATGCCCTCGGCAATCGCACCCGATGAAACTAAGATGATTTCCTTGCCCATTTGCTCGAGGTTTGCGATTTGCGCTGCCCAGCAAGCCAGTGCGGCGTGATCAAGCCCTTTGCCTTGATTGGTCACCAGGCTGCTGCCCACTTTGATGACAATACGGTGTGCTTGCTTTAACATGGATTGACGAGATCGTTTTCTGGGGTTTGACTTTCAGTTTGCGGTGGCAAATTCTGCTCCAGATAATCCATGATGGCATAGGTTAAAAGCTTACAACCTTCGCCTGTCAATGCAGAAATGACAAAATATTTGTCTTGCCATCCCAGTTTGTCAACAAATTGACGGCATAACTCATCACGATTTTCTTCCGGCATCATGTCGATTTTATTGAGCACCAACCAACGCGGCTTTTGATACAGGGATTCATCATATTTCTGTAACTCTTTTACCAACGCATGGGCTTCATGCACAAGATCCGTGTCTTCATTCAATGGCGCCATATCAATGACATGCAGTAACAGCCGGGTACGTGTTAAATGTTTTAAAAACCGATGCCCTAATCCCACACCTTCGGCAGCGCCTTCAATCAAACCAGGGATATCTGCCATGACGAAACTGCGATTCTGATCAACTCGCACCATACCTAGATTAGGTTCCAATGTTGTGAAGGGATAATCCGCTACTTTGGGGCGCGCGGCAGATACCGCACGTATGAGTGTAGATTTCCCGGCATTCGGCATACCCAACAATCCCACATCCGCCAGCACTTTAAGTTCCAGTTTTAATTCAAATTCTTGCCCTGGCTCACCATAGGTAAACTGACGTGGAGCACGGTTAGTGCTCGATTTAAAATGCAGATTGCCAATGCCTCCTGTCCCACCTTTGGCCAAAAGCGTTTTTTGCTGATCGTGCGTCAAATCGGCAATCGTTTCACCCGTGTTGATATCCTTAATGAGCGTACCAACCGGCATATGCAGCACGATATCTTCAGCACTCTTTCCATAGCGGTCAGAGCCTTGACCATTTTGTCCATTCCTGGCGCGATGAATGCGCGCAAAACGATAGTCAATCAGTGTATTGATATTACGATCCGCCATTGCAAATACACTACCGCCACGCCCGCCATCGCCACCGTCAGGGCCGCCTTTAGGAATATATTTCTCACGCCGAAAACTGGCGACACCATCACCGCCTTTACCAGCTAGCACTTGAATAACCGCTTCATCAATAAACTTCATAAACCCTAGTTATCTATTTCCTACTATTTATATGACCCTGCAAACAAAAAAGCCCCATCACTTTAGATAGGGCTTCTTGAATACGCTATGTGTTTATACTTTATGCCGGTGTTACGCTTGCTATCCTGCGTTTTAGTGCACCCTTAATACTGAAACTCACTTTTCCAGTCACTTTAGCAAATAAAGTATGGTCCTTGCCGATACCAACATTTTCCCCAGGATGAAATTGTGTACCACGCTGTCTGACAATAATTGATCCGGCTGAAATTAACTCACCACCATAACGCTTAACCCCAAGGCGTTTGGAATGTGAATCGCGTCCATTTCGTGAACTCCCACCTGCTTTTTTATGTGCCATTGATATACTCCTTAAGCTGAAATACCGGTAATCTGTATTTCAGTGTAATTCTGCCGATGCCCTTGATGCTTTTGGTAATGCTTGCGACGGCGCATCTTAAAAATGCGAATTTTATCGTGGCGACCTTGCCCAAGCACTGTCGCGCTCACTTTAGCGCCATTGACGAGCGGTGTTCCCATCGATATTTTATCGCCATCCGCAACCATCAGTACCTGATCAATCACAAGCTCGCTGCCACTTTCAGCTTTAAGCTGTTCTATCTTCAGCCTCTCACCCACTTGAATTCGATATTGCTTACCACCGGTTTTTATGACCGCATACATAATTGACTCCATACTTCCCTTTTTACAGAACCGCGAATTATACATAAATAACCCTTGATTGTGGTAGAAAATTTAGATCACTTCAATCAATTTATCTTTATGCTTGACACTTGGGTATTGTCATTCCTACCATAGCGTTTTCTGTAAGGTGACATTGTGTCAATCGAATATATTAGAAGTTTCATTGCTCAAGACATGAGCATCGTTGATGATGTCATTCGGGAGAAGTTACATTCTCATGTTTTACTGATTCGCCAAGTTAGTGAATATATTATTAATAGTGGAGGAAAACGCCTACGACCTGCAATGGTGATTCTGTCCGCAGGCGCTTTCGGTTATTCCGGAAAATTTCATTATAACCTCGCCGCAGTAGTTGAATTTATTCATACGGCTACATTACTTCATGATGATGTAGTAGATGAATCCGAATTGCGGCGTAACAAAGAAACGGCCAATGCATTATTTGGTAACGCAGCAAGCGTTTTGGTAGGGGATTTTCTCTACTCCAGAGCTTTTCAGATGATGGTTGAAGTTGGCGATATGCGTGTAATGCAAATATTAGCCGATGCAACCAATACCATCGCCGAAGGCGAAGTGTTACAGTTACTCAATTGCCGAGATCCACATGTAACGGAAGAAAACTATCTGCAAGTCATACGGTACAAAACCGCTAAATTATTTGAGGCAGCCAGTCGATTGGGAGCAATTCTAGGGAATGCAACGCCAGAAGAGGAAGAAGCCATGGCAGTGTATGGCATGCATCTGGGAACCGCATTTCAACTCATTGACGATATGCTTGATTACTCTGGAAATAATCAAAACATCGGCAAGAATCTTGGCGACGACCTGGCTGAAGGAAAACCTACATTACCGCTCATCTATGCAATGAGAGTGGGCACAGCAGAACAAGCGAGTATTATCCGCAAAGCAATTGAAGACGGTGGGAAAGATGGTTTTCAGCCTGTTCTCGGTGTCATTCAGCAAACAACCGCCTTAAATTATGCCAAACAATGTGCTGAAGCAGAAATCGCGACGGCCATTACCGCGATAGCTTCTTTACCGGACTCAGAAAACAAAAAATGCCTGCTGCAGTTGGCCAATTTTGCTGTTACACGCAACCACTAACTACCCGAAATTATTCTCAAACTACCTAACAAAAACTTACAAATTGTACCAATTTAATTTATTAAGTTGGACAATCTTTATTTCTATCAACCATAGAAACTTTCTCAAACATCCTTGTCTCATCTGTAACACAATCAACGTTTATACATTTAACCTATTTATCAGAAGATTTTTATCTGAAATTGCTTTCATTAAGCAGGCTATCCCCACATTTTTTACTTAAAGGCAACTAAACCACAGTTAATCTGCAATTTGCCAAAGTAAAAAATTGCTATGCTTAAATGTATAGCGATGGCAAATAAAACTCTGATGAATGTCATATAAAAGAAATACCTAATATGGGCAAATTATTTTTTTACATCATCATAGCAATACTGATTTACTGGATAATCAATAATCGCAAATCCAGGAAAGAAAAAAAAGAAACACCTTTAGAGCCAATTGAAGATATGGTGAGCTGCACATATTGCGGTATTCATCTGCCTAAAGGTGAAGCCATCAGCGACCGTAATCGCTATTTTTGCTGTCACGAGCATTGTCATCAACATACTAATTCTCCATCTTAAGTTAACCGCCGTGTCCACTCATTTATCACAAGCAAAACACTTAATGTTTTTACCACTGAGTTCTGGAATCACGGCGCATGATGATGCTCATCAGTACTGGCACTCTCTTTTTTATTTCAATAGTTATCGATTAGTGATTAGTAGCGTTTTGACGATCATTACGTGGCAATTTCAGTTCACCAGCTTCGGTTCATATCACCATCTACTATTTCTTTATACCAGCCTAAGCTACACCTTATTCAGCGGCGTATCCATGCTGCTCATTAAATTACGTCGCCCAGATTTTAATCGGCAACTCGCTATTCAGGTAATCGGCGACATACTTTTTTTCTCTGTCATGCTGTATGCCAGCGGCGGATTACAAAGCGGGTTGGGTGGATTATTGCTGGTATCGCTTGCCGGCGCAGGCTTGATTAGCCGTGGTCGTATGGCGCTATTTTTTGCATCCATTGCAACCATCAGTTTATTGCTGCAAGAGACCTATTCCTTACTGATGGTTGATTCCTATACTGCCCAATACTCGCAAGCGGGGCTATTAAGCATGGCGTGCTTTGCAGTAGCTTGGTTAGCGCAGCAACTGGCCAAATATACTTTGGCCAGTGAACAACTGGCACAAGAACGTGGTATGGATCTGGCCAACATGGCGGAAGTCAATCAATTAGTCATTCAAGATCTACATGAGGGTGTACTGATCGTTGATAAACATGGCTACATTCGACACCGTAATACCTATGCCGAGAAGTTACTTAACTTGGGTGTCCCTATCCATCACGCCGAATTTCTCAAATTGTCCGATCGTGCGCCTGAAATCGCCAATCGGCTCACAAGCTGGCAAAGTAACCAACATACTAGTTTTGAACCGCTGCGATTAGATCACAGCAATGCACTGGTACGCACCCGGTTCTTACCCATACAGGAGGATTTTCGTAATGGTGTTGTTATTTTTCTAGAAGATATGGGGCGCATACAAGCACATTTACAGCAATTGAAACTTGCTGCATTAGGCCGTTTAACAGCAAATATCGCGCATGAAATTCGTAATCCGCTTTCCGCAATCAGCCATGCCGCCGAGCTATTGCAGGAAGAGCAACTTGCAAATAATACAGATACCCGTCTGATACATATTATTTGCGATAACACCCAGCGCTTAAACAAAATCGTAAACGACGTACTGCAACTCAACCGACGCAATGCCTCAGAACCAGATCCCATTGATGCAAATGAATTTATTCATAAATTCCTTGAAGTCTTTTGTCATACCGAGCACATCAATACAAACGTATTCAGCGTAAATGTCTCGACAAATTGTTGGGTTAATTTTGATCGTGATCATTTGAATCAAATCATATGGAATCTATGTTGTAACGCATGGCGGCACTGTCGCAAGCAAAACAATAGTATTCACATCGCATTGTCTGCCGGAGTAAACAAAAATACCGTCCACCTGGATATTATTGATGATGGATCGGGCGTTGATTCGCAGCAAATAAAACAAATTTTTGAACCTTTCTTCACGACTGCAACAAGCGGTACGGGTCTAGGTTTATATATTGCACGTGAGCTGTGCGAAGCCAATCAAGCATTACTGGAATATATCGAGGGCTCTTCAGGTGGACATCTCAGGATAATCTGCAAAGGCAGCCAACCATGCCAATGAATAAAGGGCGAGTCATTCATCCACACCCGCATACACCCTCCCCTGTTATACTCATTGTAGACGATGAGCCTGATATTATTGAATTACTTGAGCTCACACTAGCCCGCATGGGAATGGATGTTTCCAGCGCAAAAAGTATCAGTGAAGCCAAAATACTATTGCAGTCGCGGCGGTTTCAGTTATGCCTTACCGATATGCGTTTACCTGATGGAGATGGCTTGGATTTGGTTAAATTTATCGCCAACCATTGTTCAGACTTGCCAGTTGCCGTAATCACCGCATATAGCACCACAGAAAACGCCGTTGCGGCTCTCAAAGCCGGCGCTTTTGATTATTTATCCAAACCGGTCTCGTTAAAACAGTTACGTGATCTGGTCAAATCAGCTTTGAGTCTACCGCCCGTACTGACTGAATCCGCATCTGCAGCACCAATACGACCGGATCAACGTGTGTTACTAGGCGAGTCTCAACCCATGCGCCAACTGCGTGCAACCATCGATAAGCTCTCGCGCAGCCAAGCCTCCATTTATATTTACGGTGAATCGGGCAGTGGCAAAGAGTTGGCAGCGCGCATGATTCATGCAAAAAGCGCTCGGCACAAGCATACGTTTATTGCTGTCAACTGTGGTGCCATCCCTGAAAATTTAATGGAAAGTGAATTTTTTGGTTATAAAAAAGGCGCCTTTACCGGCGCCGATAAAGATCATGATGGGTTCTTCCTGACGGCCAACGATGGCACCCTGTTTCTTGATGAAGTGGCCGATTTGCCTTTGGCCATGCAAGTTAAGCTGTTGCGGGTGATTCAGGAAAAACAAGTCCGGAGAATCGGTGATACACAAGAAAAGAATGTCGATGTACGCATCATCAGCGCTACGCACAAAAAACTCAGCCATTGCGTCGAAACCGGTCAATTCCGGCAGGATTTGTATTACCGCCTGAATGTCATTGAATTGGATATGCCCGCATTACGTGAAATGCCCGAAGATATTCCGCTCATTGCGGAAGTAATCTTGGCAAAGTTATGCAAAGAAGCCGCACGCCCTCTATGCACTCTAAAAAAAGACGCATTGGCGATGTTGATGAACTATGAGTATCCTGGCAACGTCCGAGAGCTCGAAAATATACTGGAACGTACGTTAGCATTTTGTTCGACGATACAAATCGGCAAAGAGGAATTACAACTACCCAAAACACAAAAAGAAGTTTCACACACCTCGACTAGCGGACTATCCATCGATTCGGATCAAGGTCTACCCTTGCAAGATTTTCTTGATCATCTGGAAAAGGATTCCATTGTAAAAGCACTCAATCAAAGTCGCTATAACCGCACCAAAGCAGCCAAAACATTGGGTATCACAGTCAGGTCGCTACGTTACAGGATGGAGAGACTTGGATTAAATGACCGGACGGACGTAGATTGAGGAACAGTTTCCAAAATTAAACCCGGGTGATGCTATATCAATGACATACCCAGGTTTATCAACATCAACGCAATCGGTGGCTCACCCACAAAGATGCTGCAAACAGCAACATTGCCCCGCCCTGATGCGAAGCTGCTAAAGGAATCGGCACCACATGCAACAACGTTGCTATACCCAGACTCACCTGTATTACCAACATCAGTAAAAACAGATTACAAGCAAGGCGCGTAGTACTGGATAACGCCACCTTACTTGATCTATACCAGAACAACGGCACTGAGAAAATCAATATCCACGCGATCAATCGATGGTCGAATTGCACGGTGGTGATATTGTCAAAGAAATTACGGTACCACGGTTCCAGCACAAAGAGATCCGGCGGAATAAGATGCCCATTCATGAGCGGAAAAGTATTGTAGGCCAAGCCCGCGCGGATACCAGCGACAAAACCGCCCGATAGAACCATAATAAAAATTAATGACGTCAGGCCAACAGAAAATCGCCGCAAACTTTGCATCATTTCATTCGATTGTGCGTTCTCTCTTTCCGGCGACAGCAATCCTAATGCAACCCAAAACATAGCGGCAAAAATGACAAATGCCAATCCCAAATGCGCGGTAAGCCGATATTGACTGACATGAGGATCATTCACCAACCCGCTCATCACCATATACCAGCCCATGAATCCTTGTAGTCCGCCCAGTATGAATATTCCCGCCAGTTTGATTCCCAATGATCGGTTTATTTGCTTTTTCAGCAGAAAATAAACAAAAGGAACAAAAAATGCCAATCCAATCAACCGACCAAGCACACGATGAAAGTATTCCCACCAAAAAATACTTTTAAACTCATCGACACTCATGCCTTTATTGATTTTTTGATACTGAGGCGTAGCACGGTATTTTTCCAGTAACACATCCCAATCCTGCTGTGTAATCGGCGGCATTGTGCCCACAATTGGCTGCCACTCCACAATAGAAAGCCCTGAGTCGGTCAATCGCGTCACACCACCCACCACCACCATGGCAAAGACCATGGCACAACAAATTAATAACCAGATAGCAATCGATTTCTGCATAGTCGTAAAGAATAAAAATTATTTCTGAAAGTTAATTCGAACAATCATTGTTGATGGTTTTACTTGGCGCGCATCAAGCGTTGCTTGTCGCGTTCCCATTCCTTCTGTTTCTCGGATTCGCGCTTATCATGCTGCTTCTTACCCTTAGCCAAGCCGATTTCCAGCTTGATCCTACCCGTCTTATAATGCATATCTAGCGGAACCAGCGTGTATCCGGCACGTTCAACTTTGCCGATAAGTCGCTTGATCTCTTCCGCGTGCAGCAGTAGCTTACGTGTTCTGACTGGATCAGGATTAATATGCGTTGAAGCCGTTTTGAGCGGACTGATATGACATCCAATGAGGTATAGCGCGCCATTGCGGATAATAACATACGCTTCCTTCAATTGAGCCCGGCTGTCGCGAATGGCTTTGACCTCCCACCCTTCCAGCACCATACCTGTCTCATACTTCTCTTCGATAAAATAATCGTGAAAGGCTTTTTTATTTTGTACTATACTCATACAGAAGAATGGAATGGGTGAGAATCACTAAAATGTCGTATATTTTATCAGTTTTTCAGTATTACCTCATGAACGTGGGGTGATTTACATTTATGGCAGAAATAGAAAAATCAGTTTTAGTTGAATATTCAGCAAGCCAGATGTTTGCACTGGTTGATAACGTTAAAGAATACCCCACATTTCTTCCGTGGTGCGGCGGGACTGTGGTGGAACCTCAAGACGAAGTAACAACGCATGCAACGGTTAAGATTGACTATCACCACATTCAGCACAGCTTTACCACAAAAAATAAACGCTTCCCGCCCGATTTAATCGAAATGAGCCTACTGGATGGCCCGTTTGAGCACCTCGATGGTTACTGGCAATTCACCCCATTATCCGAAAACGCGTGCAAGATAAAATTTCGATTACATTACACGTTCTCACACAAAATTCTTGAAAAACTCGTGGGACCGGTATTTCACATGATCGCCAATAGTTTTGTAGAATCCTTCATTGAACGGGCTGAAACGATTTATGGCAAACCGTGACAACACTTTCCAAATCGAAGTTGTATACGCACTGCCCCATATTCAGATCCTCAAGAAGCTCAATGTACCTACTGATTGTACAGTTGAACAGGCCATCATCCTTTCAGGCATACTGGATCAGTTCGCCGATATTGATCTGACAACAAGCAAACTCGGTATTTTCGGCAAAATGACACAGCGCGGTAACCGACTGCAACCCCATGACAGAATAGAAATTTATCGACCGCTGGTTATTGATCCTAAAGATGCCAGAAGAATACGTGCCAAGACAAAGCGTATTCAAAGTCAGCTACCGTCTACCATGTAAGTAAAACCCTTGCCAGATAGTCATTCATGTCTATTATTGGAGTTTCACGGAATACGCGGGGTGCGTATGTAATCACTCGACAAATCACTACCAAAACATGATTTGACGCGGCGCATGATAGCTTCTGTGTTGAATTTATTAGCAATTCATAAAAAAGATATAAAAAAGTATGCTTGCTTGCTCATTTTCTTATGCAACCGATACCGTAATATACTGTCCACGAGTTACTCCCGAAAAAAAATCATGAGCGATCCATCAGAAAAACCTATCCGAGTATTACTCATTGGGCACTCTAGTATCGTGCATTATGGTCTGGAAATACTGATTAACAAACAGCAACCGAAGATGAAAGTAGTTGGAAGCTTTGCTAATTGCACGAGTGCGATTCCCAATCTTGAGAAATTATCACCCGATGTCATGTTCCTTGATATGAATCTTAATTCTGACAAGGAGTCGCAAACTATTATGCAATTGGTCACATCATCACATGCCAAGATTCTTATTCTGAAATGGATGCAAGACTCTGAAGTCTATGACAAAGCCATACTCGCCGGTGCCAAAGGCATCATTGAAAAAGAAGCGTCGTTGAACACGATTCTGAAAGCAATTGAAAGAGTACATGAAGGTCAACTATGGTTGAATCAGACTTATATTAAAAAACTCATCGGCAAACTATCTGAGCAAGCTTCCGAAAAAGAGTATATTCAAGAAGAAAATAAAGTCGATAAACTCACCCCTAAAGAGAAAAAGATTTTTTTCACCATGATAGAAAATGCCGGCGTACCCGCCAAAGTGATTTCTAACAAACTCAACATCAGCGAAAGTACGCTCCGCAACCATCTCACATCGATCTACGAAAAGCTTGAAGTAAGCAATAAGCTGGAATTATGGAGTTATGTGCACAAGCATAAACTAAAGCAAAAATAATCACTTGATCAAAGGAAATATTTTATCAAGGCCAATTTTATTCCCGGCACGTTTTCTCAACAATCCTGCGCTCATCTGTCGGAACAACTCAATCAGCTATATTGAATCATTGTTCCGGACGACAATTTTCATCGAAATCAATACACTAGACAATCCCATGTTTCTTGTAGGACGCATCAATGCAATACCAGCAATTCACACTCCACAAGTGGGCAATTCAATCAAGACTACAAATTCCGGCTATGGAAACATAGTGGCTTGACTGTAGCTACTCGCTAACTCGATAAACCATTAACACCTAACAATTTATTCAGATTCCACGGCACAGCTAAGTCACGATTGGTTGACGCACAAACCTCCTAGGAGGTTTATCCTGATTATTCTAGTTATATTCATCGAATCTCTTGAGAGATTTCAGCCAACTTCAACGTTTCGTTCGATGATAGATTCACATTGCTACATTCAGAGAGTGGTTTTTATTTCTTAATAAAATTATCGAGATATTTGACTTAGAAGTTATCAATTTATCGGGATATTTGACTTAGAAGTTTACTGGAATAAAAACGGCATGTAGAAAAATACAACTTTAAGCTTAACAAAAAGAACCATAACAGTAAACGAATGCCAAGACGGGCGAAGTGCAAGGTTAATTCCATTGTCATTACGTTACAAAAAAATGAAATAGTCGTCGACGGCAAAGCGTCTTAAAACCAATTGGAGGGAATAATCATGGCAATAGGAAGTACTAATAAAGTTTATCAACACTGGGCTGATGGTGATTCACAAGTAGCGGATTGGAATAACAACATTCTTTCAGATGCGAAATCCAATTATTTTGAGGGCGAAGTCATTCCGCATGTATTCATATACAAAGCATCGAATCAAACGCCCCTCACCAATGGACAAACGTATTCCTTTGACATTACCTACAATTATTATCAGCAAACCTCCAATGCAGGTGGTTTTACCGAAATCACAACCTTTGACACTAGTCGGCAACCCGGCCCCCATGATGCAACCACTCCCTATATCGCGCCTACTGCGGATAACACCTTCACCAATGGTGGCGGCATAAATGGTGGTGGTGTTTTCCACACTGTCGATGCCAATATTACTAATGTCAGCGCTGTAACCTATACCGGAACAGGCAATAAGGACGGTCAGGTCACCGTTACCTTTGTATACACCGGCGTGACGACGACGAATGGTCTCGCCGAAATCTACTATGGCCTGCGCATCGCCAAGCCGGGCGAAGTACCTAATCAGGGAAGCGGCCCCACCGATGGTGCCAATGCTTGGACAGGCGGTTCATTGCAAACAACCGTTGAGATCGGCGGCTCTGGCGCAACATCGATACAGCTTGCACCTTCAGCGATTATTGCCGGTGAAATCAGCGGCATGAAATTCAACGATAAAAATGGTGACGGCACGCGCGATGCTGATGGTATCGATAATGTTGCAGGCAACGCAGACGACGAAGTCGGCTTGGCCAATTGGACCATATTCCTGGATACCGACCACGATGGCACATTGGATGCCGGAGAGACATCGACAGTCACTGCTGCCAATGGCACATATACTTTCTCCGTCACACCGGATGCGGACAAATCCGATATCGACAACGATCCGTATAGTGTGCGGGAAGTCAACCAAACTGGTTGGACGCAAACCAGCACAAATCCAGCGCCCATTTTAATTACGGCAGTGGATCCAACCGAAACAAACGTAAATTTTGGTAACCGTGCGATAGTCCCTACAACAGGGCTATTGGATATTCAGAAATTCGTTTCTATTGATGGCGGCACCACGTGGGTAGATGCCGATACTGCACCCGGTCCCATCATGAACAGTGGCACCAATCCGCTATTTAAATTTGAAGTAACAAATTCCAGTCTTACCGCTACCTTATCAAACATTACCCTTTCAGACTCGGATTTTGATCTGAATGGCGCAGTAGCAGGAAGTAATATCCTTATCTCTTCGATTGGTCCTTCACAGATATACGTATCACCTACTTTCACTGGAGCAACCTGGCAGAGCGGGCAACATACAGATACAGGAACAATATCCTATCAAGCGGTAAATTCAAACGGACAAACAGTCACTGACACAGATTCCGATGACGCCAATTACTTCGGTGCAGATCCTGTCATCAACATCGACAAAGTCACCAACGGCAGCGATGGATTGTCCATATCGGAAAACAGCGCCGTTACATGGACATACACTGTCACCAGAGCCGGCAACGTCGATTTATCCGATGTAAGCGTAAGCGACAATAAAGGTGTCGTACCGGCTTACGTTAGCGGCGATGATGGCGATAATGTTCTAGAGTTAGGCGAAAGCTGGATTTACGAAGCTACAGGCGTTGCGAGTGTTGGTGCATACTCCAACATTGGAACGGCAACTGGCAGTTTTAAAGACGATGCAAATATTACTAAAACTGTTAATGATACCGATGACAGCTCGTATCTTGGAACCGATATTCCACCAGCGGTCACCCTGATCAAGGCCGGCGAAGCTACCATCAATGAAGGCGGCGATACCGCAACCTATGATTTCACCATCACCAACAACAGCACGGTGGATTCAGTCACAGTGACTTCGCTGACCGATGACCAATTCGGTGATCTGAAAGCAGCGGCGGAAGCAGCCAATGGCGGCTTGCCAGTCGTGTTGGGCGTCGGCGCATCGTTCTCGTTCAGTATCGATCGCGCATTGGATCTCAATGCCAATGCAACTCACCATAACGTCGCAACCGTGGTGGTTACCGACGATGATGGCTCTACCGCTACCGATGATGATGATCACACCGTCACCGCACAAGATGTTCCACCAGCGGTCACCCTGATCAAGGCCGGCGAAGCTACCATCAATGAAGGCGGCGATACCGCAACCTATGATTTCACCATCACCAACAACAGCACGGTGGATTCAGTCACAGTGACTTCGCTGACCGATGACCAATTCGGTGATCTGAAAGCAGCGGCGGAAGCAGCCAATGGCGGCTTGCCAGTCGTGTTGGGCGTCGGCGCATCGTTCTCGTTCAGTATCGATCGCGCATTGGATCTCAATGCCAATGCAACTCACCATAACGTCGCAACCGTGGTGGTTACCGACGATGATGGCTCTACCGCTACCGATGATGATGATCACACCGTCACCGCACGGGATATTTTGCCTGCCATCAATATTGTGAAAACTGTCGATGCTAACAAAGACGGCACTTTCAATGATAGTGAATCACTCACAACCGCTGATGGCAAAGCAAATTATCAGTATGTGGTTACCAATACGAGCCCTGCTTCAACGGATCAAGCACTCGTTCTTACCTCATTGGTAGATGATCGTGGTACTGCAGCACCAGGTGATGATGTTAATTTACTCACCGGATTCTCATCCGGCACTTCGTATGGCGATTATTATGTAGGCGGTGATACGAATGGCGATTATAAAGTTGACAAAAATGAATCCTGGAACTTTAAAGCCAACCTGACCGTGCCAGTGAGTATTGCAGTTCCAACCAACACCAATACAGTGACGGCGATTGGTAAAGATGATGACAACTCAACGGCTACCGATACGGATACCGCGAACGTCAAGTTCATCAACTTTGCTCAAATTACACCGACCGGCACGACTGTTCAGCAGTATATTAATGGTACCGCACCAAACTTCGAGGATTTTTATGCCTCGCAAGGCGGTGTTATCCAGTATGGTGTAAAAAGCGGATTGATCAACAGTACCAATCCTGGTGTGTTCTTCTACTACACAGGTCTATCCAATACCATTAAAGGATTTGATGGATCCGATCCAGGTACCGCACCGGATCCAATGACCGTGTTTATTGACCAAAGTGACAACAGTGGTTCAGTGGGTGCTTTCAGCCTGACCAAGAACGATGTCAAGTTGTTCAAAATCACTGATCTTGACAACAATGGTATTGATCCGGGTGATACTGCTACACAAGTCAGTCTTGCTGCAAATCAAATCACATTGGGAACTGGCGTTAATGCGGGTGATGTAACCATTAATTTCACACCAGATGCAGATGGTTCCTTGTATGTAATTTCAACGAAGTATGATACAGGTGCAGTAGTGGGTACGACCGTAGGAACTAACTCTGCAGCATGGCCCACTGTGAAATACATGTTCAATACCGATGTTGGCAAAGACGGTACGATTGACGAAACCGATACCGGCGGCATTACGTTAGCGCCAAAAGCTGCTCTCACCCTTGATGGCAACCCTGTTGTAGGCGGTCATGCGCCAATATTGAACGCGGCCGTATTGGGGCATGTCGCCGATAAAGCAATTGCTTATTGGTCAGAGCACGGTGCAAGCTCGGATGATTTGATAGCGCTTCGTGAAACCAGCTTGAATATCAGCAACCTGGGAGATCAGGATGATGGTAAAACACTGGCGGAATGGAACGGTTCGTTGGGAATCACTATCGACGACGATGCAGCCGGCTATGGTTGGTCTATCGGCAGCAATCATGTCAACCCACACATGATCGACCTTTACTCTGCAGTCGTTCACGAGTATGGCCATGTATTGGGATATGACCACGATGTATTGGGATCCGATCTATCTGTTGGTGAAAGATCGCTACCTGAAGTTGAAATTGTAGGTGCGAATCTCACTCATGATATGCTTCTCTAGGCTTTTTATTTTATAGTCTGAACTGAAGTACCACGGCCCCTTCCAGAATCAAATCTGGAAGGGGTCTTTGTTATGGTATGCTCAGAAAAAAACAAAGCGATACCGATTGACCGCTGAACATAGCAATCAAATCAAGACTCAAAATTAAAGGAGATAATTATGACGAATAATAGTGATACACAAGCCGGTAACTCGGCCGATACATCTCGCCAACAAGCACTACAGATCAACGTTAAAATGCAGCAAAATCAACATACCAGCCAGCCAATCTATGCAAATTTCACCGCTGTGCAAGGTGGACAACGCGTTATCATCGTGGACTTTGGTTTTGTTGATCCGCAACTGATCACCACATTAAATCGCATGGCCAGATCCGGAGAAAAAACACCGGATACCATTGATGCAACCATGTCCTGCCGTATCGCGTTGAGTATAGAAGCAGCCAGTCAGTTGGCACAGCAACTCAGTCAACTATTTCACACCAAACCGGAACCTAAAGCATCGGCTGTGCAACAAAATGCAATCAGTGATAGTGAGGCCCCCTTAAATACGATGACTTCCGATGAAAAAAATATTTCCAAAGAAGAAACTCAACGCGGATTTAAGTTTCCATGGTCTTCGTAAGTTAGCAGTCTTATTCACTTCAGTAAAACATAGACAATACCGGGACGAATCTCTTACTATTCAATCCAAAAAAGTTGAGTCATACCGAGGAGCAGTAACTCAACTTTTGGTTTGGTTTGGTTTACTTGACTACGTTGACATTTACCGCAGTACTGGATGTATTCCCGGCAGCGTCTCTCGCCACAGCTTGGATGGTGTGAGTACCGATTCTGACATTTTTACGAATATTCCAATTGGCACTCATGGTACTGCCCGTGCCGGAAGCCTTTAGCGATCCATCGATATAAATCCATAGCGAAATACCCGAAGCGCTACTATTATCGGATGCATTCACACTAATCGCGACATTACCGGAAACATTGCCTGCTACCGGATTAATGATCTGTACAACAGGGGGTTGCGTATCCGCAACCGGCGGCTGCACTGGATTATTGACGCTCACTTCAATACTCGAAGCAGCCATATTATTTGCCGCATCATATGCACGAACCGTAAGACTGGCCGTACCATTCTGAGCACCCTTCGAATCCCAGGTAAACGCAAACGGTGCAGAACTATCCACAGCAACACTGGTATTGTTAACCCACAATTCAGCCCGTGCTACACCAACATTATCGATCGCTTGAATATCAACGGGTACTAAATCTTGCACAGTAGCCCCCCCCAACGGATCGACAATCGACACATTGGGCGCTTCTGTATCCTGGATTGGCACGGCTATTTTTGCAGCTTGTACAGCTCGCGCAGCATCCACCCGGCCATGGCCAAAATAAGGATCACGCCCACTTGCGCCTAAATCAACCACAGTGGAAAACAATAAATTCTCAATTTCACCACTGCTCAATCTCGGATTGGCCGACATCATTGAAGCGATAACACCAGCGGTTATTGGACTGGAAAACGAAGTGCCGGAAACTCCCCAGTAATCACCACCGCTATGAGTGGTCCAAATACCAGAACCGGGTGCTGATACTGTTACATAATCACCATAACTTGAAAAGCCAGATTTTAAATCATTCTCATCAGTAGCCGATACGGAAATCATTGATGTGATAACCGGATAATTTTCCAAAGATGCCGTATTTCCTGCAGAAACTGTTACTAAACCGCCTTTGTTTTTCATGTATTGTGCAGCACTTTGTATTGTCGGATAATTGCTAAGCCCTAGGAAGCTTGCATTGGCAACTCGTGCTCCATTATCAGTAGCATAAGTAATTCCTTGCGCGATCGCACTTACAGAACCGTACCCAGCCGAATCAGTAACACGAATTGGCATGAGTTTTGATTGCCCCGCGACACCTGCTACACCTAAGTTATTGTTGGTAATGGCAGCAGCCGCGCCGGCCACTAATGTGCCATGCCCACCTAAATCCGAGGAATCAGCACTATTGTCGTTAAAATTCCAACCCGGCACCATATTCGCTGAAAGATCAGGATGTGTGCCATCAACACCTGAATCCAGTATCGCAATGGTAATGCCCGCGCCTTGAGCAATATCCCATGCAGCGGTTGCACCTATTTTGGGCAAATGCCATGCATCCCCCAGATAGTTATAATAAGGATCATTAGGAACCAATGCGGAAGTAACAACGCGATCAAGCTCTGCAAACTTAAGATGCGGATGGTGTTTCAGTTTTGTAACGGCGCCCTCTTCCGAATACTCCGGCAAATCGACAATGTACAAATCGCTTTGACCAATTTTCCTGGCTTTACCGTCGTGCTCCTCCAAGATCTTATCCAGTACTTTCTCTGGCAAACCAGCACGTGGCATAACCAAAATTCGCCCTTTTACCCAATCTTCTGCGCCACCATTCTTTTTTGCAGGTGTAAATTTAAGTGATGCAGGATCAACAAAACTCGGATTGGCATGTACAGGTAATATCGTGCTACAAACACTCGCAATTACAACCATACTGCACGACAATACAAATTGAAAAGCTTTTGTAGAACTGGATTGCGTTATTTGGGTGTTGCTTAATTCAGGGACATTTGATTGATGATACGAAGCAATTAGTGAAGCGAATGCTAGTAACGATTGTTTATTGCTTTCCATAAGTTGACTCCTCTCAACATCAGGGAAAACTTCGGAAAGAAACTGCTTGAACAAATCATCGTTAAAACGCTATGCACTCGCGCATATTTTCTCATGCAGCAAATTAGCGATGTATTTGGCAGTCATGCTATCCTGAGGTATAAACCCTGTAGACCTAGACTTTGCGTCCCTCATTTTCACGAGGTTTGCCCTTTTCAAATAAAAACTGGAAGTATCAGGAAACAAACAGGTTTCCTGAAAATCCAGTTTTATCACCAACGGCCTGAAATGAAGAAACCTTACAAGGATTAAAATAGCTTTACGGACTTATTTCTGATCTTTCGAATTAGGTATATTTACGAAATGAAGGGGGAAGGAGGAATGGAGGAATGGAGAGATGGAATTACTTCGCACGCAATATAGTCAGAAATTTAGGGAACAAGCAGTTAAGCTTCTTAAGATGAGCCGTAAAGGCGGCTGCAATGGTAGTACTCCAATGGAAAGCTTCTGGGGAATACTTAAAACCGAGTTGGTGCACCATCGGAGATTCAAAACACGGCAACAAGTCATTAAAAATGATACAGAATATATCAAAATCTTCTATGACCGGCAGGACAAACAGGAAAGATTGGGCTATCTATCGCCAGCACAATTTACACAGCACTACTATGCAAATCTAGCTGCAGCTTAAGCATATGGATTGCTGCGGAATCTGATTTGGTAGGCGCGATTGGATTCGAACCAACGACCCCCACCATGTCAAGGTGGTGCTCTAACCAACTGAGCTACGCGCCTGGGAAGAGCGGATTTTAACTGAAACAGCTAATCGGTACAATTCATATATGCGCTAGCAGCCAAAATAGTGACCGTTTCAGTCACTCAGACTTAATTAAAACTTATTCCAAGCACTCGGCATTCTTTCTCAGACTACGTCGTGCATAGTAGGCAAAACCCACAGCACTGCGTTGTCCGCGCAGAATCCAATCATGCGCTTCTCGTCCCAAATCAGGATCAATGGGTTGAATCTTACCCGCAGATGCCGCCAACAGATGCATACGCGCAGCCCGTTCGAAAGCAATGGATAACATGCAGGTTTCTTCAATACTCGAACAGGCAACCAGCAAGCCATGATGTGCCAACAATAAAGCGCGTTTGCTGCCAATGGCCTTGGAAATCAACTCACCTTCTTCGTTACCTACCGGTACCCCCGGCCACTTGGGTATAAAAGCCACATCGTCATAGAGTACGCAATTGTCCATATGCGATATTTCCAGCGGCGCTTCCAGCATACTGAGTGCAGCCGTATGGACTGCGTGGGTATGTACAATGCACTGTACATCCGGTCTGGCGCGATACAGCCATGAATGAAAGCGATTTGCCGGATTCGCCATGCCGTCGCCCTGTAAAACTTCCAGGTCTTCATTGACGAGCAGTAAATTGCTCGCACAAATTTCATCAAAGCCCAACCCTAGTCTTTGCGTTAAATAGGTTCCCGGCTTTTCACCACGCGCCGTGATTTGCCCTGCTAACCCTGAGTCGTGCCCGTTATCAAACAAAATGCGACAGGTTAGTGCCAGTTTCTGTGCTTGCGTGTAATTTGTCCCTTGCAGATGCACATCCATCTGCGCAAAAGACTGTTTAATCAACTGGTCTTTGTCCAGGCTAAAAGTGTTATTGGTCATGTTCTCTCACTTGATTGCATTCATTATAAGAAAAGTAGCGTTCAGACTGCTGAAAAAGGCCACTAACCTCCTTGTCGCAAGCTCAGAACTCATCGTCACTCGAAAAAATTCGTTCAATCACGCGCCGATCGCGCTTGGTTGGCCGGCCTTTGGTAAAAAATGGCTGAGGCTGCGCTTTTAAGCGAGCCGCTACCATCTCTCGTTGTGTTTGGCTTGCATCCGTTTCACTATAAAGCTGCTGCGCCTGCGTTGCGGAGCCTCGTTTATTGGATAATGCCAATATTGTAATCACATATTGAACATTACCGATACGGATCGTCAGCGTATCCCCCACTGCAACCACTTTGGCAGGTTTGATCCGATGATCATTCAGCGTAACCCTGCCACGGTCAATCGCGTCAGCCGCCAATGAACGGGTTTTAAAAAAGCGCGCCGCGAACAGCCATTTATCGATGCGATATTTTTCTACGCTATCATCTGGTTGCATAACAAAATCAATCTACTATACTGGTTTCTATCTGTATCTTATTTTGCAAGGTTTTATGGACAGGGCATTTATTCGCGATTTCCAATAACCGGGTGCGTTGCTTCGCATCCAGATTACCTGTCAATTGAATGACGCGCGTAATCCTGTCAATGAGTGCAGTTTGTTTCTCGCAATCGGTGCAATCTTCCGCATGAATCCGACTGTGGTGCAATTCGACTTGAATATCTTGCAAATCAAGCTGCTTATGATCGGCATACATGCGCAGCGTCATCGAGGTACAACTACCCAATGCGGCGAGCAGCAATTCGTAGGGATTCGGTCCAAGATCGGCGCCTCCCATGGCGATGGGCTCGTCACTGATTAGCGTATGATGTTGCATCGAGATTTCACGCGTAAATTTTTTATCTCGTTCGCGCACGATCACATTACCCGGCGCAACAGCTAGCATGTCCGAATCTGCTTTTTTAACTGGAGTTTGATCTGTTTCCAGATAGCGACTGGCCCACGCCGATAAAACCTCTGCGACATACCGGGAATCTTCAGGATTGGATAAGAGGTGGTCTGCATGATCCAACGATACAAAACTTTTGGGATGTCTGGCGGCAGTATATATCCGTGCCGCTTCGTCGATAGACACCACATCATCCAGCGGCGAATGAAATATCAATAAGGCTTTTTCTAACGATTTAATATGCTCGACAGAATTGTAATTCTCCAAATCATCGACAAATTGATGTTGAATTTTGAAACTTCTCCCGCCCAGCTCAACTTGCACCGATTGTTGATTCTTTAATTGCTGATAGGAATCAGCGAATAAATGTTTAATATGCGCCGCAGTTGCTGGTGCTCCGATAGTAGCCACTGCTTTGACAGCCGAGAGATTCTGAGCCGCAGCGAGTACAGCGGAACCGCCCAAACTATGCCCAATTAACAGGGACGGCGCAGCATATTGCGCCTCGAGATAATGAGCCGCCGCCAATAAATCCTGCAAATTCGATGAAAAATTGGTGTTTGAGAAATCACCTTCACTATTCCCCAGTCCGGTAAAATCAAAGCGCAATACAGCAATCCCAAAATCGGCTAAAGCACGTGCAATCCGTGTAGCCGCCAGATTATTTTTAGAACAGGTAAAACAATGCGCAAATAATGCATACGATTTAACAGCACCAGACGGCATTTCCAGGGAGCCCGATAATGATTCACCGCTCGCGTTCTTGAATACTGCTTCAATTCTTGGCATTGTCAATTGCCTCCTTATAGCGAATCCTGTCAAAACCCTGCAAACCACAAGATGATATGCAAATAGTATCAAAAAACAATTTTAGAAACTCATCATTCGTCGGGAAGCCACAAGTCTAAATCGCCCCAGACGAGGCGCTACGCTGCCAAAATCGGCTACCTGATAGCATCCCCGTACTGCGACAAGCTGAAGCCGGATCGTACGGGAACGACACAACACCGTACCCATACGATGAAAAGGCTCGAGCTGCTTTAGTACAATTACTTGTTAATCACACTACCATCAGTTATGTTATTGCACTTCAAAAGCAAATCTGCGTTGATAAATAGAATTTCTACTATCGCACTCAATTGATAAAAGGATTGTTATGCCAGTTCAATCAAAGTTGTTATCCCGCAAGTCTCAGTTTGCGATTTTGTTTGGAATTTTGGCAATTTTTGTAGCGTTTGGTGCGCTGTATCACGCAAGTTCGCAAGGCGACTTATCCGAAACTTATCCGAAAGGCTTTCGCGGCGGTGCTTGTACCATACAAACTGAAGCACTCACTGTCGGTTACTCGGGATACTATCTCCCCAATGACTACGTAGCACCTCAGGATACTATCAGATCACCGCACATACCTGTGCAATGCGGCAAGATACCTGAGCCTGGTACATTGAATATCACGATTGATCTGTTGTATCCAGAATCGGCCCGCAACATTCCACTGGCGCTGCGTTTAGTAAAAGTAGAGTTCCATGATGATAAAGAGAAAGAACATGAAATACTGTCAGTGCCTGCACAGCAACATCCATTCGGAGTAATCACCCAGTCATTTCGAATGAGTGAAGTAGGACAGTATATTTTGTATCTGGATAGCAACAATGCCGGAACTATGGACTTCCAGGTGAAAGTCCCCATAAAAGTCGGTTTTGATTGGAAAGATCATTTAAAAAGAATTTTTTCAACATTTCTAAGAAAAGACTGATCCGAAAAAACCAACCGACACTGTTGCAATGCAACCGAGTTCATTGCGCATCGATTATAGAAATTTCGATCCTTTCCTAAAATAACGTACGCCGCATGCCGCTATTAGCACTGTAAATGATAAGGAGAATTTTTATGGACGTAACAGGTATAGCAAATGTAGCAACGACAATGGCAGAAACCAGCACCAACCAGGCAGTCAGCATCGCCGTGCTTAAAAAAGCAATGGATCTGAGTGCAGCTGGCGCACTCGCTTTGATTGAAGCGATCCCAGATACTCAACCCATACAAAATCTACCCCCGCATCTCGGGCAAAATATCAATACGACTGCTTAGTTTTTACATTTTCTCCGTTATGGCAGCGCTATTCAGTAGCGCTGTTTTTTTATGAATTGAAAATCCTTTCAATATGCGTCATTGAAATTCAGGCTATCGCACTAAAAATTCATTTTCTGTAATAACGCATATTGCATTTTCATTTTGCTCAGCATTTCTTTAGAATTTCTCATTCGCCCCCCGTATCACACTGTGAAATCATAACGTGGCGTGGCATCAAGACCATCATAAATCTATTAATAATCAATTTATTGAGTATCAGAACTATCAACCCATAGCATAACTTCCAATGATTTCTGAACCTAACTTTAATCTGACAACTTTCGATTCATCGGAATCTCAACAGAAGCGACTTCACCTTCTCGGAAAAATAGCGGAAATCGGCGATTGGTCTTGCATTCTTACAACAAACACCATCACTTGGTCGGATTATCTATATGATTTTTATGAGTTAGATAAAGACTTCAATTGCTCAATCCTGCTTGAAAATACCCATTTCTACAGGGAATCTGAAAAAGAAAAAATGCGCAAATTGATTGAGCATGCCATATCAACAAAAACACAGTGTACCGAAGAATTTATGATTGTGATGAATGATGGCAGGCTGAAATGGCACACCACCACCATCTACCCCATGCTTGATGATCACGGAGATTTAGCCGGTTTGTATGGTGTTTTACAAAATATCTCGCAGAAAAAACAAATAGAAAGTCATAAAAAGAAGGAGCATCTCTACCATCACATATTGGATCGACTACCTACCGAATTGATCGTGCGGAATAAAGAAGGCCACTGCATTTACGCCAATGGTGCGGCTATTAAATGCACGGAACGCCGTGGCGTGATGACCGGAATGAATCATAGTGAATATCATGCTCCCGGGAACCAGATTCCTGCCGCCGAATCAAGACACAGCGGCGTAATGAAAGAATGCATGATGCATAAAAAGCCCGTGACTTGTGAAGAAAAACTCACTGATGCTGATGGCATAGAGCGAATCTATATGCGCAACATGTATCCGCTGCTGGATGAAAACGGTGATGCAGAATTTCTAATCGAATATGGTGTAGACATCAGCGCTAGAAAAAAAAGCGAGCTGGACCTGCAGCGCATGGCCTTTGTTGCTGAAAAAACCAATGGCATCGTCATGATCACCGATCATGAAAAAAAGATTATATGGGTGAACAACAGCTTTGAAAGAGTCCTGGGGTATCGATCTGAAGAAGTCATGGGGCTTGATCCGGCAGATTTCCTCCAAGGTCCAGAAACTTCTAGCAAAACAATTCGGGAAATCACTTGCTCACTACAGAGTACAGACGCATTTTCCGGTGAGATTCTGAATTACACCAAAAGTGGTAACAAGATCTGGCTCTATCTCGATATCGCTGCAGTATATGACGAAACTGGGAAATTGATCAATTATGTAGCTGTTGAAAATGATATTACGCTGATAAAGATGGCCGAACAACGGCACCAAAAAGCGATGGAAAAAGAACGCGAACTGAATCGCTTTAAAATCCAGTTCGTCAGCCTAGCCTCGCACCAGTTCCGCACACCGCTTGCCACCATTCGTTCCAGCATTGATCTCCTGGATCTAAAAATGGAATCAATCGACCTCAATCCCTCCTTTGTTGAGTTCTTTCAGAAGCATAAAGCTGTCATGGCTGAGGAGATAATCCGCATGACAGAACTCATGGAAAACATTCTGGATATCGGGCGAATTGACGAAGGAAAAATAGAGTTATTCAAAAAGAACCTGCCGTTCAGGCAATTCATGGATGAATTTGTCGAGTCTAATACTGAGCCCAATGGGCAACAGAGAAAACTCAATTATCAATTTGACACATCAGACCGCATCATTAGTATCGATGAAATTCTGCTAAGGAATGTTTTGCGCAATATCGTGTCGAATGCATTTAAATACTCTGAAGGCAAGCCAGCCCCTGAGCTGACAGTTACTTTCCACGATAGTGCGTATTTAATAACGATCAAGGACTATGGCATCGGTATCCCAGAAAAAGACCAGCCGTTCCTGTTTCAATCGTTTTTCAGAGCATCAAATGCCAAAATTTTCCCTGGCAACGGGCTTGGACTCATGATCGCAAGAAAACTAATCATGATACATGGTGGAAATATCAGCTTTGAGAGTACATCTGGTAACGGTTGCACAGTAACGGTTCAATTACCCCTATGAGTAACGACAATGAATGATTCACTGATTCTGATAATAGAAGACGAACAAGCACTACGTGAAAATATATCTGAAATCATTGCGCATTACGGTTTTCGCGTCATCAGCGCACCTGCCGGTGAAGAAGGCATCCAAATGGCGCTGGAACATACGCCGGATATTATTATTTGCGATATTATGCTGCCGGGAATAGACGGTTTTGACGTGTTCTCGCGGATAAAACAAATACCGCAATTACCGCCCACCGCATTTATATTTCTTACAGCGAAATCGACTCGTGCCGATACGCGCACAGGTATGAATATGGGAGCCGATGACTACCTAACCAAGCCATTTACCAAGGAGGAATTGATTAACAGTATAAAAGCACGTCTCGAAAAACTCTCAGAAATCAATGGATATCAATCGAAACAGGATGCATCAATTGAGGTGACATTCGATAAAATTACGAACCTCACCAAAGCAGAACGCAGAGTATTGAATCAGATAGCCGAAGGCTTCACCACGCCGCAAATTGCCCAGAAATTATTTGTAAGCAAAAAAACGATAGAAAATCATCGCGTCAACATTTCAAGAAAACTAGATCTTAGTGGTCCTAATAGTCTGATTAGTTTTGCATTGCGACTAAAAGTACAAAAACCGGGCAATCAGTTTCTGAACGATCTGGCATCGATCTCAACACACTGAATCTCTTTGTCAGAAACCAAAGATTATAGAAAACAGGTTGTGATTATAAAAATGAGTGGATCCACTCATTGCAAAGAAGCGGCAACCGGCTATTCTTAATCGCGTAGAAGAGGGTTTTATGGAAACATTACATAGATGACGGATGTTTTGATAAACCTTAATACTGCGTTACTTAACTCAACACATGGAGGACTATGATGGCAACAACATACGGCACAACTAGCGCAAGTTCGAGCGCAAGCTACGACATGTCGTTGTGGTACGATTCGAAGTACTACAAACTGGGCATGCTAACGATGCTGCTGGTAGCGATATTTTGG
>NZ_QJJP01000003.1:102417-190698 GCF_003201565.1 Nitrosomonas sp. Nm84 | reverse complement strand
CCAGCCACGGGAGTAAAGACCAAGTTACCCGCTGTAATATCGGCGAGCGAGACGATTTGTCCCGCCGTCACCGCGACACCCGAGAGCGTGAGGCTACCGGCACCGGGCAATGTGTCGATGCGCACGGCGCTCAAACTATCGCCCGCATCGACATCGCTAAAACCGAAGTTTGCCGCGGTCGCCGTATGGGAGGTGTCTTCGTTGATCGTGACGATGGCATCGGCTCCGGTGGGAGCCTCGTTGATGTTAGTCAGATTGATGGTGAAGGTTTCATCATAGGTCAACCCGCCGGAATCAGTGACTCTGACGGTCACGCTATGGCTGGTGGCCGCTTCGTAGTCCAGCAGCGCTCCATTGGCCACCGTAATTTCGCCGGTGCTGCCGTTAATGGCAAAACGTCCACCGGCAGTGTCGGTCAGGCTATAGCTTTGGGTATCACCGTTATCGGGATCGGTGGTACTGACCGTACCCACCGAAGTACCATTGGCGGCATTCTCGGCCACCGTGTTCGCCGATAGGGCCAGGTCCGTCGGTGCATCATTGACGGCAGTAATATAGACCGTCGTACTGCCGGTGGCTTGTAAGGCGCCGCCGCTCCCTTGGGCCCCGCTGTTGTTGTCGTTGAAGGTCCAATTGATTGGTATGGACGAAGGTGGATTATCACTGGAATTACTGTACGCGATCTGCCGTATCGCCGAGTTGACCAACACATTGGTGGCGTTGCTGTTGAAGGTGAAGGCCAGCGAGCCGCCGCTGTTCGTATAGGTACCTATCGTCGTGCCGCTCACCACGACGTTTCCGCCACTCAGGCTTAGTGTGCCGGTGGCGGAAAATACATCCTCGGTATTGGCTCCGCCGTTACGCGCCAACATGAGGGTCGCACCGCTGAAGGAGTTCGCCGCTGAAAGTTCGGTATCAAAGACACTCCCTGTCGAGGTCAACACAACCGCTGAACCATTTTCAACAAACGTCACCGGAGAGTTTTCCACGACACGAACGTTGTCCACAATGAGTCCTACACCATCACCGGGATTCGTGTATCCCGATGCCGAGCCATCTGATGTAATACGAATCGTGGTAGAACTCGATGTGGCAACAAAGCTCTTTGTAAAGTCAGACCACGTGGAACCGGTCGTAAACGCCAGTACTTGTGTGCCATCGATAGACAAAATCCCCTTATCACTGACATTAACATCGTTCCGTGTCACCGCAGCCACAGTAAATTGATAGGTTTTGCCTGCCACCGTCGAAATCGTCTGTTCAATCCAGGAGGGAACTCCGGAATGAGTCCACCCTTCCACCTCGATGAAGTAGCCTCCATCCGGGGGAGCCGCTATTCCATAGTTGCCAAGGGAGTTACTCACTTCGAGCACGGAATTGGATCTCCACGCAGCCCCCCCGCGTTCAAACGACCCGTCGGCAACCAGATTGCCGGTGGAAATGATCGGCGCATCATTGACAGCCGTGATATTGAACGTAAGGGTATTGGATGCAGCATCATAGGTGTTGTTGCTGTCACGGACAGAGAATGTGAAACTGGCATATCCCGTTCCGTTTGCATTGGCTACAGGCGTAAAGACCAAGTTGCCCGCTGTAATATTGGCGAGCGAGACGACTTGTCCTGCTGTCACCGCGACACCCGAGAGCGTGAGGCTTCCGGCACCGGGCAATGTGTCGATACGCACGGCGCTCAAACTATCGCCCGCATCGACATCGCTAAAACCGAAGTTTGCCGCGGTCACTGTACGGGAGGTGTCTTCGTTGATCGTGACGGTGGCATCAGTTCCGGTAGGAGCCTCGTTGACATTAGTCAGATTGATGGTGAAGGTTTCATCATAGGTCATCCCGCCGGAATCGGTGACTCTGACGGTCACGCTATGGCTGGTAGCCGCTTCGTAGTCCAGCAGCGCTCCATTGGCCACCGTAATTTCGCCGGTGCTGCTGTTAATGGCAAAACGTCCACCGGCGCTATTCACCAGGCTGTACGTGCCGCTGGTGGAATCGACATCCCTGAAGCCTAACGCGTCGGCGACCCAGGTGCCGTTGGCGGCGTTCTCGGCCACCGTGGCACCGGGCGTGCCCAGCACACGAGAGGCGACGCCGTATTCGCTGCCGTCCAGGTTCTGTGACGACCACACAACGCGTACCTGGCCGGTGGAGGTTTGGATCAAATCCACCTCAAACTGAGCGCCGACCGTGGTAGTGTTAACCTGGACCACGCCGCCCACTGAGCTGCCGCTCGCGGTGAAACGCTGCGCGAAAACACCGAGACTGCTGCCGTCGCCGGTGTCGCTGTTCCACGCGACGACGAAGCCGTCGTCGGAAGCGGTAATACGCGGCTGACTTTGGGTGCCGCTGGTGGCACCGGCGTTGACGTTAAACTCGCCCACCTGCAACACGCCGCTGGCATTGTAAATGACGGCGTTGATATCGCCTCCATCCGCGTACGCCACAGCTACATTGCCGTTACGCAGCACGGCCACATCCGCCACATCATTGCCTGGAAGAGCAATGGCGGCTGTACGGGCACTGCCGTCGCTGTTGAACAAGCGCAGTTGTGCGCTGCTACTGTCGTATCGCCAGGTAACCGCAAAGCCCCCGTCGGCCAACCGGTCGATGCGGTTGATGCTGTTCCAGATGCCGGTAGCGGTTTGCGTACCGATACTGAACTGCGCGCCCTGCAGGACGCCGGCGCTGTTGTAAATGCGTCCGGCCTGCGACCAGTTATCAGCCCCGGCTTCGTTGCTCCACACCACCACGAAGCGGTTGCTATCCAACACTTGAACAGTGGGGTAGTAACCTTGGTTGTTCCCGTCTGTTCCAGGACTGACCTGAAACTCCGCCGTGGCCGCCGTCCCGTCTGCATTGAAGACGCGCGCCATGATCCATGCCCGAACTCCGGCGTTCTGATCCACCCAGGTCACCACATACCGACCGTCGCTGAAGGCTGACACTACCTGGCCGTACTGGTCATCGGTGGTTCGCTGATTGACAAGGAATTCCGTGCCCACTTTGTTACCGTCGGCATCAAACCGCTGCCCGTATACGCCAGAACCACTGCCGTCTTGCCCTCCCCCCGATATCCACACTGTCACCCAGCCACCACTCGGCAGCGGAGCAATGGATGAGGACATCTGGTAGGAGTTCGTGTAGGTGTTGACCACTTGCTCCGCAGTGGACTCCTGACCGAAGACAATGTCCGTGGGTGCATCATTGACTGAGTTGACCGTAATCGCCACCGTGTCGGTGTCTTTCAGGTTCAGATCGGTCGCAAGGGCAGCCACTTCTCCCGCACTCAACACGCGGTTGTAGATCCGGGCATCGTCGACCAGTCCGTTGAGGAAGTTTCCGCCAGTAGTGGGATGGCGGCCAATGTTCGTCTGGTTCGTCGGCGCGGGCAGAGAGGTCCAGTCGATGGAACTGTTGATGGTCGCTGAGGCAACAAGGGCGCCATCGATATAGAGGCTGTGGACGTTCCCGCTGTCACTGTAGGAATACATGATGTGGTGCCAACCGGTGCCGGCCACGAACTGATTGGAATTTAGATCAATCCAAGAATTGGCCCCGATCTGGACACTTCCCTTCACCCCGGACGTGTCATCAAGCGCAATATGGACCCGATTATCGAGCGAAATAAATTCTTTCCGTCCCGTACCGAATCCAAGATTCACCCACCCTCCGATCGTGATTTCGCTTGGGTTTGAGAATGTTCCAGCGATCGTGACGTAATCGTTCACGCCGTCGAGACTCAGGACTTGTCCACGGGTACCGTCAGTCACATACGTCGCCCCGTTCATCAGCGTGCCGTTCTGCGCTGTACCGGAGGCCATGTCATTCGTCGTGCCATCGAAAGTGTAGTGAGCTTGGAGATTGGCATCGATATTCAGCGACACGAGAGTGTTGTCCACGGACGCAAGTGTCAGGGTAGCACTCCCGTTGTAGTTGGCCGTTGGGTTGTAGCTGAGACCGTTGAGAGCAGTATTAATATTCGCGACTGTTCCGCGAAACGTCATGGTACTGTCGGTGGTGCCGTCACCAGTCACAAATGTCAGGCCTGACGTGCCCGCCAGCGTGAGCGTGCCGTTGGTCACGGAGGCGGTGACTTCAAACGCGCTGCCGCTCCCTTCAGGATCTTGGATACTGATTTGATTGCCGTTACCGGAAGAAAAGACGAGGTTTGTGTCTTCATTGGTCGTCTGTGCGCCTGGGACCGCGTTGATGGGCGCCTCGTTGATCCCCGTCACGGTCACGGCAATGGATTGGCTATCCGCTCCGCCATTGTTATCTTTCACCGTCACCAGTACATCGTAGACGTTGTTCCCCCCAGTATCGGTCGGCGATTCGTAGTTGGGTGCGGTGATGAAGCTCAATGCGCCGGTACTGCTGTTGATGGTGAACTTGGCGGCGTCGGCACCGCCGCTGATCGAGTAGGTACGGGTCGCACCGACATCAGCATCCGTCGCCGTCACGGCGGTGACGGTGGTCGTATTTTCCGCGATGCTGACGGCAGCCGTGAGTCCGCCCCCGTTGCTGGTAATTGTCGGTGCGGCGTTCCCACCAGCTGCATCGTAGCGCTGCATAAAAATGCCTGTGCTATCCCCAGTGCCGTTACCTGACCAGGTCACAACGACCTTCCCGTTCTGATAGGCGATACTAGAGTGATCTTGGTCGTTCGCCGTGGTTGTCGAGACTCGGCTCTCAGTCGTCAGAGCTGTTCCCGTCGAATCGTATTGTCTCGTATAGACGCCCCAACCGCTCCCGTCCTGAAGGTCGCTCGACCAAGAAACGACAAAATTGCCTCCCCCGCCCATTGCAACACTGGCGATATCCTGCCAATAGGATGGGGTATTGGTGACGGAAATCGCACTGCCTTGCGCAACGCCGGAACTGTCGAACCGTTGGGCTTGAATATCGGAGTCGCTTCCGCTCTTTCTGTTCCATGTCACGACAAAGTTGCCGCTGTCGTTCATGGCGACCGAAGCATGTTGATCGTTGTTACTGGCGACTGCATTGACCAGAAACTCTCCGCCCTGCGCCACACCGGATGCGTTATACCGTTGCCCGTAAATGCTGTACACGCTGCTACCGGCGGTTCGTTCGCCTGCCCATACGGTCACGAAGTTGCCTGCAGAGTCCATCGTGATGTCGACCTGCTCTTGGTCACCCACCGTCGTGGTGTTGAGCAGAAAATTTGCGCCGAGCTTGGTCCCGGAGGAATCGTATCGCTGGGCGTAGATATCGTCGTAGTAGGTTCCACCGGCCTCTGTGTTGCTTTCCCACGCCACTACGAAGTTGCCACTGGCATCCATCGCCACTTTGGCATTGGATTGATCATAGATCGTGGTTTCGTTCACCAGAAACTCGCTACCGACTGCCGTGCCGGATGAATTATAGATACGAGCATAGATGTCGATGTCGGCGGTCCCCAGACCGCGCTCCCAAGTCACCACAAAAGCGCCACTTGAATTCATGGTGACATTGGCTAACCCTTCGTTCGCCGCATTGTTGGCAATGACGAACTCGCTACCCTGCGCCGTGCCGGCGCTGTTGTACCGCTGACCATAGATGTCGCCCGCGCTTTCCCAGACCGACACAAAGTTACCGTTGGCGTCCATAGCCACACTGTCAGGGGTGTAGTCGTTGCCAAAGAAATTGTGCGTTTGCGTACCGGTAGTCGTCGTATTGACCCTGGTCTCACCCCCACTGGCAGTAAGGCTCAGTAGCCCATCCCAATCGGCCTGAACGTCGTAATTGATGGCTAAATGCGTTTTAATGGTTCCTGTTTGCAGCTCGAGATCCCAATCGCCACCCAGTCCGGCATACCCCGTGTCGTCGGTGCTGGCCGCGACATCGGCCCCGGTTAATTGACTGAGCAACGTGGCGGCGTCCTGACCGGCTTGTCCTTCAGCAAAATCGCAACCATAGATCAGGATATCTGCTTGTTCGGATAACGCTTGTTTGATCACAGCCATTTCTGCAGCGTACTGTTGCGTCATGGAATTGAATGTTAGCGATCCTGTTCCTAACTGCAGAGATCCGGAACTACCGTGAGAAATGATATGAATCGCTTCTACTGATTGGTGTTGTGTCAAATAATCAGCCATTTGTTTGACGCCATCTTTTTGACTGTTGAGCAAGACTACCTGTATGTTCGGGTCGATTTCGGCTAGAAGCGTTTCATAATTTTCAACACGGGTATCAACGAAAATAATCTCGTTGGCGGGCCCGGTTGGAGGCTCATAATTCGTTAACGATTTTTCCAGTTCGTTTTCTAATTGAATTACTGGAGTTTTCTGATGATCTCCTTCAGCATCAAGAATTCTGGTGTCGATTGGAGTTAAACTTGATAGTGTTGAATGATCAGCAGAATTGTTTTGACTCGTTTGTTGATTCATTGAGTCAAATAATATTTGTTCTACTACATCTATCGCAGTACTCACGGCTGCACCATCGAACATCATGCGAGGTTCTAATTGCCACAGAACCCCAAGTCCGTGATTGGATTTGACTTGAGGTGGTTGATGAATCTGTTTGGATTTTTTTTTCGTCACGATGCTAATCCATTTTTTGATGGATTCACTTATTTAATAATTGTTACCCGAATTTAATAACGTCAGTTTGTTCAATCACTAAAATAATAAGAGCTATCGGAAAATGGCAAAAACAACAATTTATAAAAAATAGACTGCTTTAAGAAATGAGTGTGTTAGAAGTTTTATTCGCTATGGAAGAGTAATTTTTCAATAGCCTGATAAGATGATTTATCGTTTGTGCCAGTGTTCAGCTAATTCAGCAGTTAGTTCTGACAGGTTTTTATCATTTAGATCACCCGGAATGGGATCGAGTCCTAACGAAACATAAATGCCTGCATAAGAATTTTCCAGTTCGGAATAAATGGAATCACAACGAACCTCTGCTAAAAGCGTATTGAGCTCTTCGCGAATTAAAGCATGACCACTCACTTTCCCCACGGTTGCTTCGATCCGGGTTTGTTCGATGATGCGTTTCTGAGCCTGATAGTAATCATAGGCGGATCGATATTCTTCATTAAAATGACTGAATTGAGCTAAACTGACGTGTACTTGAGCGAGTACCGCCATACTCATGGATAAACGCTCGATATCCAGTAATTTTTCTTTAGTTTCCAGTTCAGCGAATTTCGCCGGCGCCGAAATGATGCTAATCAGATTCCATGATAGTTGTGCACCAAGGCTTAACCAGTCTCCATTAAACAGAAAACCATTAGAGTTATAGTTATACCGACTCCCCAGCTCAATGCCTGGCAACATCTGTAGTATGGCTGCACGGACTTCTTTTGCATTGGCACGTTTTTTATAAAACAATTCACGCAACTCGGGACGGCTTTCCAGCGCAATTTGTTCCATGTCTTCGATCGTCAAATCAATCTTTTTGGTAAATAAATCCCGGTCTGGTATGACTAACGTAAATTCTGTGCCTGGCTTAATATTCATTAATTCAGCCAATTGCGATTTGGCTAACAGTAAATTACGCTGCAATAGATTGAGTTCTCGTTCTATACTGTATAAATCACGTTTGAAAGTAAAATTGATTTTGGGATTATTAAGCTGCTCATCTCTCATTTGATTCACTTGATCAAGCGATTCGCGTACTTTCGCTTTTAGGTCATGCATTCGTGAAATGAGCCGCTCATAACTGACAGCGCGCCAGTACGCTGATCGTACTTCTTGCACAATTCGATTGATCACATTGCGTTTTTGTTCTTCTTGAATCAGGACGTTATCAGCGGCTTGCTGTGCACGATAATACGATACCCCGAAGTCAAGAATGTTCCAGCTTAATCCCAATGCGGATGAGAAAATATCTTTGTCGGCGGAAGTGGATGGTTCTAGTGTTGTTCTTCCAGTCAATAACGATCGGCTTCTTGCGCCACTAAAATTGCTACGTGAATCATAATGTAGATCTACCACCAACTTTGGCAGCATGTCGTAACTCTTGAGATTGAGCTGCTTCTGAGCCAGTGTTTTTTGGGTTAACTCAATTTGTAATTCGAGGTTATATTTCAATGCCCTGGCAGTTGCTTCTTCCAAGGATATAGGGCGCTGTACCGGATCATGGATTTTCTGGAGTAGCAAAAGGTCACTAGATACTCTGTGCTTGTTTTCTTCCTCTGTTACTACTTTAGGTTGTATTGCACAGCCCGACAAAATTATTATGGCAATAATAATGATTGAGCGTTTGCAATAATAGATGCCATCACCTTGATGTAGCAATTGATTGTAATGGTGAATCTTCATGTCTCACGGTATATTCCTATAAATGCATTGAATATATCAGTGATAGGCTATGTTTATATGCGTAAACAAATTGACTTTTAAGTCTTATTTTTAAGCAATCGATTCAAATTGATTGACGTACTTGCCATTGGGCATTCTACTTAGACTTTCTTAACAAACTCTGTTTTTAATTTCATCGAGCCGATACCATCGATCTTGCAATCGATATCGTGATCAGCATCGACCAGACGAATATTCTTCACTTTTGTACCGACTTTAAGCACTAGGGATGAGCCTTTCACTTTCAGATCTTTAATCACCACCACGGTGTCACCGTTCTGCAATTCATTACCATTTGCATCGCGATATACTTTATCGCTGTTAGTTGCTTCTAGTTCGTTCGGTGACCATTCATGGGCACAATCCGGGCAGGCCAGTATATTATCGTCTTCGTAAGTGTATCCGGAACTACATTCTGGACAAGCGGGCAATTGGCTCATGTTATTTTTCCTTGTGGGTTTTTTACTAAAAAATGATGATATAACTACTTTAATTACAATTAAATATACAACTCAGAGGACTGATCACCTGTAAAGGTCCGCATAAGTTCGGTTCATATCTGGTCGTCAATCCATTTCGCTTAATTTCTGGGAAAAGCAGAATAAGTAACTGTCTATAACGGTATGATAATAAATGTTTTTTTGCATTTAGAACGAAAAAAGGGTTAGCGTTTAACTAACCCCTCGTTCTATTTGGTAGGCCGTGCCAGATTCGAATTGGCGATCAACGGATTAACAGGTGTCGCAATTAACTGTTTATATTAAACTCGAAAGTGCTCGCCAACACTCGCCAATACTCATCAGATTTATCACGTTTATTCCATGAAGCTATGATAAGAGCAAACGTGAAACTTGGAATTAATTTTTTAAGCTTTCATGCGTGTTTCAGATTTTTACATGTTACCGATCACCCCAGGCTCAGAAATTAATAACATATGCTTCATACAAAGTTTCATCTTAAGACAAATAAATAATAAAATTATCTGCTAGAAAACTCTTTCAGTTATTTTTAGCTCAAATAATCAGATAGCAGGAGAATTGCAAGCTCTACGTTAGATACCGTATACATTGTTCGAGATAAATTGACTGACAAATATTAAACGATAAAGGCAAATTTATGAAAGCATATGCAATAGGCATAAATCATGTGGCATTAGAAGTTGGAGATATTGAGGAGGCATTGAAATTTTATGGCGATTTCTTGAAATTCGAAGTTCATGAAAAAAATGAGATGCAGGCCTTTATTTATTTTGGAGATCAATTTATCAATTTTATAAAAAGTGATAATAGGCAACCTGATCAAAAGCGTCATTTTGGAATAGCGGTGGACAATAAGGAGTTAGTAAGGCAGACACTTGAACATATGGGTGTCAAACTCTTAGGAGGTCCTTTTCTTGATTTTCTTGATCCGTGGGGAAATCGAGTGGAAATCACTACCTATAGTAATATTCAATATACAAAAGCTGATCATATATTGCAGGGTATGGGGCTTGGCCATCTGCGAAAAACTGAGCAAGCGTTGGCCGAATTAAATGCAAAAGGCTTAGGACCCCAAATAAATAATGCTGATAATAGTTAGATGATTTAATAACTAACAAAAGTTATTTAGTTAATTATTTACAGAAAGATAGAGTCTTCGTTTCGTCGTTACGCTAAGTAACACCTAGTTTGGACAGTGAAGTGGCCTCACTGGATTGGACAGTTTTTTGCATTGCAGGTAGGTAATCGAAGTAGAACTCATTTGGTGTTTTGTCGTCAAGTGCGGTGTGAGGTCTGTTTTGGTTGTAGAACATGAAATATTTCTCTAAGCCTTGTTTTGCATCACATACGCTGCCATAGGCGTGCAGATATACCTCTTCGTATTTAACGCTCTTCCAAAGCCGTTCGACAAATACATTATCACGCCAGCTACCCTTGCCGTCCATACTGATCTGGATACCGTTATCCTTCAGCAGCCGGTGAATTCCTAGCTGGTGAATTGGCAACCTTGGTCAGTATTGAAGGTATCCGGTTTGCCATGCTTGTTTATGACTTCTTGCACAGGTTCAATGCAGAAGTCGGCAGTCAGGGTGTTAGATAATCGCTATGACAGCACCCGACGGCTTGCCCAGTCGATTACGGCGAACAGATAAACGAAGCCGCGCTTCATTGGGATGTACGTGATATCTGCTGCCCAGACATGGTGAACGGGTGATGGACAAATTGCGCAACCGATACGGATAGACTGGATGCGCCTGATACCGCTTGCTGGTGCTGGGCTTGCGGTAGATTGCGTGAATTCCCATTCGCTTCATCAGCGTGGATGCACGACGCCGGCCGAATAAACTTCCTTCACGCTTGAGCATTTTGGAGAGCATTCCCTTGCGCTCAACAATTCCGCCTTGACGAGCGCGCCTTCTAAAAAATCATTCTCCAACGTGAGCTGTCCAATCTTGGCATGAAGTGTCTTGAGATCAGGTACGGCGGCCCCTTTGTTTTTGAATTACTCCCGAATACATCGATTGCAGATTCCTGTAACTGCTGCTTCCATTCCGAAATCTGATTCGGATGTACATCAAACCGTTCAGCTAACTCAGCTAGGGTCTTATCACCCTTGATCGCAGCTATTACCACTTTGGCTTTGAATTCCGCTGCGTGATTCCTTCTCGTCTTTCTCATATTCTCGCTCCTTTTCTTGCCGCCTATTACACGGCTTGGGTTGAGCAAGATTAACACTTATCCGATTGTCCGAATTTGCGAAGCCATTTCTACAGTTAAATGGCACTGTAAGGGGAAGGCTATTGTTTTTCAGTAGGGTTAGTTTTTTCCAGCTGATTACGAAATTCATCCAATTGTCGTATCAGTTCATCACTAAAAGATCTAATTTGGTTTTCAATAAACGGCATTTGCTGCTCCAGCTTTTTATTAATGACATCGCCTATTCCTCGTAGGCTATTAATAACTTCTCCGAATGGAAGGATTGAAAGATTATTGAGGGTTTGCCGATAATCTACTTTCCATACATTGTTTTCTTTCAATAAAACAGTATCGAAAGTTAAAGTTTTATTGTTTTCGGGATTATTCAACGCGATAACAGTTGCAACCTTCGCATTGGGATCATTGATGACGATCACACCGGTCTCAGGTGACGTTCCTATGATGCTTTCTTGTTTATTAACAAGGTATTGAGTATCCTGCGTTGTGTGTTTTCTGGCTGATTCAAGTTCGCCATTCGCCATCGCTTTCCAGAATGTTGCAGTGACTTGTTCGGGACTTAATATCGTCTGACAACCGCTGAGTATGAATAATAGACTGAGAATTCCTGTCAATCTTAACACCCCATGTTTTCTGTAATTCCGGTACAAAATCTGTAAGAGGTTTTTATATTTCATCATTAAAACTCCAAGGTTACCCAAAAGACAATCTTAAAAACAGAAGTAATCATGTAATTTCATTGTATTAATGATCTTCAAATATTTCAAAGTATCCATTTTAATTAATCTTAACAGTACCGCAGCAAAATATCTGCTCCGTTTTATTCCATCCCAAAGAAATATTAAATTCCTGTTAGATAAGTGTCGTCAGCCCAAGCTGGATAAATGGCCGCCCGGATTAAAAAACGCTTTACTTTAGCTTAGTATGTTTAAAAACCTTTTGATTTGTTATCGCAATCGATCTATGGATAGTGCAACAGATTGATCACTAGTAAAGATCTGTATAAGTTCGGTTCATATCTAGTCGTCAATCCACTCCGCTTAATTTCTGGGAAAAATCGAAAAAGTATGTTACTGATAGTATGATAAAAAAGGATTTGTCGCGTTCAGATATAAAAAAAGGATTAGCGTCTAACTAACTCCTTGTTCTATTTGGTAGGCCGTGTCAGATTCGAACTGGCGACCAATGGATTAAAAAGTGTTTTAACTAACTGTTTTTATTGATATTGAAATTGTCTGCGCTCGTCAATACTCGCCGACAATCGTCATTTTTGTCACGTTTTATTATTAATAACTCAGTGAGGTAAGCCTCCGGCTTTGCCGGAGGTAATTTAACTTAAGTTAAACCAGGATCTGAATTTGTCAATCAGCACTGAGAACTTTCCAGGTATCAGCGTCGAAAAGTTTCCACTTGGTTCTGCAGGATCGACTTATTAGAGTTTTTCAAAATAAATAACGATAACCCGCTCCGAATATACCAATCCACTTATCGTGATATTCGATTTGATTTCTTTCTGCGCCTGTCGGACCGTCTAAGTGCAGAAAAGTATATTGCGCAAAAAAATGATGATTCTTCTCAAACTGATATTCAAGACCTGCTCGCCCTTGATAAGCTAATCCATTATTTTTAGCTGAATTAAAGCAGTCACAATGAGGATTAAAATTTGCCTGTGAAACTGTGGACCTTCCCCATCCAACTCCACCACCAAGGAATGCAGAAAAATCCTTAAAAATATTTATTTTCCCATAGGCATTAAATGTTGCAGCCTGATAATTTCCGCTTCCGCTGCTGTCCGAATGGATTTTCCCTAGGGACATATTTGCAATATCATAAAAACCATGCTGATATTCTGTTTCGAAGCGTAGATATTTTGTCTGATACCCCATTATGCCTCCAACTTGAAATCGATCTGAGAAATCAACTTTTCCTCTGAGATTTACTGTTTCCCCCAATTTTACATTCGCTGGCCAGTTATCAAGAAAATGGGTACCCCCCTGAATGCCTACATAAAAATTTTTCAACAAATTTTGTTCGGAAAACACTGGATTTGATGAAAGGAATATACAAATACAGACAATTAATTTATATAGATTATTCATTGAGCTCATAGGTCCTGTAAATTTATGTTACTTGTTGCTCTGCTTGCACTTAACATTAAGCAACAAAGTGGGTTTGAAAAGAATCATTCAAATCTGCCAGAGATGAACTCCCGTCCACTCCTACTATTGCCGCAGTCTGATCAATTGCTTGAGCAAAATAAATTTTCTCTACTGTTTCAACAAAGTTGGTATCACTGCTATGCACAAAATTGTCAGAAAGTGCCTTAACAGACGACTGTACTGTCTGATTGTCTTTATTTGCAACAAGATAAGATATTGGATCAAAGTCAAAATGCGTATTGGTCGTGGTGTTAAAAACTGCACCCAAATTATGATAGCCATTGCTTAAAAGATTTAGTTCTGATGCTTCGGATGCACTAACGAGTTGCGTGATTCCTTGATTATTAATATAAAGATAATAATCTTGCCCAATACTCGTACCTACTGGTGCAGCATTAAAACCTTTTGCAGATTCTACTGGGTGATAGCAGTTATAAGGCATATCCTTACCATTTTCTGCGAAGAACCAATCACCCGTAAATGGATTGTAGTTTGCTTGCAACTGCCGACCACCTAGGCTTTCACTGAGCGAATCGAAACGCACACCCTCAAAAACATTATCGGAACCAAGCGCCATTTGGGCCGCTTCTTTAATGTCGACTGTATAATAGCGATCTCCATTCGAGAGAAGTATGCTGTATACAGGATCACTAACCAATTCAGCATTGTCACTGGGTTGCCATGCCAATACCCCTGGATCGACAATCGTTCCATTAGCGATCCCATCGTGATCACCCAAACCACCATCAGTCAGAGTAACGACTATTCGATCAATCAAACCATCATTATTCACATCCAGCAATGTGGCGCCATCATCGAAGGTATCCAGTCGTTGATCATCATTGAATTTTACCCATTCCCTAGTGATTTCATTCCACTTTAAATAACTATTTGCACGCACACCACCGTTTGGCAATTCAATAACCACGCGTGTCTGGAATCCATTTGTAGCTGGTGAAATATCCTGCAATGCTTTTTCGTTTTCATTGGTAATGGTAAAGCCAAGCATCGGTGAAGCAATCATAAAATCATCAGGTAATGGTGCTGGTGGCTCGCTGATGTTGATATCTTTTAACTGAGCATTGATATTAAGATGGACAGAAGAATTAAGATTGCCAGAATCGATATCTCCAACCAAAAGTGCACCAAAAGTGCTAGGAGAAGCAAATTTTCCTGCTTGAAAATCGGTTACTGAAGACATAGGGAATTGGGCAACATTATTTTGTTCCCAATCTACAACTCCATCCTTATTGTAATCACCGTTATTAGCCGCCAGTTCAGTCGATGGATTAATTCCATCCAGATCAGTTTGAATGGTGAATGTAATCGGTATTATCGCCTTAACATTTCCTTCTTGATCAAGAATTTTTGAAACCAGACTATAAGTCCCATCATCCAATTGAGGTGCTTGTATATTGATAGTGCCTGTTTTTGCATCATTAGAATTCACAAGCATCTGATCGATAAAATTTCCATTCAAATCATAGAAAACGACACGATCATTATTGGCGTTCAGTTTTAGATTTCCAGTATTTATTTGAACTACTGGGGTAATATTGCTGGTAAAGTTATCTCGGTTACTTTGGCCATCATCGGTTTCTAAACTTAGGGATGCTTTCAGAACGACAGGAGTAGGTACTTTATTCCCACTATCTGGATTTGTATCATTATCTGTAATGGTGCCTGTGCCGGCCACGCCTCCGACGGTTAATACGAGACTTTCAGCACTTTCTACTATGTTATCGTCAGTAGTCGGAATCGTTATGCTGAAACTGATTATGTTAGCTGGAATAACAATGATGCCGGTCGTTGGATCGTTATTCTTCCAGGCAACACCACTACTAAATGTAAAATTCCCGTAATCGCTGATCGAAGCGGTCCCTCCGATGGCCAGGGTATGCTCCGTTGCAGATGGACTGGCAGCGTTAAGGTTTACCGTATACCGCAGATTTGCTCCTTCAACAACGGTACTGTCTATCGGGTTTGCACCGGCATTAACGGCGTCTTCTGCTGTTACACTGGTAACGCTCTGACTATCATTATCTGTGATGGTGCCTGTGCCAGCCACGCCTCCAACGGTCAATACCAGGCTTTCAGCATTTTCTATGAGGCTATCGTCGGTAGTCGGAACCGTTATGTTGAAGCTGGTTATATTTGCTGGGATAACAATGATGCCGGTCGTTGGATCGTTATTCTTCCAGGTAACGCCACTACTAAATGCAAAATTCCCATGATCGCCGATAGAGGCAGTGCCGCTGATAGCCAGAGTATATTCCGTTGGAGATGGGCTGGCAGCGTTAAGGCTCACCGTATATTGCAGATTTACCCCCTCAACAACGGTATTATCTGCGGGATTGGCTCCGACATTGCCAGCATCTTCTATTATTACACTGGTAACGCTCTGGTCATCATTGTCTGTGATGGTGCCTGTGCCGGTCACGCCACCAACGGTCAATACCAGGCTTTCAGCATTTTCTATGAAGCTATCGTCGGTAGTCGGAACCGTTATGTTGAGGCTGGTTATATTTGCTGGGATAACAATGATGCCGGTCGTTGGATCGTTATTCTTCCAGGTAACGCCACTACTGAAAATGAAATTCCCGTAGTCGCCGATAGAGGCCGTGCCGCTGGTGGCCAGGGTATACTCCGTTGCAGATGGGCTGGCAGCGTTAAGGTTTACCGTATACCGCAGATTTGCTCCTTCAACAACGGTATTATCTGTGGGATTGGCTCCGGTATTGCCAGCATCTTCGATTATTACACTGGTGATGCTCTGGTTATCATTGTCTGTAATGGTGCCTGTGCCGACCACGCCGCCAACGGTCAATACCAGGCTTTCAGCATTTTCTATGAGGCTATCGTCGGTAGTCGGAACCGTTATGTTGAAGCTGGTTATATTTGCTGGGATAACAATGATGCCGGTTGTCGGATCGTTATTCTTCCATGCAACGCTATCACTAAAGGTGAAATTTTCGTAGTCACTGATCGAGGCAGTACCGCTGATAGCCAGGGTATGTTCCGTTGCAGATGGGCTGGCAGCGTTAAGGCTCACCGTGTACTGCAGGTTTGCTCCCTCAACAACGGTACTGTCTGCCGGATTGGTATTGGTATTAGCGGCATCTTCTACCGTGACACGAGTAACGCTCTGACTATCGTTATCTGTGATGGTGCCTGTGCCGGCTACGCCTCCAACGGTCAATACCAGGTTCTCAGCATTTTCTATGAGGCTATCGTCGGTAGTCGGAACCGTTATGCTGAAGCTGGTTACGTTTGTTGGGATAACAATGATGCCGGTTGTTGGATCGTTATTCTTCCATGCAACGCTATCACTAAAGACAAAGTTTCCGTAGTCACTGATCGAGGCAGTGCCGCTGATAGACAGAGTATATTCTGTTGGAGATGGGCTGGCAGCGTTAAGGCTTACCGTATACCGCAGATTTGCTCCCTCAACAACGGTACTGTCTACCGGATTAGCGCCGGTGTTGGCGGCATCTTCTACCGTGACACGGGTAACGCTCTGACTATCGTTATCTGTGATGGTGCCTGTGCTGGCCACGCCTCCAACGGTCAATACCAGGCTTTCAGTATTTTCTATGAGGCTATCGTCAGTAGTTGGAACTGTTATGCTGAAACTGGTTACGCCTACTGGGATAACAATGATGCCGGTTGTCGGATCGTTATTCTTCCATGTAACGTTGTCACTAAAAGTGAAACTTCCGTAATCACTGGTAGAGGCAGCGCCACTGATAGCTAGGGTATATTCCGTTATAGATGAGGTGGCAGCGCTAAGGCTTACCGTATACTGCAGATCTGCGCCCTCAACAACGGTACTGTCTATCGGATTGGCGCCGGTATTGGAGGCATCTTCTGCGATTACACTGGTAATACTCAGACCATCGTTATCGATTATTGTAATGGTTCCTGTATTCTTTACGATAGCCGCATAAGTACTATCTGACAGTATTACACTAAAGCTTTCAGCTCCTTCCACATCAGAATCTTCATTGATACCGACAGTTACAGTCTTCGATGTTTCTCCAATGGCAAATGTTAATATTCCACCGCTTGATGTATAGTCCGTATTTGTGGTGGCAGTTCCATTTGCTGTCTGGTATGCAACGGATACTGGGTCAGCGCTTGCTTTATTTAATGAAACTGTTAACAAAGCTGATCCGCTTCCTTCGTTTATAGAAAGATCGCTTATGCTTATTTGCGGTTGATTCGCAAGGTAGGTATTAAGGCTATCCAACAAGCCAGATGTTGCAGCGTTTCCAGATACTTGTCCGCCTGTTATTGTCAGCGTTGCGCCATTAAATGTTAAACCGATAAATGTATGAGGATCTCCACTTGTTTGATTCCAAGGATCAATTGTGTAAGTACCAGAGCTCGTTGCTAACGTATGACTAACTCCTGTGGCATAAAACACCATGGTGGTAACGGTACCACTTGGAGCACGCCAATTGATTACACCATCAATACTATGTTCTACGCCATTAGCATCAGTAACGAGGATTGTTCCAGTATAATCATTACCTTGTGAGCCACCGAATTGCCCATTATTAGAAATTTGAGAAAATTGAAAATTTGACCAACCCAGTGCTGTTAAGTAAGAGCTGTTAATTGCCAAATTATTTTTGGAGTAATCACCAACAAAACCATTTGTAAATGATACGGATACTGTTGTTACCATATTAAGAAAATCCCATAAAAGACATAATGAATATTTGACTTTTGATACAATTACTTATAATTAATCTGCTAAGTATTGATCAAATTAAGAAAATCTTTATTGAATGTAGAAAATATATCTAAATTTTTATGAGACTAATCCATTGATTAGAGCTTAATTAACCACTCTTTTCTGACATAAAAAGTGTTGTGGTTCAATAAAGCCGGATACCTTGTTAAGAGAGTTAAACTACTATCTAGCGAGGTGAAGGATGAAAGAATCAGGAAAGCGACGGCTCTATCCAGAGCAATTCAAAAAGGAAGCAGTATCACTGATTACAAAGCACGGCTATTCTTTGTGCAAGCAGCCCAAGTGGTCGATGCGAGTGAGAAGAATCTGCAGTGATGGGTCAAAAAAGCGGTGAACGTTTGGATGCTGATGAACGTGCAGAACTAAACCATCTCAGGCAAGAAGTAAAAACGCTGCGTATGAAGAAAGAAATTCTAAAAAAGGCGAGCGCCTTCTTTGCGCAAGAAATGAGGTGAAATATGGTTTCATTTAAGCTCGGAAAAGTCATTATCCAGTAGTTATGCTTTGCAGGGTGATGAGCGTAAGCAGCAGCGCTTATTATGGTTGGCATAAGTTCGGTTCAGAGCTGATCGTCAATCCACCTTGCTCAATTTCTGGGAAGGTTCGAACAAATATCTGCCGCTAACAGTATGATAAAAATCGTTTTGTCGCGTTCAAAAATAAAAAAGGGACTAGTGTTTAACTAACCCCTGTTTTATTTGGTAGGCCGTGCCAGATTCGAACTGGCGACCAACGGATTAAAAGTCCGCTGCTCTACCGGCTGAGCTAACGACCCAAAGCGCGAAATTATACCTGATTTAATTAGTGATAGAAATGGCTTTGTTGGATTAGAAACTCAAATTTATAGAATGATTGAATAAATGCTTAGAAATGATCGGCTTCTTGTTCTACCTTAGAGAATAGCGTGACTAGTCGTGCCTGAAGAAACATCCATTCCGCATTTTTGGAGAAGGGGTCTGGAAAGATGGTTGATTTTAAGCATATGATAATGCTATAAAATTTAATCTCTTTCGGGTTTAATCCCTCGCTGCTTGCGGCGGGGTGCTTTATTCTTATCGAATTTAATTCTTCGCCCCTTGACTACAACAGTACACTGAGAGGTGCGTGTAAGGAATAAATTGTATCTGTTCAAACGGTATAATCTGATAAGCACATATTTTTATACCATGTACTGATCAGATTATTTGAGCGAGCATTTTAAGGCATCAGAGAATGCAGCGAAATAAGAAAGCAATTAACGCATGCGTGCTTCGAGGAAGGTTGTTTCGCGATTAAAATCATCCCAAATAAAGCTCGGTTTGACAAAGGGTGTGGTGGGTATGAAGAACGTTGCAATATCGAAAGCACCGCTTAATGAGCGCCCGACAGCGTTGACAATGCCGGTGAGGAATCCGACTGTCATGCCATGGATAACCCCATCCCTATTACCAATGATTGTTATTGTTTTGGGTATTTCAACGACGCCGGTCACAGCGTTAGCAAGACCGTTGCCAAGCTTCTCAACAACTTTATCAGGATATTGATCGGCAAATACTAAATTGGGAGCTGCCAGAAATATGGTGGTTATAACAAGTAATGCTTGCATCATTTTTTTCATAAAAAATCCTTGAGTGATTAATAAACCATTTAATTCTACAGAAATATCAGATGGTTTTTCTATTTTGATGATTACTTATTTTCTTGTTTGATAGACTGCTTCAGAATGCCGGTAATTCTCTCCACTTCACGTTCAACTTGGTTTTCTGGATAGCTTCGATTCTGTAGTTCGGTTCTAATTCGGTAAGCGATTTCCAGAACAAGCAAATCCATTGTATTTTTGTCACTCTTTTGTGATGCTTTCTGATATTCCGTTTGGAATCTGCTGATAGCATTCATCATCGCATCGTCATTCAGATGCATGCTGGATAAAATCGAATCCAATTCATATTTCAAATTACTGGATACCAAGGGTTGTGATGATTGCTGGGTTGATTCGGGTTGGTAAGATATATACTTGGGTATTAAAACCGATAGCATGATCAATGCCACGCCTGATCCCACAGTAACAACTACAAAATGCCAAAGCTTATATTCTTTTCCGCGTAGTTTTATACTGCTGATTCGTTGTGCGCCAAGCCGGGCCTGGATGCCTATTCCTACGAAGAACAGAATGGCACCAAGTGCCATAATGATGGGTACAATCGGGTGCACAGTTTTTACTCCTATGTTCTTATCTTAAATTCCAGTCGCAGTTTACAATTCTGAATGGCGGTGATTATTAATCACACCGATGAATCACCGCTTTATTCGTGTGCATATTCTAGCGCAATATGATACTGAGTTATTATCTGTTTGATAAGTCAGTCGATGATGCAATACCGGAAAAATTACCGTGGCGGTGGTGGTGGCGGATTGCCGGGAGGTGGTGGTGGCGGATTAAAATTGGCAGGCGGTGGCGCGATGTTTCTATTGCTGCTTACTGGCGCATCATCGGTAATTCTACCCGATATCGGAACGCGATGACCTTTGGCATACATGCATTGAATATAACCGATGTCATAACGTTGCTGATTGACATACGCGGAAGTGCTGGCAGTGCCCGATCCTACCAATCCACCGCCTACCAAGCCGACACCGGCACCGACTGCAGCGCCCCCGCCACCGGCAATCGCCGCACCTGTAGCAGCGCCGAGTCCGGCGCCGATTGCAGCACTTTCCATGCCGCTCGACTGCGCTGCTTGACGGGGTGTTTGGCCGCCTACTTGCTCGTATGCATATCGTCTACAGTCATAGTCATCATAGCGGAATTGTTCGAAACTTTTGCCGGAACCTGGCAAAGTCATGACGCTGGGGCCGGTTGGCAAATTGACACATGCCGTCAGTGTGCAGATCAGCGCGGGTATTACTAATTGTGGGGGTTTTTTCATGGTGCTGTTCTCACTTATTGAGCGTTGGATTGGGGGGAGACTTGTAGCCAGTCGCCCGGACATTCCCGGATATAGGGATAATATCCTTGCGGATCTTGGCAATAGTGCCAATAATCGGTCTTCGGCTGAATGCGTTTAGGTTCTTGCTTTTGAATGTAAACAGGCGGTTGTGAGGGAACTGTAACAGCAGGCGGTGGCCTGAAAAAAGGATCGGCATATCCATAGCCGCGATAGCCGTAAGGTCCCCAAAAACCGGAGCCATAATAGCCTCTCCACATTCCGGGACCATAGTAACCGCCCCATAACCAAGGGTCATAAAAACCGCCGATACCGAAAATAAAATTATTGTGATGATGGCCATGATCATGATGGTGCCCTTCGCCATCATGATGTCCGCTGCCATCATAATCGCCACTGTCGTCTCCGCCGCTATCGCCACCACCATCGCCGCCATCGCCATCTCCTTCAGCGAATACCAAGGTACTGAGCGTGAATGCCAGGAATGAAATGGTAAATAAACATTGTATACTTTTCATGCGAACTCAACCTTGGATCAATCAAGCAACAGCAAAAATTTTTACTTTCGTGCCGACTTGGACGGTTACCGACGACGATTTATGTGTATTCTTGATATACAATACATATGTCATTTAAGCAATCACTGTGACTTGGATTAAGCTTTGTAAGTTCCAGAAAAATCCCGCTGTATTGTTGCGTAAAATTCTGAGCGGTGATGCCAGGTACAAGTCGATCACCTGCGCTAAAGCCGAGCGGAAAAAAGGTATCATATGGATACAGAATTTTAATAGTCATATTTTATTTTAGGAGAAAATTAGAATGTCGCAAAAACACCCGGTTATCGCCGTTACCGGATCCTCAGGTGCAGGTACCTCTACGGTAAAGACCAGCTTTGAACATATTTTTCGTCGCGAGCATTTGAAAGCTGTGATTGTGGAAGGCGATAGTTTTCATCGTTACGATCGCGAAGCAATGAAACAAGCAGTGGCGAAATCAGAAGAAAACGGCGGACGCACAATCAGCCATTTTGGTCCGGAAGCCAATGAATTCGAGAAACTGGAAGCTTTATTCAAGGAATACGGCGAAAAGGGCACTGGCCAGACACGTTTGTATCTGCATAACGATGAAGAAGCACAACCGTGGAAGCAAAAAGCGGGTACTTTTACACCCTGGTCACCGATCGCAGCCGGCTCTGATTTGCTGTTTTATGAAGGACTGCACGGTGGTGCAAAAAGCGATACGGCCGATGTGGCCAAGTATGTGGATTTGTTGGTTGGTGTCGTGCCTATCGTTAATCTGGAATGGATTCAGAAAATATTTCGTGATACCAATGCACGTGGTTATTCAGCAGAAGCAGTGACGCACACTATTTTGCGTCGCATGCATGATTATGTACATTACATTACGCCACAGTTTTCGCGTACTCACATCAACTTTCAGCGTGTACCTACGGTCGATACCTCCAATCCATTTATCGCACGCGAGATTCCAACACTGGATGAAAGTCTTGTTGTGATCCGTTTCAGGAATCCTGAAAAAATAGATTTTCCTTTCTTGTTAAACATGATTCATGATTCATTCATGTCCCGTCCGAATACCATTGTGGTTCCTGGCGGAAAAATGGGAATGGCGATCGAGTTGATATTGACTCCACTGATTCTGGACATTGTCGCAAAAACCAAAGCATAACAATTCCTAACTAATCTTCGGTTAATTCATGGATCATGGTAAATGTTTATACGCATTGATCTGATTCGGAATTAATCGGTGAATTAGCAATTCGTATCAATTTTTTTGTTGTTTCTGTCAGTTCGTCCAGCTTGATTGCACAGCACATTCTGCACAGTAATCCACTCACATTGGCTACATGACTTTGCTACTATCCGACCTGAATCCACAGCAACTCGAAGCCATTACATTGCCGCATCAATCCGTATTGGTATTGGCCGGTGCCGGGAGCGGTAAAACCCGTGTATTGACGTCGCGAATCGCCTATTTGATCCAATCGGGACAGGTAAGTCCGCATGGTATTTTGGCAGTGACGTTTACCAATAAAGCCGCCAAAGAAATGCTGACACGCATTACCGCGATGTTGCCGATTAATCCGCGTGGTATGTGGATCGGCACATTTCATGGATTGTGCCATCGCATGTTGCGTACACATTATCAGGATGCAGGGTTATTACAAACTTTCCAGATTCTGGATTCTGCTGATCAACTGGCTTTGATCAAGCGTATTCTGAAAGATCTATCGGTTGACGAGAAAAAATTCCCGCCGCGCCAAGTGCAGTGGTTTATCAATAACGCCAAGGAAGCCGGATTACGTGCTGCCTATGTCACGGTGGAAGATGCCTTTTCGCGTCGCATGCTGGAGTTTTATCAGGCTTATGAGCAGCAATGTTACAAGGAAAGTGTCGTCGATTTTGCTGAGTTGCTATTACGTAGTTATGAATTGCTGAGTCGCAATCAAATTCTGTGCAAGCATTATCGTGAACGTTTTAGTCATATTCTGGTGGATGAGTTCCAGGACACGAATCGATTGCAGTATCAGTGGCTCAAATTACTGGCTGGTGTAGGCACAGAGCGTGCCGCGGCAGTGTTTGCGGTTGGCGATGATGATCAAAGCATTTACGCGTTCCGTGGTGCAGATACCGGCAATATGAAAGATTTTGAGCGTGACTTTGGCATCTCCAAGGTGATTAAACTGGAGCAAAATTATCGTTCACACGGCAATATTCTGGATGCGGCCAATGCGTTGATTGAAAACAACAGCGAACGTTTAGGGAAGAATCTCTGGACTGCCGAAGGGAAGGGCGAGCTAATACGTGTTTACAATGCGCCGAACGATTTCGATGAAGCTGCATTTATTGTCGGTGAAGTCAAAACTTTACACGCTGAAGGCACTGCCTTATCGGAAATTGCGCTGCTTTATCGTTCCAATGCGCAATCGAGGGTGCTCGAACACAGCTTGTTTAATGCCGCGATACCGTACCGCGTTTATGGTGGCATGCGTTTCTTTGATCGCCAGGAAATCAAGCATGCATTGGCTTACTTGCGCTTGATCGCCAATCCTGACGATAACAGCGCGCTATTGCGCGTCATTAATCTCCCGGCGCGCGGCATTGGCGCACGCGGCTTGGAACAATTGCAGGATGATGCCAAAGTGCAAGGCGCAAGTTTGTGGGCTGCCGCACTGCAAAAATGCGGTGGTGAAGCAGCCATTGCACAGCAACTGGAGAAACCCTTAAAAGGCATTTGTGCATTTGTGCATTTGATTATGACGATGAGGCAAGGCTGTAGCACGTTGCCGTTACCTCAAATTGTTGAACACATGCTGACGCAGAGCGAGCTATTCGCGCATTATGCCAAAGAACGTGAGAGTGCAGACAGGTTGGAGAACCTGAACGAGTTGATCAACGCGGCAACCAGTTTTGTACATGAAGCAGAAAATGACAGTTTGGCGGAATTTCTTGCGCATGCTTCGCTGGAAGCCGGTGAGCATCAAGCCGGCAACGGTCAGGATGCGCTGCAACTGATGACGGTTCATGCGGCCAAAGGACTGGAATTTCATAGCGTATTTCTGAGTGGATTGGAAGAAGGTCTTTTTCCGCATGAGAACAGCTTAAATGAAGCGAACGGCATCGCGGAGGAAAGACGCCTGATGTACGTAGCCATGACACGCGCCCGCCGACGGTTATATGTAAGCTTTGCGCAAAGCCGCATGCTGCATGGTCAAACCCGCTATAACATCGCATCACGTTTTCTAGATGAAATTCCGGAAAGCTGTTTGAAATGGCTGCAATCGGCGCCTGGAATGAGTCTGCATCCCTACTATGCAAATACCGCTAATCAAGCCGCAGCAGCTACGCTAAGAACCACAACCGATAGCCAGAAGAGACCTGCCGGCGGTGCGTGGAGAATCGGACAAACTGTGCTGCATGCCAAGTTTGGTACGGGCGTCATCATCAATTATGAAGGCAGTGGCAGCGAAGCGCGTGTACAAGTCAATTTTAACGATGCTGGAACGAAGTGGTTGTTGCTTGAATATGCAAAATTGACCGCAGTCTAGCAGGTGTTGAGAAACTATCTGCGTTGCTGCTACGGTATTAAAAACGGGCTCAAAATGCTCATTTATCGCGTTCGCTCGAATCTTTTGGTTTGTCTTCTGTGGTGATGGCATCCGGTTTTGTTTCGTTTTCACTCCGGGCAGATGTTTCGTCGCCATTACTCCAGTTGGCTTTTTGATAATCCTGATCAGCTTGGTTGTATTTGAACTGAAGCCGCTCAGCTAGAAAAATATCTTTGTAACTGACGTAAATGGAGGCAAACATGACGGGAATCAGAACGATCAAACCAATGCCATAGGGCATCAGGCAAAGGATTGTTAACACGATAAGCGTAATGCCATAGATTTGGAATGGGATGAAGTTTCTCAAGCAGGCAAAAAAGCTTCTTTGCATGGCAACGATCGGCGGAACGTTATGAAATATCACCAACAGGGGAGAAAACCAGGAGGCCATCATCAACGGGATGGAGAGTGTCAGTGCAATCAATGAGGATGTCAGCATGTTGCTCATTACGCCCATCAGTTCACTTTCGTCGACTCTTTTTCCATATAATAACATGTCGGTCATCTGCGAGCCGCCGATCAACATGACCAGTCCGATGATTAAAATTTGCCCGATCAGATAGACACCGCCAATCGTAATGAGTGGTGCCGGACTGGTTCTGAAAGCAGCCAGTAAATGCGCAATCTCAAGCGGCTTGCCTTGTTCCATATCTTTGCAGCCCAGCATGATTCCGGCCAAGAATGCTGGAGAGATTAAAGTAAAAACAAATTTCCCAAGTAACGGTATGAACGACATGCTCATGGCGATCAATACCAGTGTGAAGCAAACCATTATCCAAGCCAATGGTGCTTTACGGAACAGGTAGAAGCCGCTTAGGATCCATTGCAATCCCTGTTTGGCGTTGACTTGATGAATTTCCATGAATATTTCTCCAGTTAAATCGACAGAACAGCTTCTAATAATGATTCAAATCCACAGTTTCTCTATATTGGCTATGTCTGTAGCATGATTTTTTAATACTTCTCTGAAATGCGTTGGGTCTTTGGCATGCGTTAGTTCTCCCGGGCGCGGCAAATGATAGTCATATAATCGGGAAATCCAGAAACGTAAAGCGCCGGCACGCAACATGGCCGACCACGCGCCGTGTTCGATTGAAGATAACGGTCGAACGGCATGATACGCCTTGATCAGTGCAAGTGTATAGGTTTCATCCAACATTTTGCCTTCAGTCATACACCAATCATTCACAGTAATTGCCAGATCGTATAAGAAAGTGTCGTTACAGGCAAAATAAAAATCGATGATGCCACCGATTGTGTCGTCTGTGAGCAAGACATTGTCGCGGAATAAGTCGGCATGGATAACACCATGAGGTAGCACAATGGATTGTCGCGATGCCTGAAAATTCAATTCGGCGGTCAGTAGCGATTTTTCATCGGCTGACAAGAAAGGGATGATTTCGGGGGCTTTGGCCTGCCACCATGTTAAGCCGCGCGGATTATCCATTGTGGCGTGATAAGAGCTTCCTGCTAGGTGCATTTTGGCCAATATTGTGCCGACTTCTGTGCATTGTGTTACGGTTGGGTGTGTGACTGATTGTCCGGGTAAACAAGTAACAATCGTGGCCGGCTTATTGTTCAGTGTGCCCAGTAATGTATGATCGACCCTGGGAATCGGCGCAGGGCAAGGAATACCATGCCGCGATAGATGCGCCATCAGATTCAGATAATAAGGCAATTCACGGTTGGTCAATTTTTCAAATAACGTCAATACAAACTTGCCTTGCGTCGTCGTGACAAAATAATTGGTATTTTCAATACCAGAGGAGATGCCCTGTAAATTGATCAATTGGCCCAGTGCGTAATCTGTTAACCAAGTTGCGAGCTGGCTATCGGTAACGGGTGTGAAAACAGACATGTATTAGCAGGATAAGAAAGCGTAAAAATGGAAACAGAGAAATTTCATTATGCCGTGTGTTGTTGCGCGCTTTATTGACATTAGAATTTCAAAAACTGCCACATCGGTGGACTGACATTGATACCAGCTTCGTCCGTGTGTACAGGATTGCTTCCAACGGTATTTTTTTTCAGATAGTAGGGTGGGCCAATACGTGGAATAACTTTAATCATGATTAATTCGCCGTCGATGCGGTGTTCTTCAATCGTGTCTTCTCCACGTTTTATGATGGTGACTTGTGTTTCCAGCTCAGGGTCGGGTTGAATATCCGGCGGAATCGGCGGCTGATCCGGATCCGGTGGTAACTCAGGTATTTCGGGTAACGGTATCAAATTATCCGGCCGCGAAGACTTTTTCGACTGCTTGGGAGGATCGGATTGCGCCATAGCAGGGATCACAGCGCTGAGGAACAATATAAGAATAAGTTGGTACATGTCGATTCCCGGTGAGTCAGGATTATTTTGTATTCTACCTAAAATCATAGATGACGGTTAAAGATTGAGCTGAACTTCTTTTTCAGCGACAGTGGGTTCAAATCCACTGGTTTCATAATATTGAAAAATTGCATTGACTACTTGATCGGGTTCATCAATGACTTGAATGAGGCTCATGTCTGCCTGTGAGATGCAACCTTCGGAAATCAGCATCTGCTGAAACCAGTCGAGTAATCCCTGCCAAAATTGCGAGTAGACCAGAATGATGGGCATTTTGCGAGTTTTTCCGGTTTGTACCAATGTCAGCGCTTCCATCAGTTCGTCCAATGTGCCGAAACCACCTGGTAATACCACGTAAGCAGTAGCAAATTTAACAAACATGTATTTACGTGCAAAGAAATGCCTGAACGTCTGACTGATGTCTTGATAAGCGTTACGATGCTGCTCGTGAGGTAGTTGAATATTTAGACCGATACTGGGTGATTTGCCGAAGTAGGCGCCTTTATTGGCAGCTTCCATGATGCCGGGACCACCACCGGAAATGACCGCGAATCCGGCATCAGAGAGTTGCTTGGCAATTTGCTCGGCTAACTGATAGTACGGACTATCGGGCGTAGTGCGCGCACTGCCAAAAATACTTACGGCGGGTTGAATAGCATCAAGACGCTCCGTTCCTTCGACAAACTCTGCCATAATTCTGAATAAGCGCCATGACTCTTTTGCTGACCAGGATTTATCTACAGATAAGTGAGTGGCTGGTTTATCTTGTAGACTCATAGGAATATCTTATAAATGAAAACATTGTTGTTGGTTGATGGTTCGTCCTATTTATATCGCGCTTTTCATGCATTGCCCGATTTACGTAATCGTAACAACGAACCGACGGGTGCAATTCATGGCGTACTCAATATGCTACGACGTTTGCACAAGGATTACCACGCTGATTATAGCGCGTGTGTGTTTGATGCAAAAGGTAAAACTTTCCGCGATGTGCTATATCCTGAATATAAAGCGCACAGGCCTGCCATGCCGCATGATCTGGCTGTGCAGATTGAGCCTTTGCACGCTTGTATTCGCGCAATGGGCTGGCCGATGTTGATTATTGACGGCGTGGAAGCAGACGATGTCATTGGTACCTTGGCGCAACAAGCAGCCAAAGCGGGTATGCGCTGCATCATTTCAACTGGCGACAAAGATATTGCGCAATTGGTAAACGCAAATATTGCGCTGGTAAATACCATGAGCAATGAAATGCTGGACGAAGCCAATGTACTTGCCAAGTTTGGCGTGCCGCCGGTTCGTATGCTGGATTACCTGATGCTGGTTGGTGATACGGCCGACAATGTTCCGGGTGTACAGAAAGTGGGGCCTAAGACTGCCGTCAAATGGCTTACACAGTACGGATCACTGGATAATATTATTGCGCATGCCGATGAGATTAAAGGAACTGTGGGTGAGCATTTGCGCGCAGCGTTAGATTGGTTTGATACAGCGCGTCAGTTGATCACGATTAAATGTGATGTGAATCTGCCGGTTAAAATAACCGATCTTGAGCATCAGCCTCAGGATACCGAGCAACTTATCCGGTTGTACGAACAGCTCGATATGAAAACATCGTTGCGTGAATTGCGCCAGCAGATAACCACAGATCAATCCGCAGTAATGATCTCGAGCGACAGTCAAACGACGTCGGCGAATAACGAAAACACCCATGCAGGTACTTACCAGACGATCCTTACAGAAGCCGAACTGAATGATTGGTTAGTCCGACTGGATGCGGCGCAACTGGTATCAGTCGATACTGAAACAACCAGCCTAAATCCGATGCAGGCAAAACTGGTGGGCATTTCATTGTGCATTGAAAGCCAGCATGCAGTATATCTTCCGTTGATGCACAGTTATGCCGGCGTGCCGCAGCAACTTCCGTTGGAAATGGTATTAAGCAAACTTAAGCCATGGCTGGAAGATGCGACGAAACCTAAACTGGGGCAGAATTTAAAATACGATAAGCATGTATTTGCCAATCATGGGATTCAATTGAATGGCATTGTGCATGATACGCTGCTTCAATCTTACGTGCTGGAATCCCATCGCCCGCACAATATGGATAGTATGGCGCTGCGCCATCTGGATATTAAAACAATCAGCTATGATGAGGTCACGGGGAAAGGCGTTAACCGCATCGGTTTTGACGAAGTGGCGATTGATACCGCGACCCGTTATGCCGCGGAGGATGCGGACATCACATTACAATTGCATCAGGCCTTGTATCCCAGTATCCAGAGTGATGAGCGACTGCATTATATCTACCGCGAAATAGAAATGCCGACTCTGGATGTGTTATTTGAAATTGAGCGCAACGGCGTGTTGCTGGACTACAAGCTGTTGCAGAAGCAGAGCCATGAATTGGGTGAGAAATTGCACGTACTGGAGCAACAGGCTTATGTCATCGCAGAACAACCATTCAATCTGAATTCGCCCAAACAGATACAGGAAATCCTGTTTAACCGGCTCAAATTGCCTATCATCAAGAAAACACCGACCGGTGTTCCTTCTACCGATGAAGATGTATTGCAGCAATTGTCGTTAGATTATCCATTACCCAAGTTATTGCTTGATTATCGTAGCCTCGCCAAACTGAAGTCGACGTATACCGACAAATTGCCATTAATGATGGACCGCAATACTGGACGTGTACATACCAACTATGCGCAAGCAGTGGCGGTAACAGGACGTTTAGCCAGCTCGGATCCTAATTTGCAAAATATTCCGGTGCGTACCAGTGAAGGACGGAGAATCCGGGAAGCTTTTATTGCGCAGCCTGGTTACAGGATTATTTCAGCTGACTATTCGCAAATTGAGTTACGAATCATGGCGCATATTTCCCAAGATGACGGTCTTCTGAAAGCTTTCGCGGCCGGTGAGGATATCCATCGGGCGACTGCTGCGGAAGTGTTTGGAATTCCGCTGGATCAAGTGGACCAAGAACAGCGCCGCTACGCAAAAGTGATTAATTTTGGCTTGATTTACGGTATGTCGGAATTTGGCCTGGCGGCACAATTAGGTATTGAGCGCAGTGCTGCCCGCGCTTATATGGAACGGTATTTTGCGCGTTATCCGGGGGTAGAAAAATATATGCAGCAAACCCGGGAAAAAGCCAAGCAACTGGGGTATGTTGAAACCGTTCTGGGACGCAGATTATGGTTGCCTGAGATCAATAATGCCAATGGAAATCGCCGACAAGGCGCGGAGCGGGCTGCCATCAATGCGCCGATGCAGGGAACAGCAGCGGATATTATCAAGCTGGCGATGATCGCCGTACGTAATTGGCTACACAAGGAGCAATTGCACAGTAAGTTGATCATGCAGGTTCACGATGAGCTGGTGCTGGAGGTACCTGATGATGAAATTACGTTAATTAAGAATGCATTACCTAACTATATGAGTCAGGTAATGCAGTTGGATGTGCCACTATTGATACAGGTCGGTGTCGGAGATAATTGGGAGCAGGCACATTGAGATGACATGCGCCTGATTATATCGTGTACTCCGCGGCAGTGTTGCGAGCAGATTATTCGCGTGTTTCGACTTGCATTAAAGGTTCAGCTTCAGTCGCAGCAGCTTCCTTGGCTTTTCTTCTGGGACGCTTAGGGGTGATGGTATCTTCTGTAGCCACTTCAACCTTTTCAGGTGGCGTTTCTATCATCACGAGCCCGCTTTTCTGCAGATCAGGAGGCTCTTGAATAAGACTGGGCTTAGGTATTGACGGTGTAGGGGCAATAGCGATCGGCTGGTCAGCGGTATCCGAATGATGATCAACAAGTGGCGCTTCAGTTCTGGTTTTCTTACTTTGATGTTTTTTAGTAGTAATTTCTGTTGAATCGCTATGTTCGATGGGTTGTTCAGAAATCGTATCATTTCTTGTGGCGCTATTCGATAGCAGTTTTTCTGTGCTTGGTAGAGAACTTAGCGAATCATTGTCACGGTCAGCAGTACTGCTTGATGCGTGCTTAAATTCTACATCCTGACTTTCAGTAGCGCTTTTATCGCGGGTGGATTGTTCTCTGTTTTTATTACCACCACGATGTCTACGTACACGCCTTTGCCCATCCGGTCTTGATAAACTGCTTTGAGAAGTCGGATCGTCTTTTTCTATTACTGGCAAATCTTCTGTCAATGCTGTGTCCTGTCGACTCGAGTCAAGTCGTTGTACAGATTTTCTTGCTGTGCTTATCTGCTCTGTAGCGCCCACTGGGTGAGAAGACTGTTCAGAAGCAGCATTATTGTGAACATTGGCGCTGATAATTGTATCGGCGGAATTGTTTTGTTTAGTTTGCTTACTAGCTGAAGTATCTTTAGGGCGCTCATTTCTATTGCGTCCGCGACGGCTGCGTGTACGCCCGCGATCCTGCGATGCCTTGGATTTGTCGCTGAGTTGTTTGGCTTCCGTGTCGGTTTTTGTTTCTTCTGTGCTGGCAGGTTTAAACCAACTAAAAAACTTATCCAATAAAGATGTGTCGCGTAATTTATCCTCTCGATTAGGTGCCGGTTGAGCGGGTGTTATACCTTGGACCGCAGCTTGAGGGCGCACAGGCTTGGCTTTTTGTTCGGTAAATACTAAATTATTTTCTTCAGTATTTCTCTCAACCATTTTATAGCTGGCTACTGATTCATTGGGTCTTATATCTTCATGACGTAGGCGCGTGATGCTGTAATTTGGCGTTTCTATGTGAATATTAGGTATAAGAATGATATTTATTCTTTGCCGTACTTCAATATCATAGATTTCCGCGCGTTTCTCATTGAGCAGGTAGGTCGCTACGTCGACTGGAAGCTGAACATGCAATGCACTGGTGTTTTCTTTCATTGCCTCTTCTTGGACGATTCTTAATACGTGCAGTGCCGAAGAATCGGTTCCTCGAATAAATCCTGTGCCGCTGCAGCGCGTACATGAGATATAGTTACTTTCACCCAGCGAAGGGCGCAATCGTTGACGCGATAATTCAAGCAGGCCAAAGCGCGAAATTTTTCCTACCTGAATGCGCGCGCGATCCTGACGTAATGCCTCGTGTAATCTGGCTTCGACTTCACGTTGATTACGCTGTACATCCATGTCGATAAAATCAATGACAATGAGTCCGCCTAAGTCACGTAACCTCAATTGACGCGCGATTTCATCCGCCGCTTCAAGATTGGTATTCAGTGCGGTGTGTTCAATATCCAATCCCCGGATGGCGCGTGCTGAGTTGACATCAACGGATACTAACGCTTCTGTATGATCAATAACAATTGCGCCACCTGATGGTAGCGAAACTTGCCTTGAATAAGCAGTTTCTATCTGATGTTCGATCTGAAAGCGTGAAAATAACGGCACATCATCATGATAGAACTTGAGGCGATCCACATTTGCAGGCATGACATGGGCCATAAACTGGCTGGCTTGCTCATAGATGTCACGGCTATCGATCAGGATTTCACCAATTTCTTGGTTAAAGTAATCGCGAATGGCGCGAATAACTAAGCTACTCTCTTGATAGATTAAGAAAACCCCATCCTGATTATTGGCAGCTTCTTCAATGGCATACCATAGCTGTGTCAAATAATTCAAATCCCACTGCAATTCTTCTGCACTGCGACCAATTCCCGCGGTTCTGGCGATAATGCTCATGCCTTCAGGAACTTCAAGTTTTGCAATGACTTCGCGCAGGTCGTTGCGCTCTTCGCCGGTTATGCGACGTGATACACCACCGCTATTGGGATTATTGTGTATTAAAACCAAATATCGACCTGCGAGTGAAATATAAGTTGTAAGTGCGGCGCCTTTATTGCCACGTTCATCCTTATCAACTTGAACGATGAGTTCTTGACCTTCTTGGATCAGGTCTTGAATACGGCTGTTTGTGGAGTTGGCATTTTCACCAAAGCATGATGCGGATATTTCTTTAAATGGTAAGAAGCCGTGGCGCTCACAACCATAATCTATAAATGCAGCTTCCAGACTAGGTTCTATACGTGTGATAACAGCTTTATAAATATTGCTTTTACGTTGTTCTTTGCTGATAGATTCTATGTCGAGATCAACCAATGTTTGACCGTTGACTATAGCGACTCGTAATTCTTCGGGTTGTGTCGCGTTAAATAACATTCGTTTCATTTACAAACCTTACGTGTTCTATTTATAAGTACACTATCCATGAAATTATCGGATAGATTTTTGTGGTATACGTAGTTGTAATGACGAGGTTTAGGTTTTGCAGTTTTATTATAATATTTGTTTGTCAATTATGTATTTCTTTTTGTTAGGATATTGTTTTGCTATTTATTTTTGTAGAGAATTTTTATTTTGTTAATGCCTGGGCTAGGGGAATCTTTTGTGCTTGCTTTATTTATTCGTTTAAGGTAACAGATTTTACATAAAATTCCAAATAGAACTTTGCGTTACGTCAATTTTATTGATACGTCATAGAACTTCAAAATAAACAAAGTCCAATTTTTGACTAACACATGAATTTTACAGTATGAGTTCTAAAAAGAAACAAGCAGAATCAAATTTTTACTAAAATTAATGCACAAATTATAAATAAAACAACAATTATGCACACAAGAAACTTCTCAATGCGCTCAGTAGAAAAAATATACATCGAAGAGGAGGTATGGGATCAGCGGGTTGATAATTTTTTATTTAAGCGTTATAAAGATGTGCCAAAAAGTCATATATACCAGTTGCTTAGAAGTGGACAGGTGCGTATTAATGGTAAGCGAATAGATGCCAGTTATCGTTTGAAATTAGGTGATATGGTAAGAATCCCACCGATTAAAATTGCTGAAAGAAGTATTTCTCATAAACCTTCCGTGGTTGCGGCAAATTTTTTTACATTCAAGAAAATATTTGAAGATGATGCGGTGCTGGTAATTGAAAAGCCTGGTGGTATGGCTGTTCATGGCGGAAGTGGCATCAGTTTTGGTGTCATCGAGCAATTACGCGCACAAAATCCATCCTGGAAATTCCTTGAATTGGTACATCGTCTTGACAGAGAAACATCTGGTGTCTTGTTGCTTGCAAAGAAACGTAGTGCACTCGTTGAACTGCATCGGCAAATTCGCGAAGGTTTAACAGAGAAGCATTATTGGGTGATGGTCCAAGGAGAGTGGCATAACGCCAAACAACATGTCACACTGGCTTTAAATAAATATGTAACTGCTACAGGTGAACGGCGTGTTGCGATATCAAACGGTGAGAATACAGGCACAAAAGCAATGCCGGCGCACACCATATTTAAGCTACAGAAATCGTGGAAGGATTTCAGTTTACTTGACGCCGAATTGAAAACCGGTCGCACACATCAAATTCGTGTTCATCTTGCCCATCTTGGATTTCCTATCATTGGTGATGATAAATATGGCAATTTTGAGATGAACAAGCAACTTGCGAAAGCAAATGGTCGAAATCATTTAACGCGAATGTTTCTACATGCGCATACGCTGCAAATAACACACCCGGTTTCAATGGAACGCATGATACTACAATCCCCTTTATCGAAAGATCTGCAGAAATTTGTGGATCAATTGGATCATTCATTGCAAGCTTGATTGGGTTAGCCTTAAGAAAATGAAGTGATATAATTATCGCGAGTCATATATCGGGTGTGGCGGCAACCTGTTCATTTTTAAACATGGTTTGCAAAACTTCCCAAACATTTTCTGCAATTTTCTTCTGTGCGATTTCATTAGGGTGAATACCGTCAGATTGAAAAAAATCGTTCTTGTCACCGAAACCAGCGAGTAGAAATGGTATTAGTTTGATGTGATAATTTTCAGCTAACTGCGGAAAAATTGCTTGGAACTTTTGTGTGTAGGTAATACCATAATTGGGAGGTAGCTGCATACCGGCAAGTAAAACCAATGCATTATTTTTTTGACATATTTTAATAATGGCTTCCAGATTCTCGTAGATAGATTTTATAGATGCACCGCGCAAACCATCATTAGCGCCAAGCTCAAGAATAACAATCTCAGGGCGGTGTTTCTCAAGCGCTTGTTCGATTCGCTTGCGCCCTCCAAGCGTTGTTTCACCGCTGATACTTGCATTGATGATTTGATAATCAGCGAATTCAGGCTGAAGTCGCTGTGTCAATAATGCAACCCAGCCAGCTTCGATTGGTATGCCATAGTTGGCAGATAGACTATCACCAAAAACCATAACGGTTTTTGTCGTCGTTGCTGCGACAGGGGTAGTGAAAGTAAAAAAGAAAATCAGAATAATAAGGAAATTTTTTTTCATGTTAGATCATCTTGTTAAACAACCGATTCTCTGGACTCAGGCACTTACCAAACAAGTCAATACGGGCGACAAACAGTTAACGATATTACAGGATATCGATTTGCAGGTGAATGCAGGTGAAGCGGTTGCGATTATAGGTGCATCGGGTTCAGGTAAGTCAACTTTGTTGGGACTACTTGCTGGGTTGGATTTGCCGACATCAGGGAAAGTTCAGTTGGATGATATCGATATTTTTACCTTGGATGAAGATAGCCGAGCCGCTTTACGAGGTAAGATTCTGGGGTTTGTATTCCAATCGTTCCAATTGCTTCCTGCGCTGACAGCCATTGAAAATGTGATGTTGCCGCTGGAACTCACTGCTGCCAGCAATGCTGAAGCGACAGCGCGGCGACTGCTGGACCGTGTTGGATTGGCGCTGCGTTTACATCATTACCCCAAACAGTTGTCCGGTGGTGAGCAACAGCGGGTTGCGATTGCACGGGCTTTTGCGACGGATCCCAAATTGTTGCTGGCGGATGAGCCGACCGGAAATCTTGATTCGGCAACCGGTATACAAATTATCGAACTGATGTTCGAACTCAATCGTGAACATGGCACGACATTGGTTCTGGTTACCCATGATGAAACATTGTCGCAGCGATGTTCGCGGCAAATTCGATTGGCGGATGGTAAGCTGGTGAAATAGGCAATCGTTGTGAACAATCGCGATCGAATTGGGTGCGGCACAGAATCGCAGCATCTATAATAAACATCATCATATATTCTCAACAAGGCGGCGTTTTTGTTCATGAGTTATTTTAAGCTTTCGTTTCGCATGCTCCGTCGTGATTGGCGCGCAGGTGAACTCAATGTTTTGGTCTTGGCGTTGATCATCGCAATTAGCGGATTGACGACGGTAGGATTTTTTGCGGATCGCGTAGAAATGGCACTTGCTCGCGAGAGCAATCAACTGTTGGGAGCAGATTTACTGGTTATCTCGAGCCAGCCCCTCCCTGAGCATTATGCTGATAAAGCCAGTCAACTTGGATTGACGGTTTCATCCATGACCAAATTTCCCAGCATGGTTTCCAATGGAGATAACAATCTGCTGACTGAGATTAAAGCAGTCACGGAAGGCTATCCATTGCGTGGGCGCGTTCACCTGGCCAGCAGATCATCAAGAAATCTGATGTCGCAACCGCAAATTCAAGCGGCGACCGGAATTCCACAACCAGGCACTATCTGGGTGGATGAGAAAGTCATGACACGGCTCGATCTTAAAGGCGGTGACGTAGTTGATGTCGGTGCCACACAATTGACCGTAACCGAATTAGTTGTGCGTGAACCGGACCATTCGGTGGGATTCATCAATATGGGGCCGCGCGTCATGATGAATGCAGTCGACTTGCCGGAAACTGAATTAATACAACAGGGCAGTCGCATTTCTTATAATTTACTGGTAGCCGGCGAAGTTAAGGGAGTCCAGCAATTTCGCGACTGGGCAAAAACCCAGCTGACCAAAACGCAGAGAATCGAAGGTATCCGGGATGCGCGTCCTGAGATTAAGGCCGCATTGGAACGTGCGGAAAAATTCTTGAGTCTGGCGGCGCTGGCCAGTGTTGTCTTGGCTGCGGCGGCGATTGCATTAGCAGTGCGTCGGTTTACCCAGCGCCATCTGGATGGGTGCGCAGTGATGCGCAGTCTGGGAGCCAGCCAGCAGCAATTGTTTCGTCTGTATTTATATTATTTTATTGCACTCGGTATTATCGCCAGCAGTATCGGTTGTTTGATCGGTTTTGCAGCGCAGGAAATTCTGACACATTGGTTGACGGGTCTTGTCGACACCGCACTGCCTTGGCCTACATGGTTGCCAGCACTGCACGGCCTGCTGGTTGGCTTGGTATTATTGGTAGGTTTTGCGTTGCCGCCGGTACTCAATTTACGCAGCGTTCCCGCGTTACGGGTATTGCGCAGAGATATCGGCTTATCGAACGCGCATAGTATGGCGGGCTACTTGTTGGGATTGGCAGCTTTGTCGCTGTTGTTCATCTGGAAAGCGCAAGACCTGAAATTGGGGCTATATATCGTTGCGGGATTTATATCGGCTATTGCCATTTTTAGCGGTCTGGGCTGGTTGTTGATCAAAGTCTTATCGAGCTTGCGCCATCAAGCCGGTGGTGCTTGGCGGTACGGCTTGGCCAGCATTCGCCGCCGTGCGGCTTCAAGTGTATTGCAAGCGGTGGCACTGGGACTGGGTTTGATGGCATTGCTGGTGTTGACGCTGATTCAGGATGATCTGATTAAGGATTGGCATGCCAGCTTACCGCCTGATGCACCCAATCATTTTCTGGTGAATATCCAAGCAGACCAATTGGAACCGCTGGAAGAATTTTTTCAGCAATATGCCATTGCGCATCCGCCCATGTTTCCAATGGTCAGGGGCCGTCTGATCAAGATCAATGGCAAGAATGTGTCGCCGGAAGATTATACTGATGATCCGCATGCTGAAAGGCATATCCGACGCGAGTTCAACCTGTCATGGGCGGACCGGTTGGCATTGGATAATCAGATTGTTCAGGGCTCCTGGTGGAAAGAAGATACGCGCGAGGCCGTGTTGTCGATTGAAGAGGGTATTGCCAAAACGATTGGTGTCAAGCTGGGCGATGAATTGACTTACGATGTTGCGGGCAGTCATTTTTCGGCCAGAATCACCAGCGTGAGAAAAGTAGACTGGGATACTTTCCGGGTTAATTTTTTTGTTGTAGTGCCACCCGGCTTGCTGGAGAATTTTCCGGCCAGTTATATCACCAGTTTTTATGTGCCGCCGACAGAAGTCGACATGATTCATGAGCTTGTCAGGACTTTCCCGAATATTCTGGTGGTTGATGTGGCCGTGGTCATCAATCAAGTGCAGCAAATGATTCGGCAAGTTTCCCAAGCCATTGAATTTGTTTTCCTGTTTACCATGCTGGCCGGTTTTGCCGTGCTGTATGCGGCGATTGCTTCCACGCAGGATGAGCGCATTTATGAAGCAGCTATTTTCAGAGCGCTGGGTGCCAGACGTGAGCAATTATCGCGCGCCTGGGCGGCTGAATTTGTGATATTGGGCGGGTTATCCGGATTATTTGCTTCGGCAGGCGCCAGCGCGCTTGGTTATGTGATCGGTAAACATATTTTGCATCTCGACTACACGTTTAATCCCTGGATCTGGCTAATCGGTACAGTTGTCGGCGTGATCGGCGTTTTGCTGGCCGGCTTGCTGGGTACGCGTTCGGCGCTGTCAAGCCCGCCGCTATTGACCTTGCGCAAGGTTGGGTAAGCCATTTCCGGGTACGATATCATTGGACTTGCAATCGCCTAAGCTCAAATCACTGCCGCCACTGAGTTTGTATATTCATATTCCGTGGTGCTTAAAAAAATGCCCCTATTGTGATTTTAATTCGCATGAAATTCGCGGGGAGGGCAGTCAAGCACCCGAGGATGAATATGTTGCGGCACTGATACGCGATCTCGAATTCGCGTTGGCAGATGTTTGGGGACGGCGCTTGAGCAGCGTATTTTTTGGTGGCGGCACACCCAGTTTATTCAGTGCCAAAGCGATTGATACGATCTTGACGGCAGTGCGCACATTGTTGCCGCTGGAACATTTTGCCGAAGTCACAATGGAAGCCAATCCCGGCACCTTTGAAGCGCAAAAATTTGCCGATTTTCGTGCGGCTGGCATCAATCGCTTGTCGATCGGCATACAAAGCTTTAATCCGCAACACTTGAGGGCATTAGGCCGTGTGCACGATGATCAGGAAGCGCATCGTGCGGTGGAAATCGCGCTCAAGAATTTTGACAATATCAATCTTGATCTGATGTATGCATTGCCCGGGCAAACACTGACGGCAGCACAGGCGGATATTGAAACCGCGTGCAGTCTGGGAGTTACGCATATTTCAGCCTATCATTTAACGCTGGAACCCAATACGCTGTTTCATCGCTTTCCACCCAATTTGCCCGATGACGAGCAGGCGGCGGCAATGCAGGACATGATCGAGCAAACCACCGCGCGCCATCAGTACCGTCACTATGAAACGTCAGCATTTGCGCAGGCAGGAAAGGAATCACGCCATAACCTGAATTATTGGTTATTTGGGGATTATCTGGGCATTGGTGCGGGTGCGCACAGCAAAATCAGCTTTGCCGATAAAATCGTGCGCCAGATGCGCTACAAGCAGCCCAAAGAATATCTGGCCAAAGCGAATGCACACGAATCACTGGCCCAAACGCAGCATGAATTGACGCCTAGTGATCGTGGTTTTGAATTTATGATGAACGCACTGCGGCTTAATGGCGGGTTTGATACGACGCTGTTTCAGGAACGCACGGGCTTGCCCATCACTGTCGTGCAGCAACAATTGGACGAAGCCGAACATCGCGGCCTGCTGGTGCACGATTATCACCGTATCAAACCTACTGTGCTGGGCAGACGTTTTCTCAATGATCTGCTGCAAATTTTCTTGCCTGAAATAGATTCGAGGTAACACGACTTTCCATGCATTCAGAAGCGAATTCAGCCTGATTATGCGCTCAAATCGCATGCCTCGGATTTGAGAACTTGTGACCCAGGGAGTGTATGACGTGGCATATATGAAACCGGAAGAAATCGTCGAAAATATGTTGCAGGCAGGCGCCAAGAAAGCGTGTTTGCCAGTTAAACAGCTACTGATCCGCGGCTTTCTGGCGGGTGCTTTTTTCGGTTATGCCACCACGTTGGCTATCCTGGCGGCAACACAGACGGGGTGGGTGTTGATACCGATTTAAAATTGAACATCTGTGCCGATTGAAAACTGACTAGGTGAATAAGCGTGTAGACTCCATTTTTGACAACGCATCTCAAAATTCTGTATATCTTATTTTAGAGTTTGTACGCTTTTATATAATCCTCAATATAATTGAATTCTTCGTATGTGATCTTCTTATGCCGCATAAGCCGCAGTGCGACACGTCGGAACTTCTGAAGATGTGTATCAAGTAGCGTCGATTTTGTTGAATCTCCAAGTATTTGCGCATGCTCCGTGATCAAATCAATGGTTGTTTGGAATCGATACATGCGATAGCCTTTGACGAATTCAATTAACATGACATAGAAAGCGTAGATCACTGAGAAATAAGCGCCAATGCCCGTTAGCATGGCTATATCCAGGAAAAATGGTGGGTTATGAGTAAAAAAGCGGCGAGCACCATCATGAATTGGATAAAATAAGTCCTTTGAGGGATCATTATCAATAATGCGTGCTGAATTGAGAGGCACATCCCAGAGGAGGTCCTGGATATGCACAGCTATTTTCTTTGTTATTTCGTAAGCTTCGTAATCTCTGAGTGCAGTTGATGCCACCAGAACGGTATGAGTGCCAATGGTTTCGACCTCACTCTGAACATTCGTATAAACTGCGGGCGGAATTTGCAGTGATTCAAGGTATGGGAAGAGTGTTCGCAAGCTCTCGGTTTTTGCGATAGGCAATAGCTGGAACTCACTACCTTGTTGTAGAAGGGATTTTAAAACTTCGTTATGGAGTCCGGCTAGAAAGAAAGCGACGTCGAACTCCCCATCGACAAGTGCTTGTGCAGCTTGATTGAAATTCAACGCATGGCCTTTCCGATCAATATTCAGGCCAAAATGTTCCACGATTAATTGGGTAACAGAATACGTCGAACTTCCGTCTCCGCCAAGATAGGCCTTAGTACCGGATGGAATTTCTTGAAGATCATTGAGTTTCAGCTTTGAACGTACGATTACATGGAGAGGGGATTTATATAAATTCAGCAATACACGGACTTTCTTGGTTTCTCCCGTATTCTCCGTATTTGCTTGAATCTGTTTTGAACCTGATGAGCAATACGAAAACGAGGTCGAGTTTCCGATAAAACCATCCTCAGCAAACCCAAGGTGAGCCACACCAGCATTTATCTGCGCATTGGTATCAAGACCTCCACAAGATGGGCGCAACTCAAAATTAGGCACGATATTGATGTGGAGCAGTTGTTCAATCGATTCCGGCGCTTCAAGGATTGATTGGATTCGGGGAGCTATATAAGCTGTTGTGCTCCCCACCGGTCCCGTGAGAAGAACATACTGTGTGTGAGTGCGGTTGATCAGCAAGATCCCAGCAGTAATGAGAGGTATAAGTAGTACAAAAATCAACACAAAACTTACAACTCTCAGAATTGGTCGGTGAAAAAGTGTCATGTGTCGTAATTTGATGATACGACGTTCCATTTGCCTGACGTATTTGTACAGTTTGGAAAAACTTCCTGGCAATTCATCACTCATATTGTTATCACTCTTTAACTAATCTATCAACTGCATGAATAAGTTAACAAAATAGCGAATTAGATCGTCAATTTTATTAGCTTTTGCGCGTTATTCCTGACAGTCGCATACCTTTCAAAATTTCTATTCCAATTGATAATTAATCCAATCAATTTCATGCTTTATTAAAAAGCCGAATAAACGTGTCGTGCGGTATGAACGCGACAATCTCTGGCCTTATGTTACACAAGATCTGTAAAGAATCCGGTTTAAATTAGCTCAAATCCGCCCAATAGCATTATTTTACAGTCTGAGAAATATCGATTCTATTTTATCCTATCGATAGTTCTATAGCGGATGGGAAAATATCAACAATAAAAAACCCGCTACAAGGGAGGGTTGGTCGATTAATTCCGGTTTGGTGATATTGTATTTCAAGCTGGCAATCATGATTATTTTCTCGCTCATGCATTTCCTGGACTTGTTTGTTTAATCACTCTACGATGGAAATGCGGTTATACCCGCATACCATCAGAGCGTAGTGCGTGTACCGTACTACCCGACAAGTTCGAGTTCCATCATTTGATTCAGTAATGCCACAGTAGACCCATATGTTCTTCCTATTAGTTTTTATTCACAGGCCGTCGAAAAACTATCTACGTTGCTGCTATGGTATTAAAACAGGCTCAGGATATTCATTTACTACACGAAATTACCGCCCGGTAAAACGGCAGGTCTAGTAAAATCGAGAGCGGGGCGAGTGACGAGTGACGAGTGACGAGTGTAGACATTGTTTCTCCTTCGGATTATGTAAAAGATTGGGGGAGTGTAACTATGTGACGCGGGAAATTTGATAAGATTTTTGCATAAAAGGTCAGAAAAAATAGTGCGAGCTTGGTTTCAATCAGAAAAGATTCATTGCTGACGACATTGCATCCAGTTTGACAATTTATTGAAGAAAGTAGCTGAAATCTGGCAATGACTCAGGGCTGCCTTATGTTATAAAGATCTGAATATCGTCAGCTCATGATAAAAACTGTTAATATTCGCGAGCTCCTGTCCACTAGGTAGATGCTTTGCGCAGACTTTGGTACAACGCAGCATAATTCATTGTTATTGGGATAGAAGATAAAGTATTATTGAAGTACGAGCAAACCATTATATACAAAGTAGATTTATCAGAACCGGCTACACTGCAAATGACTTCCCCCATGAATAACAGATTATTTATTACCTCAATAGTGATAGTAGCAATCTTACTGCTGCACGGATGTGGAGCGGTGCGAGAAAACCGAATCAGGCAAGAAGTGCTGGCGGATGCCAATATGTCGGCTGAAATACGCAAAGCCATCGATCAGAAAGAGTTGGTTGCTGGTATGACAAAAGAGCAAGTCATTGCCTCCTGGGGACTTCCTTGTAAATGGTGCTATGGAACGCGCAAGAGCCCAAGTGGAGATACCTGGGAATACGTTCTTTTTGGATCTAATTTACCGATTAATGGATCTGATATTATCGGTATCGGAAAGGGAATTTATTTGTTCTTTGATAGTAATGGAACACTTAAGCACTGGTCCAATCAATAAAAATTCACTAGTAGGTCGTTGAAAAACGTTTTCGAGGCAGCCGATACAAGGCAAAAACAGGCGAGAAAGCGCAGTTTATGCGTAATAAATGAGGATTTTGAGCTTGTTTTTAACACCGTAGCGGCAACGCAGATAGTTCTTCAACGGCCTGCTAGAGAGTGGTAACAACGTGTCTCAAGCCAGTCCAGTAAGAATATCTATAGATCCTGGGCAAGGAAGGCGAGAATCGTGGCGTTTACTGTCTGATTCCAGGATGTAAGTACAGATTACTATTTCATCGACAAATAAAATTCGAAGTGCTGCTATAAAGAATCATGTTACCCAATCGTTATCAAGTTGTTTTTGATAGCACATCTATAGAAAACTCCCTATGTATCAGGATCCTATTTAGGAGAGAGTGTTGATATATATTAAAAATTAAGTGCGCAGTAAAACAGCCAAAATTGCTTGAATGACTCAACCGGAACACCGGAGAGTTTGCTTAGGAGAATGACGTGAAGTTTCTGTGGTTCTTGTTACACATTGTGGTGTTGAGTGCATTTACTGCTCATTCCGCCAAGTCTCAAATGATGGAATCGGGTGTCACTCGAACAGTGCAAGCAGAGGCACTGGATGCAAAAAAAGCAGTGGGAGGCGCGTCATCAGATTCCGCCAAATCGTTACCTGCCATCGTGCCGGAAGCCAACAAGCAATCGACGAGCTATTATCGACGTTCTGATAGCTATGCTACCAATCCGGAATCAGATCCGCCACGGTATGTACGTCGGTTAAGCGATATCGGTGTGAAGGCATTTAAGGATATCACCTGGTTGGATGTCGGCTTTGAATGGCGCACACGTTACGAGCATCGCCATAACGATATACGGTATGTCGAAGGTGGGAATAATGATCCTTTTTTTCTGCGTTCGCGCGCTTGGCTGGGGATAAGAGATATTCTCGATCCTTTCCGTTTTGCTGTGGAATTTCAAGATTCGCGGGTATATAACAATAGACACGCAATCACTGATCAGGAAAGAAATGAATACGACCTGATCAATGCGTATGGCGAGTTATATTTCAAAAATGCACTGGGCGCGGATGATCGCGATCAGAATCGTCCGATTCGTTTTCGCGTAGGACGTATGGCTTATGAAACAACAGACCGGCGTTTTATTGCGCGTAACGAATGGCGCAACACCACTAATTCATTTGAAGGCTTTCGTCTGAATATAGGTCGAGAAGCCAATGATTGGGAAGTTGAAATGTTTGGTATGCAACCGGTTCGGCGCTTGCAAACCAGATTCGATGAAGCCAATGATCATTTGTGGGTTTTTGGTACAATCGGTTATTGGCGTAGGTGGTCTGATATCATCACGATACAGCCGTACTACATGGGTCAAAAGCAAACGGCCGACCCCAATGGTTTTACTGCAACCAACAAACTGGATCGGGAAATTCATATGCCAGGGTTTCGCGCCTATGGCAAAGTTGGAAATATTCTGGATTTTGATGCCAGTTTCAATTATCAACTCGGTTATAGCGGTACCCAACGTCAAGATGCCTATGGCTATACTGCCGAAGTAGGTCGAACTTTCAATCACCCGTGGAAACCTCGGGTTATGGGTTTTTACGGTTATGCCACCGGTGACCGCAACCCTAATGACAATGTCGATAATCGCTTTGATCGTTTTTTTGGTTTTGCACGGCCCTGGTCGGCAGACCATTATATGGTTTATGAGAATATCGAGACCCCAAAAGTCAGATTTGACCTTCAGCCAACGCAGAAGCTAGGTTTTGAAGCCACATACGCTTGGTTTTGGTTGGCCAGCAGTACCGATCGCATGTTCGATATCCTCAACGGCAATATTAGTAATACTCTGCCGGATCCCGGATTTAATCGGGATAAAACTGGACAAAGCGGCGATCATGCAGGTAGTGCATTTGAAGGACGCATTCGCTATCAAGTCACACCCAGAATTAGCACGATATTGGGCTACACCCATTTCTTTGCTGGGGAATTTGTAAAAAAACGAATAGCGGCACAGCCAACCCATATTGATCAACGTTCGGGCAATACCGATTTTTTATACTTTGAGGTGTTGATTAGCCTTTTGTGATTATAAATCAATATATTTTGTGTGTGGCGCGGTAATTGCTAGCGAATTGAATGAATGTTGTGCCTTACAGGAGACATGGAATTAATCTATAATGTGCTAAGAATCAAGTCCTAATTTATATATTTAACCTACTAAAATTACACAATTCTAACGGATTATAAGTTACGCCCTCCGATGTAATAAAAATTAAAGATTGCAGCAATAAAATAGCTTATTTCGCAATTTTAAGAATCCGAAATTGTATTAACATAACCCTGCTAAGTTCTAATAATTAAGGAAATTATTGACAATGTTGACACATTTACAACGCCTTGAAGCGGAAAGTATACAAATCATGCGGGAGGTTGTTGCGGAGTGCGAGCATCCGGTGATGCTCTATTCCATCGGCAAAGATAGTGCAGTGATGCTGCATCTTGCAGTCAAGGCATTTTATCCTTCAAAACCGCCTTTTCCACTACTGCATGTTGACACAACATGGAAATTCAGAGAAATGATTGAATTTCGTGACGTGATGGCAAAAAAACTTGGGCTGGATCTAATTGTGCACATTAATCCTGAAGGAGTTGCAAAGGGAATTAATCCATTTACGCATGGCTCCGCAGTTCATACGGATATCTGGAAAACAGAAGGCCTGAAACAGGCGCTGGATAAATATGGTTTTGATGTGGCATTCGGCGGCGCACGTCGGGATGAAGAGAAATCGCGCGCTAAGGAACGCATTTTTTCAATCCGCTCGGCGCAGCATCGATGGGACCCCAAATTGCAGCGTCCTGAACTGTGGCGTTTGTATAACACGCGTAAAAATAAAGGCGAAAGTATTCGGGTGTTTCCTTTATCGAATTGGACCGAGCTCGATATTTGGCAATATATCTACCTGAATAATATTCCCATCGTACCGCTGTATTTTGCCAAAGAACGTCCTGTTGTAGAACGCGATGGCACATTGATTATGGTGGATGACGATCGTTTGCCGATGCACAAAGGCGAAGTTCCGATGATGAAGAAAGTACGCTTTCGCACACTGGGTTGTTATCCATTAACCGGGGCGATTGAGAGTGAGGCGAGCTCTTTGACGGCCATCATTCAAGAAATGCTGCTGACAAAAACATCCGAGCGACAAGGTCGATTGATCGATCATGATTCCACAGGTTCGATGGAGAAAAAGAAACAGGAGGGGTACTTCTAATGGCACATGTATCTGATTTGATCGCCGAAGATATTGAGTTGTACTTAAAGACTCATGAGAATAAGAGCTTATTGCGTTTTATCACCTGCGGCAGTGTTGATGATGGAAAAAGTACACTGATCGGACGCATGCTGTATGAATCTAAGATGTTGTTTGAAGATCAACTGGCTCAGTTGGAAGTAGACTCCAAGAAAGTGGGTACGCAAGCAGGTGATCTCGATTTCGCACTTTTGGTGGATGGGCTTTCGGCAGAGCGCGAGCAAGGCATTACCATTGATGTGGCGTATCGTTTTTTTTCGACGGATAAACGTAAATTTATCGTAGCGGATACGCCGGGGCATGAACAATATACGCGTAATATGATCACCGGCGCTTCAACCGCCGATGTTGCGATTATTTTGATCGATGCGCGTAAAGGTGTATTGACGCAGACTCGGCGGCATAGCTATTTGGTCTCATTGATTGGAATTCGGCATGTGGTACTGGCGATCAATAAGCTGGATATGGTGGCGTACTCTGAAGAGATTTATAATCAGATTGATCGAGATTATCGTATCTTTGCTAAAGAAGTAGGTCTGCAGAATATCGTAACAATTCCGATGTCCGCTCTGAAAGGCGATAATATTACCGCACTGAGTGCGAACACGCCCTGGTATCATGGGGTAACGTTGATGGGGCATCTGGAGAATGTTCAAGTTGAGGATGTAGGGGAGGAACCTGGGGTTTTTCGTATGCCTGTGCAATGGGTCAATCGCCCCAATTTAGATTTTCGCGGTTATTCCGGTATCGTTGTTCGTGGCAACATCAGACCTGGTGATCCTGTTCGAGTTCTGCCCGCAGGTAAGGAAAGTCGTGTTGCACGCATCGTAACCAGCGATGGAGATCTTAAGCAAGCAATTTCAGGGCAATCCATCACACTGACGCTGACTGATGAAATCGATATCAGTCGGGGTGATATTCTTGCAGCGACTGATTCACCGCCGAGTGTGGCTGATCAATTCGAAGCGACCATCGTATGGATGTCCGATGAGCCGATGCTTCCCGGTAGACCTTATTTAATGAAGATTGGAACGAGAACGGTAACAGCCAATGTTTCAATGCTGAAATATAAGGTGAACGTCAATACACTCGAACATGTTGCTGTCACGAAACTGGAACTCAATGAAATCGGGATTTGTAATCTGAGTTCCGATCAGTTGCTTGCGTTTGATCCCTACAAAGAAGATCGTGATACCGGTGGTTTTATCATGATTGATCGTTTGACCAATAATACGGTTGGTGCCGGCATGCTGCATTTTGCTTTACGCCGGTCGCAAAATATTCATTGGCAGGCCATCAATATCAATAAACAGGCACATGCCGCCATTAAAGGACAGAAACCTTTCATACTTTGGTTTACCGGATTATCCGGTAGCGGTAAATCGACCATTGCCAATCTGGTTGAGAAGAAGCTCTATTCGCTGGGTAAACACACCTATCTGCTGGATGGCGATAATGTGCGCCACGGTCTTAATAAGGATCTCGGCTTTACCGATACTGACCGGGTTGAAAATATTCGCCGCATTGCCGAAGTTGCCAAATTGATGGTTGATGCGGGACAAATCGTTCTAGTATCGTTTATTTCACCATTTCGTTCTGAACGAAGGATGGCACGGGAGCTGGTAGAGCAGGGTGAATTCTTTGAAATATTCATCGATACACCGATTCACGTGGCGGAAGAACGCGATCCCAAAGGGTTATACAAAAAAATGCGCCGCGGGGAGTTAAAAAACTTTACCGGCATTGATTCACCTTATGAGACGCCAGAGAATGCGGAAGTTCACATTAATACCATGACGCAAACTCCGGAGCAGGCTGTTGAGCAGATTATCAACCATCTCACGAATGCCGGCGCACTGGGTCAGCCTTGATGTCGGTATGTGCCAATGACATGAAGGATCTCGATTAGCCAATATCCACGAATAAATCACTCATCCTATCAATATGAATCATTATTATGTATTTAATGGCGATGCAGATGGATTATGTGCATTGCATCAGCTGAGGTTGGCAGATCCAGCAACTGCCAGTCTGGTTACCGGAGTCAAGCGCGATATCAAGTTGCTAGATCGGGTAGAAGCGCATGCGGGAGACCGGGTGACGGTACTGGATATTTCTTTGGACAGCAATCGCAAAGGATTAATGCGCTTGCTGGAAGCCGGTGTCATCGTTGAATATTTTGATCATCATCATGCCGGAGAAATACCGCAACATCACAATCTGACCACGCATATCGATCTGTCGGCAGACGTATGCACCAGTCTTCTGGTTGATCAACATCTGAAGGGAAGGTTTCATTTATGGGCAATTACGGCTGCTTTTGGCGATAATCTCATACAAAAAGCCCGACAGCTTGCAAGCTCGGCAGGGCTCACGGAAGTGGAAATAGAACAGCTTGCGTGTCTGGGTGAATACCTGAATTACAACGGTTACGGTGATAGTGTGGCGGATCTGCATTTTCATCCGGAAGATTTGTACGAAGAAATAAAGCCTTATACCAGTCCCTTCGATTTCATCGCCCAGTCGACTGCTTTTACCAGGCTTGCTGCGGGGTTTAAAGATGATATGAATCATGCGAACTCATTACAACCATTGGTAAGTGACGATCACGGCGCCGCTTATTTATTGCCGGATGCACCCTGGGCAAGACGTGTCAGTGGTATTTTTGCCAACAAATTAGCCAATGAGAATCCAAAACGCGCACATGCGGTGATTACGCGCAATCAGAGTGGAAACTACACGGTGAGTGTGCGAGCTTCATTGGTAAACCCACAGGGAGCTGATGTGTTGTGCTTGCAATTTGATACCGGTGGAGGGCGTAAGGCCGCAGCGGGAATCAATCATTTACCCATCGATTCTCTTGATTATTTTGTGACGAATTTTAAGCAGCATTTTCACGATTAATTTGGCAGAACTCTCAAAGTTTGAGCGAATTTCAAAGCAATTGAATCGATCTACCTTTCCTTACCGAGGCTTATAACGATGATTCTTGTTACTGGTGGTGCCGGTTATATTGGATCGCATACGTGTGTTGAATTGCTGAATGCGGGCTTTAATGTGACAGTCTTTGATAATTTCTGTAACAGTAATCCTGAAGCACTGGCGCGCGTAGAGCAAATTACCGGTAAGAAACTGGAATTGATACAAGGTGATTGCCGTGATCGTGCTGCCCTGGTAGCTGCGCTTAAGCAAAGCCAAGCCATTGCTGTCATTCACTTTGCCGGTCTTAAAGCGGTAGGCGAATCGGTTGAGCAACCACTTTGGTATTACGACAATAATGTGGTGGGTACGTTGCGCCTACTGGAGGCCATGCAGGAATGCAGTGTTAAAACGCTGGTGTTCAGTTCTTCTGCGACTGTTTATGGTGATCCGGTGCAGTTGCCATTGACAGAAAATCATCCACTTTCACCTACCAGCCCGTACGGACGTAGCAAGTTGATGATCGAGGAGATACTGCGTGATCTGCAACATAGCGATCATTCATTCCGCATCAGCATATTGCGTTACTTCAACCCTGTAGGTGCGCATCCCAGCGGATTGATCGGCGAAGATCCGCAAGGAGTGCCAAATAATTTAATGCCTTTTGTAGCGCAAGTTGCGGTAGGACGACGAGAAGCGCTGAACGTATGGGGCAATGATTATCCTACCCCGGATGGCACTGGCGTACGAGATTATATTCATGTGGTTGACTTAGCACTCGGACATCTCAAAGCATTGGAAGCACTAAAAGCTTCACAGGATGCACAAGCTAACAAATATGCAGGTTGCCTGACTGTAAATCTGGGGACTGGCCGGGGCTATAGTGTTTTGGATGTCGTACATGCTTATGAGCAAGCGAGCAAGCGGTCTATTCCATGCCAGATTGCACCCAGGCGTTCCGGTGATATTGCGTGCTTTTATGCTGATCCAGGGCGTGCTTTCGAGTTGATGGGGTGGCAAGCAAAACTTGGATTGGAAGAGATGTGTGCGAGTAGCTGGCATTGGCAGAGTACCAATCCCAAGGGTTATCAAAGTTGATCGGGATTATTCTTCCTGATTTATCAGTAACTGCATGAAGTCTGATCATAATACATTCACAATTAAGGAGAGCTTCAAATGAAAGCGATACGAAAAGCTGTTTTTCCTGTTGCTGGATTGGGAACGCGTTTTTTGCCGGCGACCAAGGCCAATCCAAAGGAAATGCTTCCCATCGTTGATAAGCCGCTGATTCAGTTTGCCGCAGAAGAAGCCGTGGCCGCAGGAATTGATGTATTAATTTTCATTATAGGGCGTAACAAGAGTTCAATTCCCGATCACTTTGATAAAGCCTTTGAACTGGAGGCAAATCTGGAAGCAGGCGATAAACAGGAAATGCTCGACATTGTTCGTAATATTCTGCCATCGCATATTGATTGCGTGTATATCCGACAAGCAGAGGCGCTGGGACTTGGGCATGCCGTTTTATGTGCACAATCCGTTGTGGGCGATGAGCCTTTTGCAGTATTGCTAGCCGACGATTTGATCGATGCCGGTGAAAGAACCTGTTTGAACCAAATGGTCGATGTTTATAGTCACCATCATTGCTCGGTGCTGGGAATCGAGCAGGTGCCTCATGAGACAGTCAATCGATACGGCATTATCGATGGCTCACCGACGGCTGAGCGTTTGTCCAAGGTCAATGCGATTGTTGAGAAACCCGCCATTGATAAAGCGCCTTCCAATCTGGCTGTGGTCGGTCGCTATATCCTGACGCCGCGCATTTTCAGGCTTCTGGAGCAAACACAACGCGGCGCCGGCAATGAAATTCAACTTACCGATGCAATCGCAAAGCTGTTAAAAGAAGAAACAGTACTCGGCTATGAATTTGAAGGCAAACGTTTCGATTGTGGTAGTAAATCCGGTTATTTAAAGGCGACTGTGGAATTTGCTTTACAACATCCGGATCTAAAAAAAGAGTTTGAAGAATACTTGCACGATTTAATAAAGAGTTAAACATGCTGAGAAATGTAACGAAATAAATCCCAATAGAATTGGATGAATAAGACAACAGCTAATTAGCAAAATAGCTGTTGTTGTTTGTTACAGATGACTGATGCGTTTTGACCCACTTGAGCCTGTTTTTAACACGGTAGCGACAACGCAGATCGTTTTTCAAAGCCTGTTAATGATTCATGAGTTCTCTAAGTACATAAGGCAAAATGCCGCCACTCCGGTAATAATCGACCTCGATGGCGGTATCAATGCGGCAGAGCAGCTGAACCGATTTGCTGGTGCCGTCTTTCCTTCGAATGACCAAGGTGACATCTTTTTGTGGTTGGATGTTATCCAAATCCATAATGTCAAACCGCTCGTTACCTTGAATACCCAATGAATTAACGTTGTCGTTATCTTTAAATTGTAATGGCAGCACACCCATGCCGAGCAGATTGCTGCGGTGTATGCGTTCAAAACTAACTGCAATGACCGCCTTGACGCCCAGTAACTGTGTTCCCTTGGCAGCCCAGTCGCGACTGGAGCCGGTGCCATATTCCTTACCGCCAAAAACAACGGTGGGAATACCATGTGATTGGTATTGCATGGCGGCATCATAAATGCTCATTTGCACAGGCTCAGCATCGGTGGCACCTTGATATAACGTGACACCGCCTTCACTACCGGGAATCATGAGATTCTTGATGCGAACATTGGCAAATGTGCCGCGCATCATCACTTCATGGTTGCCTCGACGGGCACCGTAGCTATTAAAATCGGTTTTGGCGACATCATGATCCAGCAGATAACGTCCAGCCGGCGAAGTATCCTTGATGGAGCCAGCCGGACTGATATGGTCGGTTGTAACAGAATCACCAAAAATGCCCAGTGCGTAGGCATTTTGGATGCTAATCGTACCATTGGAAGCCGCCGGCTGCAGTGAAAAATCCTGGAAAAAAGGCGGTTCCGCGATATACGTGGATTGCGGCCAATTGTAAGTTTGTCCGGTGACGGAAGTGACATCATTCCACAGTTGATAATCCTTGGTCAGGTTGCTGTAGAGTTGCCGGTAAGTGTCTGCGTTGGTGGCAAATTTCAGCAGTGCATGGATTTCTGCGCTGCTGGGCCAGACATCTTTAAGCCACACAGGCTGATTATTTTTGCCGATACCTAAAGGCTCGCTGGTAAGATCTTTTAAAATACTGCCCGCGATGGCATAGGCGACAACCAGCGGCGGTGAGGCTAAGAAATTGGCGCGAATATTCGGGTGAATGCGGGCTTCGAAATTGCGATTTCCTGACAGTACAGCCGCACAAACCAAGTCATTCTTAACAATAGCCTCTTCAATTGGGTCCGCCAGTGGCCCTGCATTGCCGATGCATGTCGTGCATCCATAACCGGCCACATCAAAACCAAGTTGATCAAGATAGGGCAGCAGTCCCGTGACGGTCAGATAATCGGTGACCACACGCGAACCGGGCGCCAGCGATGTTTTGATATAGTGTTTCACCGACAATCCTTTTTCAACCGCTTTTTTGGCCAATAATCCTGCCGCGAGGAGAACGCTTGGATTGGATGTGTTGGTGCAGGACGTAATGGCAGCAATCAATACATCACCATGACCCAAATTAATGTGGGAGCTGCTTTCATCAACGGGTAAATCAATGGCGTGAGGTGTCGGGCGATTACTGGTCATTTCCGTGATGTTGCGCGAGACCATGCGTCGTTCTGCCGGCGCAGTTTTTTTCGCTGGCCGATTATTGTTCGTCGCAGGTGCAGCATTGTGCGGGCCGGACGGTGATCGTCGATTTTCATCGATATTGTCAGGACCGATGTGCGTGCAAACATCAGGATCCTGAGTATGGATATCACGCGTCAAATAGCGTTGATTGATATCATCATCATGTTTCCCATAGCCGCTTTCCGTGACAGGCTTATTAAAGAGTTCAGTGAACTTGGATTGGATTGCAGCGAGTTCAATGCGGTCCTGTGGGCGCTTGGGGCCTGCCAATGACGTTGTGACTGAGCCTAAATCAAGCGCTAGCTCGCGGGTGTAATTAATATCTCCCTGGCGTGGAATGCCATACATCCCCTGCGCTTTGAAATAAGCCTGGAATGCGGTAATTTCTTCCTGGCTACGCCCCGTACCTCTGAAATATTCAATGGTGACGTCATCAACCGGAAAGAAACCCATGGTTGCGCCATATTCAGGCGCCATATTGGCAATCGTGGCGCGATCAGGTAATGTCAGCGAAGCCGTTCCTTCCCCGAAAAACTCAACGAATTTGCCGACCACATTGGCTTTGCGCAGCATTTCGGTGATCGTTAAAACCAGGTCCGTTGCGGTGACGCCCTCACGTAGGTGACCGGTCAAGTTGACACCCACGACATCGGGTGTCAGGAAATAAACCGGCTGCCCCAGCATGCCGGCCTCAGCCTCAATGCCGCCAACACCCCAACCGACGACACCGATACCGTTAATCATCGTGGTATGCGAGTCGGTGCCTACCAAAGTATCAGGAAAGACTATTCCATCCTTATGATGTACGCCCCGGGCAAGATATTCGAGGTTGACCTGATGTATGATACCAATTCCAGGCGGTATCACTTTGAACGTGTCAAAGGCTTGCATTCCCCATTTAATAAATTGATAGCGTTCGTTATTACGGGAAAATTCGATTTCCATGTTGCGCTCCAGCGCATCTTCCGTTCCGTAATAATCAATCTGAATAGAATGATCAACGACCAGATCAACCGGTACCAATGGTTCTATCCGCTTAGGATCTTTTCCCAGTTTTACCGCTGCACTGCGCATGGCAGCCAGATCCACCAGCAGCGGTACACCGGTGAAATCCTGCAAAACGATGCGCGAAACGACAAACGGTATTTCGTCGACTCTATCGGCGTTGGGCTGCCAATTTGCCAATTGCCGGATATGCGCTTCGGTAATCTTTTTGTCGTCATAATTGCGTAGAACTGATTCTAATATGATTCGAATCGAAACCGGCAGACAGGAAATCTTGCCAACCCCACTTTTTTCCAACGCCGGAAGCGAATAGTATTTCGCGCTGTTGCCCGGTGCAATGGATAATTCATGCAGGCTATTGAATAGATTGTGGTTCATGGTAATGTTCCTGAAGAAAAGTGCAGATTAGCGGATAAATACATTGTCTTGCCGCTAATATATATTTTTGAGCGAACAAAGTCACGCTTGGGTTTGGCAATTGAGCGCTATCAATTTATTGTGTGTTAAGTGAATGGGTATGCTTGCATCATGAGCTATTTGTGACACACTCTTGGCATAATACATGACGTCTCTCGATGCCTTGGCAATGAAGGCAGCATCTCCATTAGCCTCCTCAAGACACGTTTCAAGATACGCTGCCATCATTAGATCGTCTAGATGGCGTGTCATATGACGTCAAATGTGATCAATCAATAAACGATCTCAATATTTTCAGTTTTAAAATGCGCAGTTAACGATTGCAGCAAATCATCATGCAGATTCACCCGCCAGTCGTTCCCCAATTCCAGCTCGCCGCTGGCAGAGTCATTGTGATAGATAAGTGTCACCGGGCAGGCTGGGAGATTATTACCGGATTTTTGCGTTTGGCTGGTGAAGGGTGCCAGTAATGTTTTGAGGCTGGAAACCTGGTCGAGGGTAGAGGGATTGCAATGAATTCTGATTTGCTTGGCAAAGCGCGAGCGTATTCCGGCGAAATCGTAGAGCTGCTCGGCGGTAATTCGTAATTCGTCGCTTTCTTCGCCACCGTATCCACGGTTGCTGACTTTCGCTTCTGCGATCAGAAGCTGATCTTCTTTTAACCATGCACGATTGGCATCGAACAATTCGCTGAAAATAACCAGCTCGACGCGCGCTTTGCCATCGTCCAGATTGATGACACCCATTCTACCGCGGCGCGTCATTTGGACCCGAATGGAATGAATGATTCCGGCGAGCAGTTGCGGTTCGCGGTTTGGGTACAACTGATCCAAGCGGGTGCGGATGAAGCGCTTCAGTTCTACGGCGTAGGTATCAAAAGGGTGTCCGCTGAAATAGTAGCCCAGGCTGATTTTCTCATGGCGCAGTTTTTCCCGGTCAGACCATACATTCGCAGGAATCAGTTGTGGTTGCATGTGCGACTGATCCTCAGCTTCGCCGAATAAATTGGCCTGACTGACGGATTGACTGATTTGTTCGGCGGATTCTATCGCCAAACCGACAGAAGCCAGCAGGCTGGCGCGGTTAGGATTAATGGCGTCAAATGCGCCGACGCGGATCAATGATTCCATCACGCGGCGATTGGCGATGCGCCGGTCGACTCGGTTACAGAAATCGAATAAATCAGTAAAAGGTCCCATTTGTTCGCGCACGGCGATGATCGAGCTGATTGCGGATTCCCCGGTGCCTTTCACCGCACCGAGACCGAAACGGATGGTTTGGTTATCGACCGGGATGAAACGGTAGCCGGAGTGATTGATATCGGGAGGCAGAATCGTCAAGCCGTTGGCGTTGCTATCTTCAACAAAAATATGCACTTTGTCGGTGTCGTCCATGTCGGCGGACAAACACGCGGCCATAAATTCAGACGGGTAGTGCGCTTTCAGATAGGCCGTTTGAAACGCGATCAGCGCATATGCGGCGGCATGAGATTTGTTGAAGCCGTAGCCCGCAAATTTTTCCATTAGACCGAACAGTTCGGTGGCCTGATTCTTACCCAAGCCATTGTTAATCGCACCGGCAACGAAGATATCGCGTTGTTGCGCCATTTCTTCGACTTTCTTCTTGCCCATGGCACGGCGCAATAAATCGGCACTGCCGAGGCTGTAGCCGCCGATCACCTGCGCAATCTGCATGACTTGTTCCTGATAAATCATGATGCCATACGTTGGACCCAATATCGGTTCCAGGCGCGGATCCAGATATTCAATCATTTTCTTGCCATGCTTGCGGTCGATGAATTCCGGAATCAGATCCATCGGGCCGGGACGATATAGCGCTACTAAGGCGATGATATCCTCAAAACAATCGGGTTTTGCTTTCTGTAATAAATCGATCATGCCGCGCGATTCAAACTGAAAAATGCCGACTGCATTGCCTTTGCGCATCAATGCGTAGGTGAGTGCATCGTCAAGCGGCAGCGTCTCCAGCGAGAAAAGTTGCGCAGCTGGATCGGTTTTAGTAGCAGGCTTGGCGTTTTGACGCGATTGGCGGATATAGCCGACAGCGCGATCCAAGGTGGTCAGCGTGCGCAGCCCCAGAAAGTCGAATTTTACCAGACCGATTTTCTCGACATCGTCCTTGTCTAGTTGGCTGACAACCGAATCAGCCGATTCCGTGCAGTAGATCGGACAAAAATCGGTGATTTCACTGGAGGCGATGAGCACGCCGCCGGCATGCATGCCGATATTGCGCGTGATGCCTTCGAGGCTTTCCGCCAGTTCCAGCAAATTGCGCACATCTTCTTCAGCTTCCGCACGCTGATTGAGTTGTGGTTCGAGCTGGCGCGCTTTTTTTAACGTCATGCCGAGTTCAAACGGTACCAGTTTGGCCAACTGGTCGACAAAGTTGTACGGCAAATCCAGCACCCGGCCGATATCGCGGATCACCGCCTTGGCCGCCATTGTGCCGAAGGTGGCGATTTGCGAGACTTTTCCCGTGCCATAACGTTGCTTGACGTATTCGATCACCAATTCGCGCCGATCCTGGCAGAAATCGATGTCAAAATCGGGCATGGATATGCGTTCGGGATTTAGAAAGCGTTCAAACAATAAATCGTAACGCAGCGGGTCGAGATCGGTGATTCCCAATGAATACGCCACCAGTGAGCCAGCACCGGAGCCGCGCCCAGGTCCCACCGGCACATTGTTGTGCTTGGCCCAGTTGATAAAATCAGCGACGATCAAAAAATACCCGGCAAATCCCATCTGGATGATGGTGTTCACTTCAAACTCGAGGCGAGATTGGTATTGGTGCAGTTTGCCAGTGCGTATCTCGACATCCGGAAACAGTTGCAACATGCGCTGCTCCAGTCCTGCTGCAGCCTGATCGCGCAAATATTGCTCTAAACTCTCGTTATTGGGTGTGGGAAACAGCGGAAGCCGGTTCACGCCCAATTCCAGCGTCAGGTTGCAGCGTTTGGCAATTTCTATGGTATTCGTTAATGCACTGGGAATATCGGCAAACAATTGCGCCATTTCCGCTTGGGTTTTGAAATACTGCTGTTCGGTAAAACTTTTGGGACGACGCTTGTCTCCCAGAATATACCCTTCGGCGATACAGACACGCGCTTCATGTGCGCGGTATTCGTCAGCATTCAGATATTGCACCGCTTGCGTGGCGACAACGGGTAGATCAAATTTCTGGGCGAGCACCAGCGATTGTTGTACCAGCATGGCTTCATGCGCATGGCCATCGCGCTGGATTTCAATATAAAAGCGATCGGGAAACAGGTCAGCCCACTTTTGCGCTTGAGTTTCAGCTTGCTGCAGATTGTTTTGCAAAATGGCTGATCCGATATCGCCCAAGCGGGCACCTGATAACGCGATGAGTCCTTGCGATCCCCATTCAGCAGGCTGTAGCCAGGATGGTTTGATTTCTGCTCTGCCATGATGTTGATTTTCACGATAGGCGCGTGATAGCAGGCGGGATAACAACAAATAACCGGCGTGGGATTGGCATAGCAGCAGCAGCCGGATCGGCTTGTTGCGGTCAGATTCATTGGCGATCCAGACATCGCACCCGAGAATCGGTTTGATGCCGTTTTTATTGGCAGTTTGATAGAATTTTACCAGACCAAACAAATTGGCAAGATCGGTTAACGCGAGTGCGGGCATTTGATCTGCCACCGCTTTTGCAACCACTTCGGGAATACGGATCGTGCCGTCCAGAATGGAATATTCGCTGTGCAAGCGTAAATGAATAAAAGCAGGATGGGTTGGCATGATGTGACAATTCGAGTCTGCGGTAACTCTGTAATTTATACAATCGAGCGCTATTCTACATGATGTTGAAACCACTTCCTGCCGGTTCTTTGGAGAAAACGCGCAGGTATATGCGTTCGGCGCCGATGCCGTGTATGGTTGTCTCGAAAACGTTTTTCAACGAATGAAATGGATTCTCCTTCCAGTGGTCTCAAATGCGCCATATTGAAAGTTGGAAAATCGATCAATCAAAAAGAGAATCCATGCAGCTCTTGCTGGAGCCATGTGAAATTAAACAGAAGGTGCTTCATATGAAACTGAAACAAATACGCAAAGTATCAAAAAGCGAAGCGCATCGTACCTAAGTTGTTCGATGCAATTGATATGCAGTAATTCAGATTAGGCTGGCTTCACTGATTCCGTGTATTCATTGAGTGTGGTTTGTTCGGTGCGTGCGCGCTTACGAGCGGCTTCAATCGCGCTTAAGGTAATTTTTCATCGGTTGACCTCGTTTGATATAGTGTACACAGAGGCGATGTACACTATTCGTGATGAATGGATCAGTAATGGTGCATTTGAGGGGTGTTTGACTGAGACTCTGCTGTGCTATTTAAAGCTTCGAGTGCCAATTCCAAGACTGGAATCTGCTTATTGACAAGGCAAACTTCCAATGAATCCGACAGTGCGCTAAGCGGTGCGCCGCCTTGGTAACTAAAACGTATGGAAATATGGTCGCCTTTGGAAACGGCGATTGGTGCGGCTAACGGAACAATGATATATTGCGTATGCCAATCGACGATGTTGCAGGTATGCATATTAATGGCCAGTATATTTTTGGTGATGAGCCGTAACGCATTGAGTTGACCATGCTCGGTAATGAGAATTTCTCCGTCCCATTGGCAGGTTTGGTCAAATGGTTCAGCATAAGACAGCAATTGAAATATCTCAGGATCGCCGAGGTTTTTACTTCTTTCCTGAATGGCGCAGGGATCTTGAAATAAAATTGTCGGTGCATAAAACCCTTCAAAATGGAAATCTTGCTGTATCGGCTGAATGGCTTGAATACTGGCTTCCGGCACAAAGACAGGCAATGGGTCGCCAAATCTTTCCAAGTAGCGTTTTTTAAACGAATCGATAACAGGCATCTGTTTTTCACGTAACAAGCCGGTGTGCAACATTTCGCAGATCACGACATCGACTGGCTCTGGTGGTAGGTAATGCAGCGCATCAGCCTGAATCACTTCAACTTTGTCTCCGTTGGTGTTCTGCGCGAGGAGACTGCGTGCAGCATTGACTAGTTCCGGGTTGCGCTCGACACAATAAACCTTTTGCGCTTTTTGCGCGGCAAAAAACGATTGCACGCCGGTACCGCCACCAAGCTCCAGAACCTTGGCGCCGGGCTTGACCACCCAGTCAATCGCTTCTTTAAAGCCTTGCATACGGATAGTGTCGTTCAACATATTGTGATGGTAATGCAGCGGAATGAATTGACCGAGCTCCAAACTCTCAAATTTATTTTGCATAGGGACTCCTGAATGTTGAGTACTGCCGGTTTATAATGAATGACTAACAATGGCAACAGCAATGATCATGCCAATTGATGGCAAGGCTTGTGCTGGCTGTGTTGGCGCTTTCTTTACTTGATTTTTTATCACGGAGAAGCGGTCATACCGGCAAATATTGCCGCATTAATTGAATGGAAAAATTGTGATAACAGAACCAACGATTACTTGTTCGAACTGTAAAACGGAAATCAAACTGACTGAATCATTGGCGGCACCGCTGATTGAATCCACACGCAGGCAGTTTGAGCAGCGGCTGGCGCAGAAAGACAGCGAGATCATTCAGCGCGAACAAGCCATGCGCGACAAGGAAAAGCAATTAACAGAAGATAAGCGCAAGCTCGACGATCAGGTTGCCAGTCAGGTAGCGGAGCAGTTGAAAGCGGAGCGTGCGCGAGTGATTGCGGAAGAGTCTCGCAAAGCCAAGTTGGCCAGTGCTGCCGAGCTGGAAAATAAGGCACGTGAACTGACCGAATTACAGGAAGTGCTTAAATCCCGCGATGAAAAATTAGCTGAAGCGCAAAAGGCGCAAGCCGAGCTGATCAAGAAACAACGCGAACTCGACGATGCCAGGCGTGAACTGGAACTCACGGTAGAAAAGCGGGTGCAGGACGGATTGACCGAAGTTCGTGTGCTTGCCAGGAAAGAAGCCGAGGATGAACAGAAACTCAAAGTGATGGAGAAAGAGCAAACCATTGCTGCGATGCAGAAGCAGATAGAGGATCTTAAACGCAGAGCCGAGCAGGGCTCGCAGCAACTACAAGGAGAAGTGCAGGAACTGGAACTGGAAAACCTGTTGCGCATGAAATTTCCTTTTGATGCGATCGAACCGGTACCCAAAGGTGAGTACGGCGGGGATGTACTGCACCGAGTGGTCGGTGCAGGTGGTCAGGCCGGTGGCACTATTTTGTGGGAATTCAAGCGTACCAAGAACTGGAGCGATCCCTGGCTGGTAAAACTGCGCGATGATCAGCGCACTGCAAAAGCGGAAATCGCCGTGATCGTGAGTCAAGTATTGCCAAAAGGCGTTGAGACCTTTGAATTGATCGAGGGCGTCTGGGTCACACACCCCCGTGTCGCCTTGCCGGTGGCCATGATTCTGCGTCAATCCTTGCTGGAAGTCGCTGTGGCGCGCCAATCCTCGGAAGGCCAGCAAACCAAGACAGAAATGGTCTACCAATACCTCACCGGCCCACGTTTCCGTCAACGCGTGGAAGCGATTGTCGAGGCGTTTTCTACCATGCAGGAAGATCTCGATAAAGAGCGCAAAGTCATCATGAAACAATGGGCCAAGCGCGAAGAACAAATTGAGCGGGTGATGACGGCGACCGTCGGCATGTACGGCGATTTACAGGGAATTGCGGGGAAATCGTTGCAGCAGATCGATGGACTGGAATTTCCCGCGTTGGAAAATGCGAACAGCAAGCACATAAAGGAATGAGCGATGCCAGTCACAAATTATTGCTACAAACGCTCAAGCAAGATCTGCCTGATTTCTTCATCGTCCAGTACGATGGGATTGGTTTTTATGCTGCTGCCGCGGCAATTGGCGATGACTTTATCCAATGCGATTTCTTGCAAACCGTAATGCGATAGGCGCGGTAGTGCAAGTTCTGTGGTCCAGTCCACTAACAGATCGACTAATGCATTGAAAGCCGCTTGCGGATCAATAAAGCGTTTTTGGCAGAGAATCTCGGCGACATGCAAGTATTTTGCCAGCGCTTGGTTGTTAGGTTCCCGCGCCAACATGCTGCGAATGTTGATGCGGGTGGCCGATGCGACCAGGGTGCCGCATACCGCGCCGTGTGGAATCGGGTAAAAAGCGCCCAATGGAGATGCCAGGCCGTGCACCGAGCCCAAACCCACTTGCGCCAGTGTGATACCGGACAGCAGTGCGGCGTAGGCCATTTTTTCGCGGTGTTCTTGCAATTGTCCGTCCTGGCGGTAGAGCGGAATCAATGCATCCCGGACGGCTTGCAAGCCGCTGATCGCCAGTGCGTCGGTGAATGCATTGGATTTGGTGGAAACATAGGATTCCAGCAATTGCGTCAATGCATCCATGCCATTGGCGGCAATTACGCTGGGCGGACAGCTGTGCAATAAATCCGGATCGACAATAGCGTACTCGGCCACCAGTTTATCGTGGCGGAAAGATTTCTTAAAGCCGTGTTCTCCTTGGATGCTCAGTACCGCATTCTTGGTTGCCTCGCTGCCGGTGCCGGCGGTCGTCGGCACCGCGATAAACGGGGTAGCAGGGCCTGCGTAGGGCAATTCCGGTCCGACGCCTTCCAGGTAATCCATCACGGAATGTTGTACTTTCAATAACCCCGCAATTGCTTTGGCGGCATCCAGTGCGCTGCCCCCACCGATGCCGACTACGGCGTCAAATGATTGATCTGCGTAGGTCTTGACGAGATTATCCACCACAACGGGGGAGGGTTCTTCGGTAATCGTACAAAGTTGCCAGCTGATTCCGCGTTGTTTGAGTTGATCAACGAATGACTGCCAATGCTCGGTACCGGTGAATGAGCGGGCGCCTGTTACCAATAAAATGCAGGAGCCATATCCCGCAATAATATCCGGCAGTTTTTTTAAGGCACCCGTGCCAAATTCGATGCGCGGTAATCGCGCGATGGAGAAATTAAACATCAGTCGGCAACTTTCGGGAACAATCCGTGATAGGGGACACCATACCGGGATTCGGCCATCCAATCCGCCACGGTATCCCGCCATGCCAGGTAATGTGCGGTTTGTTTATGGGCGGCAGCGTCCTGTTGGGTTTTGTAGGCTTCGTAAAATACAAATTTTGCCGGATCATCTGCGGATTGCAGAATATCAAAACGAACATTACCGGGTTCGCGGATGGAGCTTTCGTGATTCAACCGGCAGGCTTCCTTGAATGCTTCGATTTTCTCCGGTTTGACAAAAGCATAGACGATGGTTACATGCATGATTCTATCTCCTCATGTAATTTGTCAGAGCATATAAAGCGGTATTTTACTACCAAATGCAACGCTTATTACTCAGCTCAGATTTTTTGTTGCGGGGAGAATGTCTACATGATTCTCGGTTTCTTTTTATTAAAATTCGTAGCGAATTTGATTATTACTTTATACCGTAGCCATATAGTCGGTAGTGCAGGGCTTAAGTGCTTTATGGACGATGGATTCCACACCCAAATATACGATTTATAAATGTTGCTCTGTATCCATGTGTCCATGCAGAATACGTACAATTTCAATCTGATCTTCGCTTGTGCGACGATAAAAGATCAAATGCTTGCCAACACCATATTTATAATAACCTTCACGAATATCATTGCATGCGCGTCCTATATCCGGTTTATCAGCGAGATCATGAAAGGCTGTATCGAGTTGACTCAGGCAGCGCTTTTGCTGTGTCTTTCCCCATTGTTTCCGGGTATGACGGCCTATCAAGAGCATATCGGATCTTGCCTTCTGGGTGAGGGTGAATGACCCCATCTAACCGTCACTTTCCAATTCATCTAGAATGCTTTGCAAAGAATAGTCTGATGCGCCACTTTGTTCACCTTCAATCAAAGCATGGCGTAATGCTTCCAACTTGATTTCACACTCCTGAAGCAAACGCAACCCCGCCCGTATGGCCTCGCTGGCCGAACCATAACGCCCGGTTTCAATCTGATGCGCCAGAAATTTCTCAAAATGTTCGCCCAGCGTCACACTGGTATTTTTTTGTACAGGCATAAAAATCTCCAAGTAAAACTTGCCAATATTTGCTGGTAATATTTATTGGTATTTTGCAGCAAACTATACTGGAGATAATCAACTATGCGTATTAAACCGATCAAGCACGTAGGCCAGTTCCAGCAGTTTATGCCTCACCGAATCGGATAAACACCGGGTGCTGGTTTATTAATATTTCAGTTTGATACCTGGTGCAATTAACGGCAAAAAATTATGTGTTGTGTGAATCATGAAGCTTTGGTTCCTTGAGAATCAGCATATCTAAGTTTCTGCTTGTTGTGTTTTTTTTATGTGTTTGACGTTCCATCTGCTTTCCAGTACATCCAGGCACACGATATGTTATTCTGATCTGTGAAGGGAGAGGAAAAGGAAATCTACGGATTCATTGGTGGGTAGCTATCGCTTGTGAAGGGGGGCGATACAGAATATTGCCCGACTAAGGCATTCAGTTCAAACGAAAGGAGAAAGATTATGAGCAAAAGGATCAAGGTATTGGCGATGCTCGCAATGGTAACAGCTACCGTCGGTTTATTTTTATTGCCACAATTAGCATTGGCGGATGGCAATTGTAAGAACTTGAAAGGCAATCTAAGTGTTGTCAATAACTTCGACGGCACGACGAGTGGAACAATTACGGGAGGGGAAAAGCTAAACGGAACAACAAGAGCCACTTTCAGTAGTACCCCGATTCCTACGCCAGACGCGAGCACCATTTCTTATATAGATAACTTCTCAGTCACGACCCAAAAAGGAATCTTGGCGACCAGTAATGTTGCAATCTACGATACTGGGAGGGGATTATTCAGTGAAATTGCACGAATTGTTCCAGATGCCAGTACAGGAGATTTTGCAGGAGCGACAGGTGTTCTCTTCATCAGTGGTCAGACAACTGATGGCGGAGCAACCTTCCAGGCTGGAATCGAGGGTGAAATCTGCTTTATCTCGGGGCAGTGATCCGGGGCTTTGCGACAATAATCGCGGAAAAGGATGATGAGAAATCCTGATTAGACACTGCCAGAGGAAAAATAAAAAGCCATTGCCCATTGCGTGTAATAATGTAACGGGCAACTCAGAAAAGCTCCAGAATATGGGGCCGAGTGATGATGTGGCGACACTAAACTGGACACATTTCTTAAAATAACTGAAAAAAGGAGTGTATCCAAATGAACCAAGAGAAACCCAAAGTTTATACAGCTGAATTTAGGGAATCATCAGTAAAGTTAGCCATTGAATCGGATAAATTGGTGGCTCAAACCGCCCGGGATATTGGTGTCAATGAAAACACCTTGCATACATGGATTAATAAATACAGTCGACCGGTAGATAACATAAAGGCCGTGCGCACTGACGCACATCTCTATGAAGAGTTAAAGCAGTTAAAGAAAGAGGTTGCCCAACTGACCGAGGAGCGTGACCTATTAAAAAAGGCGGCGTACTTTGCCCAGGGACAAAGGTGAAGTACGCCTGGATCAGACAGCATCGGGATGAATTCGCTGTGTTATCGATGTGCCGGTTTTACAGGTCTCACAGAGCGCCTACTATGGTTGGCTGCATCGAATTCCTTCATTCAGGGAACGAGAAGATGGGCAACTCAGTGGTATTGTAAAAATGCATTTGAAAAAAGCCGCTGACTTGGTCTGACCCGTGCTGGGATTGGCGTTATTGCCTTTGCATTGACCTGTCGATCTAATCCAGTATTCCCCGAGTGTTAATGCCGTGTCGGAAAGCTTCTTCCAATCCTTAAAAACTGAATTGATCCATCAGCAAACGTTTCATTCTCGGGAAGAAACTAAACTGGCTGTGTTTGAATATATCGAAGTGTTTTACAACCGGGAGCGATTACATTCAGCTAATGGGTATATATCGCCCGTTAATTTCGAGTTGCTGCAAAATGCTGCTTAACTTTGTGTCCACTAAAGTGTTGACACATCATTTTCCTAGCGGTACAGGGAGCATCTCGAAACTGGGCTATGCCAATAAAAAACTGGAAAGCGGCTTTGAATCGTTTTATGATCGAATTCGAAGAACGACTGATTGCGTATGTCTAATTCAGACAGTTACACAGTTAAATTTACAGTCTCGGAGGATTTCTATGTTGATTTTAAGACTATTCATTATTTTTTTTCTCACCTTAATTCATATCAGTCCGGCACTTGCTGATGTTTCCACAGGAACATGGGCAGTAGCTGCGTCGGCGCCCGCGCCGCGCACAGAGGTGGCCGCAGCCGCCATTGACGGTAAAATTTATGTGGTGGGAGGTTTTAATAAACCAAATTTTAACAATGCCTTGAAATTTGCCATCAGTAGCGAAGTGCAGGTATACGATACTGCTGCAGATTCCTGGTCGCTCACTACGCCACTGCCAGAAGGTCGGCACCATGCTGGAATCGCTGCTATTAATGGCTTGTTGTATATCGTGGGCGGGTTTACAAAAGCTTATTTGTCAGTCTGGCACGCGGTTGCCACAGTGTATCAATATAATCCTGCGACTCAAGAATGGCGCGAACTTGCACCAATGCCAACCGCACGCGGAGCGCTCGGTGTTGCGGTGTATCAGAATCGCTTATATGCAATCGGCGGGTATGATGGCGAACATAATTCCGGTGCCGTGGAAATTTTTGATCCGCAAACGAATACTTGGTCATCCGGCGCCTCTATGCCGACTCCACGGGACCATCTGGCAGCCGCAATCGCTGGAAACCGAATCTATGCCATCGGCGGCCGGCCTAAGCTGAATTATCACCGCAATATGGGAACTGTTGAAGAATATGATCCGGATACTGATCAATGGCGCCCACGCTCGAATCTACCAACGCCTCGTAGCGGCATTTCCGCAGGCACCATCAACGATTGGATTTATGTCGTCGGTGGCGAAGCGAAAGAGGGCACGTTTGCCACCAATGAAGCCTACCACCCTGCCACTGATCAGTGGCGCACCATGGCTCCGATGCCTACCGCGCGCCATGGATTGGGATCAGCTGTCGTTGCCGAACGCCTGTACGTAATCAGCGGCGGTCCGGCACCGGGCGGTTCTTTCAGTCAAGTCAATGAAGTCTTTACACCACCCGCAGTTAAATAAGCTTAGAAACTTCGGCTGACCGGGTCAATCTGCGGCAACAATCATTGAGTTTCAGCGCTTGATCAAAAGGGGCTGATAATGAAGGAAGAAAAGCAAAAGATCACTGTCTATTATGATGGCGCATGCCCCAGTTGCATCCAGGATCGGGAAAACTATGAGAAGCTGGCGGGGAAAAGTGGAGAAGACGTCTGCTGGTTCGATATCAGCGGACAGGATACCCATCTACGCGACATCGGTATTGATCCTCACAAGGCCTTATCTGAATTACATGTTCGCGATGAACACCAACAGATAGTTTCCGAACTCGATGCTTACATCTTATTGATGTCGCGGGTATTCCTACTAAAACCGCTGGCCTGGCTGATCGGTCTACCGGTGATTCGACCATTGCTGGCATCGCTCTACCACAAGATGGTCAATCGCCGCTTGAAAAGAAGCGGGCGCTTGTGAATGGATGAAAAATATCATGTTCGGGGTGAAGATGGCATTAAACTGAATAAGATGTATGCATTTGCAGTATTGCCCGACTATTTGTTATCTCTTAGTATGATTAATAAACTGTAAGAATTAATCGGGCTATCCATAGCTGACACAAAGCGAAATACTATGACGCAAATTCGCATTTTTCTATCCACTGTTAGCGCGGAATTCCGCAGCTACCGTGACGCTTTGCGGCACGATCTTGAGCGCCCCAACGTTACGGTCAAAGTGCAGGAGGACTTCATCGCAACCGGCACGGAGACTCTGGATAAGCTTGATGATTACATTAATCAATGTGATGCGATAGTTCATTTGATCGGTGACATGACCGGTGCAATGGCGCAAAGCCCCTCGCTAAGTATCATAAATCAACGTTACCCTGATATTGGTAAACGATTGCCACCGCTAAGTCCTTTTCTTGGGTCTGGCGTCGAGTCACTTTCTTATACGCAATGGGAAGCTTGGTTGGCATTGTATCACCGCAAAATGTTGATCATCGCAGTACCCGAACCGGGCACCATGCGTGATGAGAAGTATGTGTTGATTGAAGAGCAACGCAACCATCAACAGCAACACCTCGAGCGCCTGGCAGCTATTGAGCGCTATCCTGAAATCAAGTTTGTCAGCGCTGATCGACTGGCAGTAGAAATACTTCGCTCAAAACTGCATGAAATTCTTGCAAAAGTAGGCTCATTCAAGAAACCTAGTAATCTTCCTTTGGCCAGCATTGGCGGATTATTCAAAGGCAGAGAAGCTTTGCTTGACGACTTGAATCGCAGTTTCGGTCCCGTTCCGGATTCTGCTAATAAAATGGCTGTTGCGCGAGTGCTGAGTGGTCTTGGCGGTATTGGTAAGACCCGCATCGCTATAGAATATGCCTGGTGTCATGCTGAGGACTATTCTTGTCGATTTGTTTGTAGTGGCTGATAGTGCGGAAGCCTTGCATCGCAATCTCGCAGGGTTATGCCGACTCCTCGAACTGGATGAGCGGATTGAGACCGATGAAAACAGGCAGCGCGATGCCGCCCTCAAATGGCTGCGGCAAAATCCTGGCTGGCTGTTGATTTTTGATAACGTCGATACGGAAGAAGCCGCAATTGCGGTTGAAAACCTGCTGTCGCAATTATCTGGCGGGCACTTGCTGGTAACCAGCCGACAGATTAACTGGAGCGGTAGTTTGGTGGTTTTGCCTGTGGATACTCTATCCGTCAATGCTGCCACTGAGTTTCTGTTGGATCGCACCGCTGCCAGGCGACGCCAACAATCGGATGACAATGTTCAAGCTAGCGTTCTAGCAGAAACGCTCGATGGGCTAGCTTTGGCGCTGGAGCAGGCAAGCGCATATATCTTGCGAAATCGTCTCTCCATTGCCGACTATCTGAAGAAATGGCATAGCCAGCGTGAAATCGTTCTGACTTGGAGTGATTCACGCCTGATGCAATATCCGAAAAGTGTTGCTGTGACGTGGCAAACTAGCTTTGACCAACTCATTGAATCTGCTCAGCAATTGCTGCAACATGTGGCATGGATAAGCCCTGCACCGATCCCGGAATCACTGCTTGAGATGCCGATACCGGATGGCAGGATTGAAACCGATCCATTTACTGCGCTGGCCGAACTGGAGTCCTATTCATTAGTTACACGTACCAATGATAGCTTCAGCGTACACCGCTTAGTGCAGGATGTCACGCGGCGCCAATACAAGGATCCGGAACATATCCGATTAACCGAAACGCTGCGATGGCTTGATGCCGCATTCATTGGTGATCCTCAGGATGTGCGGGATTGGCCGGTCCTAAATCCACTGCTACCGCATGCACAAGCAGTGGTCGAATACGCCGATGCCGCTGGGATGACAACACCCACCGCCCGACTAATGAATCAGATGGGTTTGATGTATCTTACCAAGTCTCTTTATAGAGAAGCCGAACCGCTGATGCGCCGCGCGCTGGCCATTGATGAGGCGAGCTTCGGGGAGGATCATCCGAACGTTGCAAGTGTCCTCAACAACCTGGCGCAACTGCTTAAGGCAACTAACAGGCTGGCTGATGCCGAACCGTTGATGCGACGTGCGTTGGTAATACTCATCGAAAGCGTAGGTGCGGAGCATCCATACTCACGCACCGTCATGAATAATTACATCGTCTCTCTGCAGGAGTTAGGTATGACTAAAATGAGATTAAAACGAATCTTGCGGACCTGTTCGGTTAGGGATGAAGCCGTAATTGCTGGCGCAGGAACCGCTTTCGTTGATTGAGATCCTGCGTACTTTTTCTTATAGCTACAGTCATAAACAGTCCTTTTAAGAAAGCTGCGAATAGCCACTCATCAAAGTGTATCAATGGCAATCCATACAAATACCACTAGAAAGCATGTTTACTTTGTCCGACTTGACCGAAAATGCAAAGGAATTTCTTGAAGCTAAGCTTTGCCCTGATTGATCCTCTGAAGTTAATCGCGGCCTAGCTGGCAATGACTTGTATATCAGGTTCGATGGTTTTTAACATATTTTCAATGCCTCTGAGCGTCCCCGATATGGAACTGGGACAAGTGCCGCAGGCGCCTTGGTAATGGATACGTAAGATATTGCCTTCGAGTCCTAAGACATGTAAATCGCCGCCATCATGTTGCAGGTAGGGGCGCACTTCATCATCCAACAGCACATTGATTCTTTCCAGGCGTAATTGATCTTCCGGACTTAAGTCGGAAAGTGCATTGCTGGCGGCAGCAACTGTTTCAGCAGATTGCGCTGAAGCGGCGGGTGCTGCGCGAATGGGATCGGCAATTTCACGCGCCAGGTCTTGCCAATTGGCATCGCCATCCTGGGTGACGGTGATCCATTGGTCAATGTAAAACACGTTGGTGACATGGTCGATATCAAAGAGTGCAGACGCCAACGGGTCATCTTTGGCGGCTTCGGCATTGTCGTACGATCGTGCAACTCCCCAGGTTAATGGTTCTTTGAGGATAAACTTTAAAGCGTTTTTGTTCGGTGTTCCTTCAATATCAGCAATTTTTGGCATTTTAGTTTTAATACTGAATTATGAAAAAGTTATCAGGAAAATTATTATTTACATATAAGACTGAATGGATAAATAGATATGCGCAAATCCAATATCGGGTGTTATTTTTCGTAAACTAGGAATTACCTGGTACTACCGTCTGTACCGGATCGTTATTGGCTTCAGTCGATGCATCGGCGATAGAATTGAGCGCGGCATGCAGGGTATGCCACGGCAAAATCGCACATTTGACGCGTGTTGGCAGATCACGTATACCGGAAAAAACTGTTAAGCGTCCAAGGTGGTGCGGATGATTGATATCCAATTTGCCGATGGCCAATTCACGAAACTCATGAATCAGTGTTTCTGCATCCGAGCGTGATTTACCCTTCACTGCAGCCGTCATCATCGATGCGGATGCCTTGCAGATCGCGCAGGACTCGCCCTGAAATGCGATGTTATTGATCTGATCAGCTTCAAGCTGTAGTGTAATATCCAAACGATCGCCACATAACGGGTTATGACCTACTGCATGGTGACTGGCGCAATCCAGTTTGCCATAATTACGCGGCTTGCGGTTATGGTCGAGTATGACTTCCTGATAGAGTGAATTGGTGTGCATTATAAAAAAACCTTTTGGACAGTTTTAATGCCGGCGACTAAGGCGTCTACTTCTGTTTTTTTATTGTAGAAGGCGAATGAGGCACGGGAAGTGGCTGGAACATTAAAACGCTGCATGACAGGTTGTGCGCAATGGTGTCCGGTGCGCACTGCAATGCCATCCTGGTTCAGGATGGTGCCGATATCATGCGGATGAATGCCGTCGATGGTGAAGGAAATGACCGCTGTTTTTTCTGCCGCCGTGCCAATGATTTTGACACCTGGAATCGCATTCAGACATTCCGTTGCATAATCAAGCAGGGTGGATTCATAGGCAGCAATATTCTCGATACCAATCGCTGTCAAATAATCAACAGCAGCGCCAAAACCAATGGCGGCGGCGATAGGCGGTGTACCGGCCTCAAATTTGTGCGGAATGGTATTGTAGATGGTTTTTTCAAAAGTGACGGAAGCGATCATATCGCCACCGCCTTTAAAGGGTTGCATGGCTTCCAGTAAAGTAGCTTTGCCATAGAGTATGCCTACTCCCGTTGGGCCACAGAGTTTATGCGCAGAAAAGGTGTAGAAATCGCAGTCCAGTGCTTGTACATCAATCGCCATATGCGGCGCTGCCTGTGCGCCATCGATCAGAACAGGAACACCATGCTGATGGGCAAAGTCAATCATGCGTTTGATGGGGTTGATCGTGCCGAGCGCATTCGATACATGAATTAAGCCAACAAACTTGGTGCGTTCATTGAACAATTTCTCATATTCATCCACTTCCAGTTCGCCCTTGTCATTGATCGGGACAACGCGAATTTTTGCACCTTTCTCATTTGCCAACATCTGCCACGGTACGATATTGGAATGATGTTCCAAAGTGGTCAGGATAATTTCATCGCCAGCTTTGATAAATTTACGTCCATAACCGTGCATGACCAGATTGATGGAATCGGTCGTGCCGCTGGTAAAAATGACTTCCCTGTCTTCGCGCGCATTGATGAATTGTTGAAGCTTGCAACGCGCATTGTGATATTCCAGCGTGGCAACTTCGGATAAATAATGGACAGCGCGATTGATATTGGCATGTTGCGTGGTCTGATACCGCACCAGACGGTCAATGACTTGTTGCGGCATTTGACTGGATGCGGCATTGTCGAGAAAAACAAGCGGCTTGCCATCTATTTTGAGTTTAAGAATCGGAAAATCAGCGCGAATTTTTTCCCAATCAAAATCGGAAGATATTTCTGATTTCAGAGAAGCATTAACTGGATTCATGATTAGTTACTCTGGGTTTGGCTAAGAACAGTCCGTTCCAATTGTTGCCTGAGCGAAGTAACGGGAATACGACTGATGATTTCTGCACCAAATGCGTATGTTAATAAATTGCGCGCAGCTATTTCTGATAAGCCACGACTTTCTAGATAGAAAATCTCTTCTTGATCCAATTGTCCGACTGTTGCGCCGTGTGCGCATTTAACGTCATCGGCAAAAATTTCCAATTGTGGTTTAGTGTCCACTTGCGCTGTCTTACTGAGTAACAGGTTGCGACTGGATTGCGATGAGTTGGTGTGTTGCGCATGCGGGCGCACCATGATTTTTCCATTAAATACAGCATGCGCTGCGTCATCGACGATGCATTTGTGCTGTTGCCGGCTGGTGCCATTAGGCTTAAGATGGTCGATGCAGGTGTGCGTATCGGCCAGTTGACGATCCGCAATCAGAGTTAATCCGTCAATAGTACATTCTGCCGCCTCATCCGTTAATCGAACATCCAGGTTGTAGCGGGAAATCTGCGATCCCAGTGTAATGCTGGTAGATTGATAATTGCTGGCATGAGCCAGCGATACTGCACAATTTGCCAAATGAAAAGCTTGCGTGCTTTCTCGTTGAATGCGAATGTGCTTGGCGTGTGCATTAGCAGCCAGACTGATTTCTGTCACTGAGTTGGTGATGTAGGCTCCTTGCTGAAGCGCTACATAATCTTCAATCAGCGTTACATTGCTGCCGGGCTCGCCAACCAATAAACAGCGCGGATAGCTGGTGACTTCATTTTGGGTGGCAATGAATAACAGGTGGATGGGTTCAACAATGACAGCATTCTTTGGAATCCATATCAATGCGCCATCCCGCAGGAATGCTGTGTTCAATGCGGTAAATACATTGTTGTCAAATTTGGCATATTGTCCCAAGTGGGATTCCAGAGTCGACGCATGTGTGGATAAGAATGTCGGCAAGTTGCCAATCACAAGTGCTGTGGAGTCGATAACGGTTGATAATTGCGGTGAATAATGGCCATCAACAAACACCAGACGGTTTTTTACTTCTTTCACACATAGATGTTCAATATCCTGCACTTGCAGGTTACTGTCAGGTTGTGACGGTTGAAAAGGCAAATCAACTAATGATGAAATATCCGTAAAGCGCCATTCTTCATCGCGTTTAGTGGGTAGTCTCTGCGTACTGACACGATCAATGGCCCGAGCGCGTAATTGACCCAACCAGGATAGCGATTCGGTGGGTTTTGTCGACCATGATTTAAGCAAGCACTCAAGGTAATTGGTGTGGGCTATTCCATTCATGCGACGACTCCGGCAACGGATTGTTTATTTGCACTGATCCAGTCATAACCTCGTGTTTCCAGCTCCAGTGCTAATTCCTTGCCACCCGTCATAACGATACGACCTGCCTGCATGACATGCACAAAATCGGGTACGATATAATCCAGCAAGCGCTGATAATGCGTCACCAGAATCGTTGCGTTGCTTGGATTGGCGATTTGGTTGACGCCATTGGCTACAATTTTAAGTGCGTCAATGTCCAATCCTGAATCGGTTTCATCCAGAATGCTGAGCTTGGGTTCCAGTAATGCCATTTGCAAAATTTCATTACGTTTTTTCTCACCGCCGGAAAAACCTTCATTGACGCTGCGATCCAGGAAATCAGGTTTCATGTCCAGTAATTTCATTTTTTCACGCACAAAATCATCAAATTCAAGTGGATCCAATTCTTCTTTGCCACGCTGCCCTTGTACGGTATTGTAGGCAAGGCGAAGAAATTGCGTGTTAGCGACCCCAGGAATTTCAATAGGATATTGGAAAGCCAAAAATAGCCCGGCGCGAGCGCGTTCTTCAGGAGGCAGTTCCAATAGGTTTTTACCTTCAAATTGAACCGATCCTCCGGTGATTTCGTACGCTGAATGGCCAGCGAGTACTTTTGCAAAAGTGCTTTTTCCAGATCCATTAAGACCCATAATGGCGTGTATTTCTCCACTTTTAACCGTAAGATCAATACCTTTCAGAATTTCTGTACCGTTGATACTGGCGCGCAGTCCTTGAACAGAAAGAATGGTTGTACTATTTTTATCAATCATCCGACACTGCCCTCCAGCTTGAAACTCAGTAACTTTGTGGCTTCAACTGCAAATTCCATCGGCAATTGTTGAAACACATCTTTACAAAATCCATTAATAATCATTGAAACCGCTTCCTCTGCATCAATACCGCGTTGAGAGAAATAAAAAAGCTGATCTTCACCAATTTTGGAAGTCGATGCTTCATGCTCAACTTTGGCACTGTTGTTATGCACTTGAATATATGGAAAGGTATGCGCGCCGCATTGATCGCCGATCAGCATGGAATCACATTGTGAATAGTTGCGCGCATTCTCTGCGGTCGGAGCAATGCGTACAAGACCGCGATAGCTGCTGTTCGAATGTCCCGATGAAATGCCTTTACTGACGATAGTGCTGCGCGTGTTTTTTCCAAGATGAATCATCTTGGTGCCGGTATCCGCCTGTTGATGGTTGTTTGTGACGGCTACCGAATAAAATTCACCGACCGAGTTATCACCTCGTAAAATACACGATGGATATTTCCAAGTAATGGCCGAACCGGTTTCCACTTGTGTCCAAGAAATTCTGGAATTAACACCTTTGGCCAATCCTCGTTTGGTGACGAAATTGAATATGCCGCCAACACCATTTTCATCGCCGGCATACCAATTCTGAACGGTTGAATATTTAATGTCAGCGTTATCCAATGCGATTAATTCAACCACGGCGGCATGCAGCTGATTCGTGTCAAATCTAGGCGCGGTACAGCCTTCGAGATAGGAGACCGATGCACCTTCTTCCGCAATAATCAATGTTCGCTCAAATTGCCCGGATCCTTCCGTATTGATACGAAAATAGGTGGATAAATCCATTGGGCATTTAACACCTTTGGGAATGAAACAAAAAGAACCATCGGTAAACACTGCAGAATTCAATGCTGCAAAGTAGTTATCACCGACTGGAACAACAGATCCTAAATATTTTTGGATAAGCTCAGGGTGCGTTTGTACTGCTTCCGAAATAGAGCAGAAAATAATACCTACTTCAGCGAGTTTTTCCTTATAGGTGGTTGCCACTGAAACGCTATCAAAGATGACGTCAACAGCCACACCGGCAAGTGCTGCACGCTCGTGCATGGGTACGCCGAGCTTCTCGAATGTGCGCAGCAATTCAGGATCAACTTCATCCATGCTGGCCAATTTTTTCTTTGGTTTCGGTGCTGAATAATAACTGATGGCCTGAAAATCAATTTTGGGATAATGAACATTCTGCCATTCGGGTTCAGTCATTGCCAGCCACTTCTGGTAGGCTTTCAGGCGAAATGACAAGAGCCACTCGGGTTCATTCTTTTTGGTCGAGATTAATCGAATAATATCTTCATTGAGTCCTTTAGGTGCAATGTCAGACTCAATTTCAGTCACGAAGCCATGTTTATACGGTTGATTAACCAGACTTTGCAATACTGCGCTCATTTGGTTTATTCCTTTATTTTAGTATCTTTAGTTTGGAGCAGATATCTTATAATCTTAATTGTCCGACAATCGGATTATTCCATTTGTAAACAGAGAGTATGTCGCAAAAGAACCTGTTATTGATCAAATCTTAGTAGATTCTTTTACGCTGAAACTATCACCACAGCCACATGTATTATCAATATTGGGATTGATAAACTTGAAAACGCTGTTGAGGCCTTCCTTGGCGAAATCAATTTGCGATCCATCCACGTAAGGAAGGCTGTTTATATCTACAACAATTTTAGTTTTATGGGACTCAAATAATTGATCATCAGGTAAAATCTCATCGGCATAATCAAACACATAAGAAAATCCTGAACAACCAGATTTCTTGATTCCGATCCGAAACGCACTTCCTTTACCTCGTTTTACGAGTTGCTGTTGGATGTGCTTTGCGGCATTTTCAGTTAACGTAATTGGCATGACATTAATCCACCGCGATATTTTTCATTTGTGTAAAATTATCAAGATCCCTGAATGTAATTCTATATGAGTTTTTAATTGATATATGCAGCGGCCGACTCCCGCATATCAAGAAGCGGCACAACGGACTCATTTTGATGATTGATTTGATTATCAACCAATTCCTTCAATGTTACCGCACCGAGATATTCAAAAATCAGGTCATTTAATTTTGCCCACAAGTCATGTGTCATACACTTTCCATCGTTATGGCAATTCTCTTTGCCGCCACATTGTGTTGCATCAATTGGTTCGTCAACAGCAAGAATAATGTCTGCGATCGATACTTTATCTAGTTCTTTCGCAAGGCAATAACCACCTCCAGGGCCACGCACGCTATCAACAAGTTCGGATTGGCGCAGTTTTGCAAATAACTGTTCTAAATAAGACAAGGAAATTTTTTGCCGCTGGCTGATATCCGCTAACGTTACTGGATGACTACTTTGTTGCAAAGCAAGATCAAGTAATGCTGTTACTGCAAATCTACCTTTTGTTGTTAATCGCATTTTTAGCTCCTATTAAAAATCGAGTAGGGTTGGTTGTAAAGAATGGATTGTAATACCCGATTAATTCAGTCAACTATACAATACCCGATTGATTTGGTCAACTAATATAATGCGCCGTGTGTCGTAATCGTAATAGGTGCTTGTAGTGCTTTAATCGCGTAGAAGTGCACGAAGTAGTGTGTAGTAAAGGCTGCTGACCAAACGACTATCGGCTTTAGTCGATAATCATTTGGCTTTCATATGAAGGTGTAGTTCTATAAAGGGAACAGGTGTTGGAAGAATGCGTCAACAGAGGCAATGTTGACGCAGCAATACGCATACACACGTAGCATATTCATGTCACCATGACAAAGGAGTCTATAGCGATTGCAGAAGGCCCCAGCAAAATATCCGGTTTGATTTGATGACAACAAACTTTACTTGGTCAACGGCCAACCGATTAGCAGTACCGTAATGGTAACGATGGCTGTTACTGTATTCATCGGTATCCCTACTTTCAGGAAATCCGTAAAACGATATTCACCGGGGCCATAAACCATCATGTTAGTCTGGTAGCCCAAGGGGGTTGCGAAGCTGGCGGAAGCAGCCATCATGATGGCAAATACAAAAGGCACATTATTTAAATCGGCTTTTTCAGTGATCTCCAACACAATGGGCAGCATTAAAAGCGCCGCTGCATTATTGGTAATGAGTTCTGTGAGTATTGAAATGGTGATATAGGTCAGAATCAGCAGAAGCCAAGGTGTACCGCCACTCAAATCGACGATATTCTCCGCTAAATATTTAGCAACCCCAGTTTTTTCCAATGCCATACCTAAAGCAAATGATGCTGCAATGGTAATAATGACTGTCAAATCAAGGCTTTTTTCTGCCTGATTGGCCGAACAGCAGCCCGTAATGATCATTAGGCCAGCACCAACAAGTGCAGCATTCAACATGGTGATCACTTCAAAGCTGGCTGCTGTAATGATGCCCAGAAGAATAGCCCAGGCGAGATATGCGCGTTCATGACGTGGCGTTTCAGTGTTCAGATCATTAATTAGCAAAAAATCCTTGTTGTAGCGTTGGCGAGTAACAAAAGCTGGCCGTGCCTCCAGCAATAACGTATCACCCGCTTGCAGTATGATGCTACCGAGATTGCCTTTGATACGCTCGCCATTTCTCGCTACAGCGAGTACCGCAGCACCGTAGCGGGCACGAAAGCGTGCATCGCGAATAGCAAATCCCACTGCGGTACAGTGCGGTGATACGACAGCCTCAACCAAGCGTCTCTCAGGATGCCGCTCGGTGAATGTCTGTGCTTGTCCTTCCTCAGCTGACGGCACAATGCCGTTGATGCGCAGCAAATCCGAAATGGCATCGGTATCGCCGGCAAACACCAGCCTATCATCTCCTTGCAATATTTCTTCAGGAGAAACGGCCGTAAGTACGGTACCATTCCTCTCAATTTCAATCAGATAAACGCGTTGCAAATGCCTTAATCCAGCTTTTTCGATCGTTTTTCCGACCAAAGGACCAGTGGGTGCAATGGAAACTTCCAGCGTAAATTCGCGCAGATTGGAGAAAACCTGGCCTTGTGTTCGGTCTGGCAGTAATTTAGGGAATAATAACCACATTAATATAAAACCGGCAATGGCAACGGGCAAACCGACAGCCGTTATCGAAAACAGAGAGAAACCGGGCTCGCCGGTAAGCACCTGATATTGACCATTGACGATCAAATTGGTGCTGGTTCCAATCAATGTTACTGTGCCGCCCAGGATAGCCGTATAACTCAGCGGAATCATCAGCTTGGACGGTGGAACGCCAATTTTGCGCGACCAACTATAAATAGCCGGAATCATCGTAGCGACAACTGGGGTGTTATTAAGAAAGCTGCTTAAAAATGCAACCGGCCAGAACATTCGAGAAAGTGCAGCACGCGGCGTTTTAGGTCTGCCTAATAACGTGTTTACTAGCAAATCAATCGCGCCTGAGGCATGCATACCTGCGGCCACAACAAACATGCCTGCAACTGTAATCAAACCCGAGTTACTGAAGCCGCTTAACGCGTCGGCGCTACTCAGAATTCCAGTAACACTGAGTATTGTCAGCGCTCCGATCATGACCAAATGAGGGCCAATCCGTGTAAAAACGAGTGTTGCCAGTACTCCAACACATAAACTCAGCGTAAACCAGCCTTGCCATCCCATAGTTTTATATTCCGGACAAAAATTTAAATATACAGCAGTTATTCACGTAACAGAAAATAATAAAAGTCATTTTATAGCGCCATATCGGCGGATTATAGCTCAGTAGGTATCTTCAAAGAATCCAATGCAGTTCCGATTGATCAATTCATCGGTGTGATTCGTATCACGCGTGGGTCATCGGAAAATTCGAGCAATAATCGCCGCACGCGATCTTGCCAGGCATCGGCGAAAGCAGCTTGTTGAGAGGCATCAGCGCAATCTTGCAAGATGGCCATCAAGCGTTCTCCTTGAGCAGGGTCGGCAGGTATCAAAGAAACATCGAGTGTTACAGCCACGCGTGCGTTGTTGTCAAGGCGCTTGAAAATAATCGCGTCGCCTTCGCGGTGTTGTGCAAAGCTGAGTAAGCCTTGGCGTTTGAAACGCCCACGCATGCCTTGGAAGCCATTGTCGGCAGCAGCGCCGGTGATCAGCGTCAACACTTGCGCCATGACTCCAGTGACACCTTCATCTTGTGGAGCCGGCATATGTATAGCAATATTGCCGCGCTCCGCGGGGCCGTCCGGATAAAGTGCAGCCAGTGCCGCGCGTCCGATCAGAAATGCACCGGCAACAGTAGGACAAGAATGCCCAGCCAGACGCACGGCATCTACGTAATGATAATCGAGCAGACCATTGTGGGCAGCGCCCAGCGTAGCGGCAAATGCGTCGTAGGTATGCACGACCGGGGCTTGTTCGTAAAAATCAGGAAAATTCACACGTATTACCTCTCTGAATTAATCGAGTTAAATATGTCCGCAGATTCAATGCCAGGATGCAATTGCAGCTGTGGGAAAAGCACGCGCTCCTCATAACGCACATGAGCAACGACGAGATCGGCAAACCGGTATAAGCGCTCTATGGGCTCTAGCATACAGGGCCCACAGGCAAGCGTGCGCAGTTCTGCATGGTCGGCAAGAATGCGTGCTACGGACTCAGGATCAAGTATCTCTGCCGCAAGCCGAATGAGCTGCTCTTCCTGCTCAAAATGCGCTGCCATCAGTGCATGCCAATGCGCTTCGATGCGCGCTATTACCGCCGTACAAGCAACACCGTCATTGCTGTCCGCCGCTTTCCGGGCGGCACGCGCCATCACTAATGATGTATGGTGTTCACGCGATAGCGGGAGTAAAGCGCCAGTTCGAGGCATAATAAATAGTCTTCCCTGAAAAATCATTCACAGCCTGTTAAATGGCTGTTGAAAAACCACTCACTTCGGTCAAATTGTATAAAAGCCACGCATCTTATAGATTATGCGCGAAGTTGAACACTCTCAACAACAGCTTTTTTGTTATGCCAACTTTGAAGAATGGATAGCTGTTAATCATGCATTGTGGTCTCTGAAGGTATGGGTGGACAGTCTATTTATGGTCCGATCCGAGTCACAACTGACCGAATATACTGAACTTGTGATTCTCCGCGATCTTGGCGCGGAGTCGTTTATTCACCCAGCCATCGACGGACGTGCAGCGATTGCAGTGGCATTTTTATTCATTCCGGTCAACGGCTACGCTGGAGTTCGCTACCTTACTTCAACCTTAATTATGATAACGGTCTCCAACATTGTAGTGTAGCTGGCTTATTGGCGCTTGACGGGATTTAATCCAATCGCGGCGATAATTATTCCAAGTATTGACAGCCCTGCGACGATTGGAAAGGTGTTCAAATAGCTGCCGGTGATATCTTTGATATTGCCGGATAGCAGTGTTCCCAGGATGGCACCGGCACCATAGGCGGTAAACACCAGCCCGTAATTCTGCGCATAATGCTTTTTTCCAAAGAATATACCGGTGGATGTCGGCGCAATCGCTAACCATCCGCCCAGGCACATCCACAGCACACAGAATGCAAATAAGTATAGCAGGGCGTTATCTTGCCCGAAAAATGACATCAATAGCGAGACGCCAAGAATCATGGCAAATGAAACCATTGCGGTATGCTTAGGCCCCAGCTTATCGGTTACAGCACCAAATATCGGTCGCCCGAGACCATTAAATACTGCAAACAATGAAACGGCAAATGCAGTCATTGTTGCGTCCAGCTTCGCTATTTCGGTTCCGACCGGGGATGCAATGCCGATTGCCATCAATCCAGCCAAACAACCGATCGTGTATGTTGCCCATAGCGCATAGAAGCTACCGCTTTTGAGCATATCCTGCCGGCTGAGATTTAAGGAGGGTATTGCAGTCGTTACAGTGGATGTTGTCGTTATTTCCGCTGATGCCCACTCGGCGGATGGAAAACGCAATAGCTGTGCCAACAGCGTGACGATCACTACAAACGCGATCCCTAGGTACAAAAACGTATGCAGTATGCCAATTTCCGGATGATGGATCATTGCCTTCATAAGCGGCGCGATCAACAATGCCGATACGCCAAAGCCCATTACAGTTGAGCCGATTGCCAATCCGCTTTGTTGCGGGAACCATTTGGCGACCACGGCAATCGGGCAACCGTACACGATGCCGACTCCGGCACCACCGATAACGCCGTACAAGATAGTCAAAGTTGCAATATCCGCAGAAAAGCTTGCCGCAATCCACCCGGTTCCCGACAATAAACCGCCCAGCATCGCTGTGTTTTTCGGGCCCCATCGGGCGATCAGATTGCCTGCCAACGGCATTGTAATCGCAAATACCGCCAGAAAAACCATGAACGGGTAACCGCTCTGGCTCGACGTGATTTCCCATAAAGTTTCCAGAGGTTTTCTGAAAACACTGAAGGCATAAATGGATCCCAGGCAAACATTGATTAACAGCCCAACCAGCACAAATATCCATCGGCCTTTTGCCGCTTCCATGCCGAATAATTTCAGATTTTGTTGAGTCATTACAGTTTTCTCTATCTTTTTGTTTTTCAGTTGGTGTTAGGCAAAAACAGGCGAAAAAGTGCAGTTTCTGTGTGATCAATGAGCATTTTGAGCCTGTTTGATAGTGGCGACGTAGATAGTTTTTTTAACGAGAATAATCCATACGGCCTACTAGTAGCCTGCTGCGATTGCCTGCGGCAGGAAATCGGTTGTCGTGCCGACCAGAATGATATCCCTCGTGCCGCCATCATAAAAATAAATATGATCGTTTTGTTCGCCGAGCGCATTACCATTGGAATAGATGCGGGCATGATAACCAAATACGTCCTGCGATTCCGGGTGATCTGAGAATAAATCTGGATATTGACGTTCTCCCCAGTCAAAAATTCTGTCGGCGTTTGTGCCAGGCGTTTGTGCTGTGGTGGTGAAACTATAGGATGCCATTTGAGCGTTGCCGTGACCGGTCAAGTCTTTAATAGAACTGGACTCCAGCGTGACAAAGTATTGCGTATTGTTGGATAGATTATTGGTTGGATTGATGGTCAGTGTTTTGTCCGAGATCGATAGATTACTGCTGGATGCGGCGTCAAAAGATTCTACTAATACATTGTCAGCGGTTACTAACGCAATCGATCCCGAACCTCTTTGGATCGCTTCACTAAATGTCAGGACAATGTTGCTGTCGACGGATACATCTGTCGCAGAATTTGTGGGGCTAAATACAGAAACTGATGGGGATGAGCTTGGAAAAGTTGACGGTATGGTATCAAGATCTTCATAGGCAGTAATGACAGCATACTTATCAATATCTGCAAAACCTTGGCGCCATGATGCATCAACGTAATAGATACCGTCATGGGACGCCATAAAGCGAATGTGGTCAGTGCCAGCAGCGCCGCTGGAATCGTCTGTCGCAATCATTCTGCCCTGCTCATCGAAAAGCTGCAAAACAAACGGATCAAAGAAGCTCTGGCTGAATATATCGTAGGTCGCGCCTGCGGTGCCTTCAAAGGCAAACATATTGCGCGCACCGGTATTGCTGACTGATGTAGAAAAGAAAGCTCTAAAATCCCAATTCAACATATCGCCAAAACCGTTAATGGGCGGTATGTACTGTGCAAAAGTAAGTGGTATTGCAGAATTTATTTGATCAATCGTAAGATCATTCAAATAGTTAATGGGGGGATAAGCGATCATTTCATCACTCCGTTTTAATGCTTCGTTTTTGCATTTTCTGATGCATTTTACCGGAAAACACGATGACCGAGTTCCATCATACGTATCGATCAGCGTCCATTTAGCTGGCAGTTGTGATAAAAGAAGCTGAGTATCTTTTTAGGCAGCCAACTTAATTTTCCAGGGAATGGGCCTTGCATGAATCCGGCGTGACCGCCTTCTGGTGGAAATTCCAGCGTGACAGCGGAGGATACTTCGTGCCGAGACGGTAATGCCGATGCCGACATGAAAGGATCGTTGCGTGCATTAATCACCAGCGTGGGGACTTTGATATGTCCCAGCCATTGCTTACTGCTCGATAGCCGCCAATACTCATCGGTATTCTTGAAACCGTGCAGCGGTGCTGTGACCAAATTATCAAAATCATAAATCGATGAACATTTTTTGAGTGCTTTGGCATCAAACAATCCAGGGAATTGCGCCAGTTTATCGAATGCTTTGTCCTTGAGAGTATCCAGAAAATGGCGTGTATACACTTGGTTGAAGCCAGTGTCTAATGCTGAACCGGCAGCAGCCAGATCAAGTGGTACGGACACAGTAGCCACACCGTCCACTATTTCTTTGGCGTGTTCCCCTTTCTCACCCAGCCATTTCAGCAGTGCATTGCCGCCGAGCGATACACCAATGACATAGATTGGCTGAGTGGCGCTTACTGCTTGTGTCTGGTTTATGAGTCGCTGCAACATCCAGTCAATTTCAACGGAATCACCCGCATGATAAGCTCGCGACAGCCGATTAGGTATGCCGGAACAACCGCGGAAATGAATCACGGCACTGCGCCAGTTATAATTTCTTAGGTCATTGATGATGCTCAGAATATAGTGACTGGATGATCCGCCTTCGAGACCATGGAAGAATATCACCAGCGGCGCGTCAGTCGATCCATCCACCCAATCCACGTCGATAAAATCGCCGTCATCGAGTTCCCAGCGCTCACGTCGATACGTGAAAAGCTGCGCAGGTTTATTGAAATAAGGGTAAAGCGTTTGGGCATTTCCTCCAGGTAACCAGGATGGTGCTGTATATGGCTTTGTACAAAGCGGGATTGTAGTTGCTGGCATATTTTTCTGTTTAAAATCACTTGAGCGATGGGTCAGTATTTTGGGATCTATTGTCACCGGATTATGCCCGGAAAGACGTCAATTTTATAATGGTTGTGTTCGTTTGAAATAGGCTTTTTGTATCGGAATTTCAACAATTGCTAACGATAAGCGCAAGGTGAGGTACTTAATAGTTTAAAATTGCTTATTTGGTTTTATTAGCAGGCCGTTGAAAAACGTTTTTGAGGCAGCCGATACAAGGCAGAAACAGGAGAAAAGTGCAGTTTATGCATAATAGATGAGCATTTTGAGCTTGTTCTTAACATCGTAGCGGCAACGCAGATAGTTTTTCATCGGCCTGTTAGATGGTGGTTTTTATTGTGAGCATATTCCCGGATTGACATACCCATGAAAGTTAAGAGGCCAACCAGGCCGGTAAAGAAGAAAGTACCTGTTTCACAACCCAAACCGATAGTTCAAACACCCATATCCCCAAATGTATTAACAACTGCCACGGTTAAGCTGCAAAAGCTCCTGGCGCAGAAAGGATTGGGGTCGCGGCGGGAAATGGAAGCATTGATTGCCACCGGAGAAGTCAGCGTGAACGGCAAAGTTGCCATAGTGGGCGATCGAGTTGGTGCGAGTGATGTCGTGCGTATCGGTAAACGCGTAATCCGGCTGAATCCGCAAGAAAGCTTGCCCAAGGTTCTGCTGTATCATAAGCCGGAAGGCGAAATCGTCAGTCGCCATGATCCGGAAGGCCGGCCTTCGGTGTTCGATAAGCTACCGCATTTGCGGTCTTCCAAATGGATTGCCATTGGGCGATTGGATTTTAATACCAGCGGTCTACTCATTTTTACCACCGACGGTGCACTGGCAAACCGGCTAATGCACCCACGTTTTGAAATGGAACGTGAATACGCGGTGAGGATATTGGGAAAACTGACTGACGAGCAGATGGCGCAGCTGACTACGGGCGTTGATTTGGCGGATGGTCGCGCGGCTTTTTCTTATCTGGCCGAGCAAGGCGGCGAGGGGATCAATCACTGGTATCGCGTCATCCTGAAAGAAGGTAAGAATCGTGAAGTACGACGCATGTTTGAAGCAGTTGGACTGTCAGTCAGCCGCTTAATGCGCGTGCGTTTTGGTCCGATCAATTTGCCGCCACGCATTAAACGCGGACAGTGGTTGGAATTGGATGAGAAAGAGACTCGGCGATTGTTGGGTTTGATTGCGTAATTTGTTTCTTTGTTGCTTTGAGTGGGCATAAAAACCACTATGTGAGAGCGATATTATGAACGCCTGATTAAATCAGGCGTTCTGTTTCTTAACAATTACTTAACAAGCGCAAGAAAACTATCTGCATTGCCGTTACGGTGTTAAGAACAAGCTCAAATGCTCATTTATTACGCATACGCTTTCTCGACTGTTTTTCTCGGGCATTGGCTGCTTCGAAAACATTTTCCAACAGCCTGTTAATTTAGATCACCACAAAATCCGCATTGGTCATGCCTAATCCAACACTTATTGCGGCAAACTGAACAGCAGCACCTGCTCCATTGCCATCTGCATCGTATAGCAATGTGCCGGTTACATTGTTGTAAATAATGTAATCATCAGCATCCAGTGCTTGGGTACCGATCTTGAATCGACTGGCCCCTAGAGTGCCCGTCGTCGTTAGTTTCTTAAATACAGCGTTTTCTAGTCTGATCGTGTCATCGATCACAACAAAGTCAGTAATCGTGTCAGTATTACCCGCCGTAGTGAATTTAAAGATATCTTTACCTGTACCACCGGTTAATGCATCATCACCTAATCCGCCGTCTAGTGTATCTGTGCCTATGCCACCATCCAACGTATCATTACCAGCATTACCACTAAGCTGGTTAGTGGCGGTGTTCCCAATAATAGTGTTTGCCAGATCATTACCGGTGCCATTGATAGTCGATGTGCCAGATAGAATAAGATTGTCTACATTATTTGGTAATATATAGGTTAGATTGATATTGACCGTGTCCATACCTTCATTAAGGTTCTCAGTAACGATGTCAAGGGCGCTATCCACGTAATATGTGTCGTTACCAGTACCACCATATAGATAGTCCTGTCCTGTACCGCCGTCTAAGATATCATTGCCTTCTAAACCATACAGATAGTCATTACCACCGAAGCCATTCATGGTGTCATCGCTAGCAAATCCGGTGATGCTGTCGGCAGCTGCGGTACCTTGCAATACTTTTTGAGCAAGTGTGGCGCTATTCCAACTGGTGCCATCTGCAAACTCAACGGCGTTGAGCATATATTGGTTGCTACTTACGAAGTGATTTTGTACGGTAATGATTTCGCCGGTGCTTTGTACCGCTAACCGCAAATCATTACCTGAGCGCGTCGCCAAAACTCCACTTGGATTAATACCCGATGCAAAGCGTAAAACGTCATTGTGACCAACACTCGTGTCATAGTTACTGATGGTGGTATTGCCGTCTCCGGTCGCGAATAAATAGACGTCATTGCCTGCATCGCCTGATAAATAATCACCTGCGCCTAATCCGCCATCCAATATGTCATTGCCTGCGTTGCCGTATAGATAATCCTGACCATCTCCGCCCAGCAAAGTGTCATTGCCGTCGCCACCAGAGAGCGCATCGTTACCAGCCAGACCGTTGAGTGTGTCATCGGTGGTAAATCCAGTGATATTGTCAGCGCCCGCGGTTCCAGTCAGCACCATCAAAGCCAATGCAGTGCTGTTCCAGCTGGTACCGTCCGTAAACTCAACGACATTGAGCATATATTGGTTGCTACTTACGAAGTGATTCTGTACGGTAATGATTTCGCCGGTGCTTTGTACGGTTAGCCTCAGATCACTACCTGAGCGCGTCGCCAAAACTCCACTTGGATTAATACCCGATGCAAAGCGTAAAACGTCATTGTGACCAACACTCGTGTCATAGTTACTGATGGTGGTATTGCCGTCTCCGGTCGCGAATAAATAGACGTCATTGCCTGCATCGCCTGATAAATAATCACCTGCGCCTAATCCGCCATCCAATATGTCATTGCCAGCGCTTCCATACAGGGCATCCTGGCCATCTCCACCCAGCAAGGTGTCATTGCCATCGCCGCCAAAGAGTGTGTCACTATCATTTCCACCATCCAGAACATCATTCCCACCTGTACCCTGTAAATAGTCGTTCCCCAAGCCACCTATCAAAGTGTCATTACCTTCTCCACCATTGAGTGTGTCATCGCCGCCCAATCCGCTCATCGTGTCGTCTGATGTGAAACCATACAGCGTGTCATTGCCGGCGGTTCCAGTGAGTATCATGGTTTTAAGCATCGTTGCATTCCAGCTGGTGCCATCACTGAATTCGATCGCATCGAGCACATACGAAGTTGTGGCATCTTGATAAAAATAGTTGGTTACTGTGATCTTTTCACTGGTGTTTTTTAATGCGAGAAATAGGTTGTTGGTATCACGAGTAACCGCGATGTCCGTAGGATTGATTCCTGGCATAAACCGCAATACATCAGGAGATGCACTGCTGGCTTCATAGTTGTTGATACTGGTGTTTCCATCTCCGATTGCAAACAAATAAATATCGCTGCCATCATCGCCTGTTAAGTAGTTGGCTCCAACGCCTCCCCGCAACGTATCATTGCCGGCACCACCAATGAGTGTATCGTTACCGTCTCCGCCATCCAATGTATCGTTTCCACCTGTTCCATACAAGGAATCATTGCCGGCGCCACCCAGTAAGGTATCGTTACCTTCACCACTATTTAGCGCATCATCGCCGCCCAATCCATTCATCGTATCGTCTGATGCGAAACCGTACAGCGTGTCATTGCCTGCAGTTCCAGTGAGTATCATGGCTTTAAGCGTCGTTGCATTCCAACTGGTGCCATCACTGAATTCGATCGCATCGAGCACATACGAAGTTGTGGCATCTTGATAAAAATAGTTGGTTACTGTGATCTTTTCACTGGTGTTTTTTAATGCGAGAAATAGGTTGTTGGTATCACGAGTAACCGCGATGTCCGTAGGATTGATTCCT